>JADHTG010000079.1 GCA_016776505.1 Bacteroidota bacterium
ATCAGGGCATTGCACAAAAAACAGAAATCAGGGGATTTGTGTATGATAAAATAACAGGAGAACCCATTCTTTTTACCCATGTTTTCTTTGAAGGAACGACCCTGGGTGTGGCAACGGACATCAAAGGTTTTTACAGCCTCTCTAAATTCAATCCCGGAAGCTATACACTTGTTTGCACTTATGTGGGTTATGACACCATCCGGGAAAAAATAACCATTAATTCAGGAGATATAATCAATCGAAATATTTACCTGACACAAATAGCCATCGAACTGGAAGAAGTGATCATCAATAGTAAAAAAATTGAAAGTCAGACACAGGTTAAAATCAGCAAAATAAAAATAACAACGGATGATATTGCAAAACTTCCTGCCATTGGCGCTACTCCGGATTTAGCACAATACATTCAGGTATTACCCGGTGTGGTAAGCAGTGGAGATAAAGGGGGTCAAATCTACATCCGGGGTGGAACCCCGATCCAAAATAAAGTCATCCTCGATGGAATGACCATTTACAATCCCTTTCATTCACTGGGTTTGTTTTCTGTGTTCGATATCGACATGATACGGAATATTGATGTCTTTGCCGGGGGTTTTGATGCTGAATACGGAGACCGGATTTCAGCAGTTATGGATGTCAATTCCATAGAAGGGAATAAAACCCGTTTGTCAGGTAAAATTGGCAGCAGTACTTTCAGCTCCAAGCTCATTTTGAACGGACCATTGAAAAAGTTTAAGGCAGAGGAAGGTAACTCAAACTTCATTTTTGCTATCCGCAATTCATACCTGGATAAAACAGCACCGCTTCTTTACGGATATGCGGATGAAAATGGGCTTCCCTACAGTTTCAACGATGTATATGGAAAAGTGAGTTTTAACGATGCCAGCGGATCCGGTATCAAGTTGTTTGGCTTCAATTTCAGAGATAAAGTGGATTATACGGGAATTACATCCTATGAATGGGGATCAGCAGGAATAGGAACTCAATTTTTATTGGTTCCTGTGGGTTCATCCACTATTATTGAAGGGCATCTTTCCTACTCCAAATATAGAATTGACCAGCTGGAGCTCGACAACCTCCCACGCTACAGCCTCATCGGGGGTTTTGAAGGGGGTATGAAATTTTCCTATTATCTCGGAAATGATCTCATTCGTTACGGATTTGAAATGAGTGGTTTTCAGACTGATTTTCGATACTACAATGCTTCAGGAAGAAGAATTGGTGATCCGGAGAATACAACGAATATGGCCGGATTCTTTAAGTACAAGAAAACACTGGGGAACTTTATTATGGTTCCCAGTTTGCGGATGCAATATTACGCTTCTTTACAGGAAACCTCCCTGGAACCGAGATTCGGTGCGAAATACAATGCCACAGATTACCTTCGGTTCAAATTGGCCATTGGAAAATATACTCAAGACCTGATCAGTGCTTTTTCAGACAGGGACGTAGTCAATCTTTTTTATGGATTTTTAACCGCTCCTGACGATGTACCCGATCATTTCGACGGAAAGGAAATTAATAGTCGTTTGCAAAAGGCCATGCATTATATATTGGGTGCGGAAATCGATATCAAAGAGCATTCCACTCTTAACCTGGAAGGATATATCAAAGACTTCTATCAACTCACTAATATCAACAGGAACAAAATATTTGACGACACACCTGATTTCCAGGATAAACCTGAATACCTCCGCAGTGATTTTATCATTGAACAGGGACTGGCTTATGGAATGAATTTTCATTATGTACTGGACCTGAAGCCTGTTTATATATGGTTTGTTTACGATTTCGCTTTCGTGGAACGATATGATGGCATAATGACCTATACTCCTCACTGGGACAGGCGCCACAACATCCAGTTTTTATTCAACCTGGCTATTGGCAAAAAGAAACCAGTGGATCTGTCTTTCCGCTGGAATTATGGATCTCCGTTTCCCTTTACTCAAACCCAGGGATTTTATGAATACCTGGATTTCTCAGAAGGAATTACCCAGGATTATACAAGCACAAATGGAAACCTGGGCATCCTTTATGGCGATTTAAACGGTGGAAGACTTCCACCTTATCATCGACTCGATATTTCTTTAACTAAAAAGTGGAAACTAAATAAGCACAACATCATAGAAGGAATCCTGAGTGTTACAAATGCCTACGACAGAAATAATATGTTTTATTTTGACCGTGTAAGCAATGAAAGAATTGACCAGTTGCCCATCCTTCCAAGTGCGGGAGTCAGCTGGTCATTTTAATGAAATTATCAACCCATTGAGCCTCAATAACTAACACGCAAAGAACTATTTTTCAGCACCTTACAATATGTGGATAAAATTTAACCAGGGATCCATAATTCTCTTTTGATTGCCTAAATTGCTATAGGATTAATTAGCATTTTTTATTCTGCCAAGCGGATTTAATTGCTGATGAAATAGAATTTATGTCAAAATTCACACACCTTCATTTGCATACTCAATATTCCATTTTGGATGGAGCTGCCAGCATTCCTGTTCTCATGGCCAAAGCCAAAAAGGATGGGATGCAGGCCATGGCCATAACCGATCATGGAAATATGTTTGGAGTGCTGGATTTTATGAGAATGGCAAGGAAAAATGGAATTAAACCCATCATTGGTTGCGAAATGTATGTTGCACATGGCAGCATGCATGATAAAAAAGCAAAAGAAGACAGGAGTGGATATCACCTGATCTTATTGGCTAAAAATATAAAAGGCTACCACAATTTAGCTAAACTGGTCACGCTGGCATACAAAGATGGATTTTATTATACCCCAAGAATTGATAAGGATTTATTAAAAAAATACAGTGAAGGATTAATTGCTTCTACAGCCTGCTTGGGAGGAGAAGTCCCAAAATCCATTATCCGGGGAGGTATAGACTCAGGCAGCCAGGCCATTGAAGAATATCTTCAATTATTTGGTGATGATTTCTATCTTGAATTAATGCGGCATGGCATTGAAGACCAGGATATCGTAAACAAGGCATTAATTGAATTGGCACGAAAACACGACATTAAGCTCATTGCTACCAATGATGTACATTATGTCAATAAGGAGGATTTTGAGGCCCACCACATACTCATTTGTCTGAATACAGGAAAGGATGCTGACGATAAGGATGGAATGAAATATTCAGGACAGGAATATTTTAAAACAAGCGAAGAAATGAAAGTGCTGTTTTCGGATGTACCTGAAGCGATTGAAAATACATCCGAGATTGTCAATAAAATTGAAGATTTTGTGCTTGATCACCCCGTGATCTTACCCGAATATCCATTGCCTGAAGGCTTTAAGAGCGCAGATGAATACCTTCATCACCTGGCATTCATCGGAGCTAAAAGCAGGTATAATGATATTACAAAGGAAATTGAAGACAGGTTGAACTATGAACTGAATGTGATAAAGAATATGGGTTTTGCGGGTTATTTCCTCATTGTCCAGGACTTTATCAATGAAGCACGTAAAATGGATGTAATTGTTGGTCCTGGCCGTGGTTCAGCCGCAGGATCCGCTGTAGCTTATTGCATCAAGATCACCAATGTAGACCCCATCAAATACAATTTGCTTTTCGAAAGATTCCTCAACCCGGAGCGTGTCAATATGCCTGATATGGATATTTATTTTGATGATTATGGAAGAGAAAAGGTCATCAATTACGTGGTCAATAAATACGGTGAAAACCGGGTGGCCCAGATCATTACATTTGGCTCTATGGCAGCACGATCCTCTATTCGTGATGTGGCAAGGGTGTTAAAGCTTCCATTAAACGTGGCTGACCGCCTGGCAAAACTGGTTCCTACAGATCCAGATATGACATTAAAAAAAGCATTTGCCCAGGTAAAAGAATTAAAAAAAGATAAAGAAGAAGGAGAAGCACTGGTTCAGAAAACGCTCAAATATGCAGAAATTCTGGAAGGTTCTGCCCGGCATACGGGTACGCACGCATGCGGGGTGATTATTGGAAAGGATGATTTGTTCGAACACATCCCATTAAGCACTGCCAAGGATTCTAAATTGATGGTTACTCAATATGAAGGAGATCTTGTTGAATCGGTGGGCATGCTGAAAATGGACATACTGGGACTTAAAACCCTGACCATTATTAAAGATACCCTGGATAATATCAAAAGCAGCAAGGATCTGGCTATCCATATAGATGAGATACCGATGGAGGATGATAAAACATTCGAATTATTCAGAAATGGGTACACATACGGCATATTCCAGTTCGAATCGGAAGGCATGCGGGCTCACCTCAAGAATCTCAAACCAAACAATATTGAGGATCTGATTGCCATGAATGCATTATATCGTCCGGGACCCATGAAATACATTCCTGATTTTATCAAGCGCAAAAATGGAAGGGAGTTATCAGATTACCCTCATCAAATGATGGAAAAAGTGCTGAAGCCAACTTATGGGATCATGGTTTACCAGGAACAAATTATGCAATGTGCGCAGATAATCGGTGGATTCAGCCTGGGAAAAGCGGACATTCTGAGACGGGCCATGAGCAAAAAGAAAAAGCATGTGATGCTCGACATGAAAGTGGAATTTGTGGAAGGTGCAGCCCGCAACGACATTGGCAAAGAAAAAGCGGAATTTATTTTTCATATGATAGAAGAATTTGCCAATTATGGTTTCAATCGCTCTCATGCAGCCGCTTATTCGATAATCGCTTATCAGACTGCCTATTTAAAAGCCCACCATCCTGCTTCTTTTATGGCTGCTACTCTTGCTCATAATATGGATGATATTGCAAAGATCCATCTCTATATTACGGAAAGCAACAAAATGGGTATCGAGGTGTTGGGTCCGGATATCAATGAATCCGAATATAAATTCACGGTCAACAGGGAGAGAATAATTCGATTTGGCCTGGGAGCGATCAAAGGAGTTGGAGAAGCAGCCGTGGAAGCTATTCTTTCCGAGCGCAATGAAAAAGGAGCTTTCAAGGATATCTTTGATTTTACATCACGTGTGAACCTCAGAGCCGTAAACAAAAAGTGTATTGAATGTTTAGCCATGGCTGGAGCTTTTGATTCTTTTGAAGGAACTCACAGGGCACAGTATTTCCATATGGAGAGCAATGAAGATCAAACAGTTATCGACAAGGCCATCAAATTTGGCAACCGCGTGAAAGAATCGAAAATATCACACCAGGTCAGCTTATTTGGAGATACAGAGGATGATCATATTGCCAAACCTAATATTCCTCTATCAGAAACCTGGCCTGCAATCAAAATTCTTCAGGAGGAAAAAAGGCTGATTGGGTATTATGTTTCGGGGCACCCTCTGGATGAATTCAAGTTTGATATAGATCATTTTACTACCACCAATGTAGATAATTTCAACGATCATTATACAGATTTTCACAACAAAACATTCAGGATAGCTGGTCTTATTACCGAATTTACAGAACGCTTTACAAAAAACGGCGATACTTATGGGATGTTTACTTTAGAGGATTTTTCCAACAGCATGAAATTATTTGTGTTCAGGGAAAAATACCTCAAATTCAAACATTTATTGGAAGCGGGAACCAAGGTTTTTATAAACGGACTTGTTCGGCCACGTTTCAGTGGTTCTTCCGATTATACCTCAGAAATAACTGAAATACGTCTTTTAAGTGAAATACGCTCAAAACTATTGAAAAAAATTACCCTCAATATTCCATTGGAAAATCTCACAAAGGAAGTAAGTAAACAAATTGAAGATCTTATTCTTCATCACAAAGGAAAATGCCCGGTATTTCTTGAGTTTACTTCCATAAACGATAGTGGAAATGGAAAAACCAACCTGCTCATGACACCTCAGAAACATTTGATTGATCCAGGCAATGATTTTATGAAGGAGGTTGAAGGAATTGCGGGTGTTGAATTGAAGATTAATTAATTGAAATAAGTTACATTTTGTTATAATTTGTTGCTAATTTCCCATCGGCATTTTTATTGCACATATGCTCCATTATCATCTATTAAATAACCTGAGTAAAAATATATAGGAATGGCTTTAGAATTCACAACAACTAATTTTGATACAGAAGTAATTAAATCAAGTAAACCAGTCCTGGTCGACTTTTGGGCAGAATGGTGCGGACCCTGTCGCATGATCGGACCCATAGTGGAAGATTTGGGGAAAGAGCTGGAAGGACAGCTAAAAGTAGGCAAGTTAAACGTTGACCAGGAGCCCGCTATAGCACAAAAGTATGGTATTCGGAATATCCCTACCCTGCTTGTATTTAAAAATGGAGAGGTAGCTGATAAAATTGTTGGAGCTATTCCCAAGCCCATGCTGCTGAAGAAAATTCAGCCTCATTTGGACAATTAATTAAGACAATAAATACAAAAGTGATCAGGACGAATTCGGTTTTTGATCACTTTTTTTATGAAGATGCATGGCTAAATGGCCAAACGGACATATCGACCTGGAAATAATCCAGCAACTTGGCAATCTGGACCTGATAGCACGTTACGTGGTGGAGGGTTTTATAACCGGTTTGCATAAAAGTCCTTTCCATGGTTTTTCAGTTGAATTTGCGGAACACCGCCTTTATAACTCAGGCGAATCAACCCGGCATATCGATTGGAAACTTTTTGGCCGGACTGACAAATTATTCGTTAAAAAATATGAAGAAGAAACCAATTTGCGTTGCATGTTGCTGATCGACAATTCTTCTTCCATGTATTTCCCGGATAACAAACACAACAAATTCAAATTCTCCCTCTATTCGGCAGCTTCCCTTATCCAGCTTTTGCGCAAGCAAAGAGATGCAGTTGGTCTCACACTCTTTTCAGATCAAATAGAAGAATTCTACCAGCCGAAAGCTAGTTTTGCTCATATCCAGTTGCTTTTTAACCAATTGCAGAAAAACCTGGATAATCAGAGTAAAAATAAAAAAACATCCACTGCTAGTACTTTGCATCAAATTGCGGAGAACATTCATAAACGCTCCCTTGTTATTATTTTTTCTGACATGTTTGAGAATGTCGACCAACAGGACGAATATTTATCCGGCTTACAGCATCTCAAATACAAAAAGCATGAAGTCATTTTATTTCATGTAGTGGATAAGTCAAAAGAATTAGAATTTGCATATGAAAACCGGCCTTATCGTTTTGTTGATATGGAAAGTGGTGAAAAAGTGGAAGTGTTCCCTGATGACATCCGGAAAGAATATATACATAAAGTGAGTGATTTCAGGAATGAACTTAAACTCCGTTGCAGCCAGTACCACATCGATTATGTGGAAGCCAACATTCAGCAGGGCTTTTTCACTGTTCTTCAGAATTATCTGGTAAAAAGACAGAGGCTATATTAAGCTAACAGGTTTGTTTCAACCAATTAGGTTGAGATGTGAAACAATTCAACAATATAACAATACAACAATTTAACAGTTTAACAATTTAACAGTTTAACCATTTAACAGTTTAACAATTTAACAGTTTAACAATTTAACCATTTCACTCCTCCTTCCTGCTCATCACCTCATTCTGCTTAATGATGCTTTCCATGTGTATCATGGAGATCAGCTTCACAAGAAAATCTCTTGAAAGACCCAGTTTTCGTCCGATTCGTGTATTCAGGTTGATCGTTTTCTGAAATCGTCTGAGTTGAAAAATCGTCAGGTTATTTTGTTTTTTATATTCTCCTATTTGACCTACAATTTCCATCCGTTTGGAAAGCAATTCAATCATTTGCTGATCAATGCTGTCCAATTGTTCTCTGAACATTTCCAGTTTATCGTGCTTCAGATTGCTTTCAAAAACAAAATGACTGTAAATCAGATTACTAAGCAGAAATTCCAATTGATCAGGAGATAATTGCTGTTCGGCATCACTGAGGGCGCTGGGAGGATCTATATGACTCTCGATCATCAGTCCATCCATACCCAGGTACAGTGCTTTTTGCGCAATTTCAAAAATGGAATCCACATTTCCAGCAATGTGACTTGGATCACAAATGATAGGCAAATCCGGATACCTTCTTTTTAATTCCAATGGTATTTCCCATTTGGGAATATTCCTGAGGGCAGTTTTTTCAAAAGGGTAGAATCCTCGGTGTATAGCAGCCAGCTTGTTGATACCCACTTTGTTAAACCTCTCGAGAGTTCCGATCCACAGCTCCATATCCGGATGAATCGGATTTTTAACCAATACTGGAATATCAATTCCTCTCAGGGAGTCTGCCAGTTTCCTGATGAATACTGGATTTGAACTTGAGCGCGCTCCTATCCATAAAATGTCCACCTCATTTTTCAGGCATTCTTCAATATCTTCAGGAGTTGTCACTTCCACAGTAGTCAATAAACCCGTTTCTTTTTTGGCCAGTTTTAACCATTCCAAACCTATTACTCCAACGCCTTCAAATGAATTCGGACTTGTTCGGGGTTTCCATATTCCTGCCCTGATCACCTTCACCCGTTCTATTTTTTTCAGTTCACGGGCAGTGGATAACAATTGTTCCTGTGATTCTGCACTGCAGGGACCACTGATAATCAGCGGTTTTTTGCTCAATGAATTATTCCAGGAAGAAATGGGTTGCAGGTTAAGTGTAGGCACTTTCTTTGTTTTTCTACGGCAAATCTAATAAAATATTGATTTCATCAGATTACAACTGTTGCAATTCAATGGTTGGAAATCCCTTATCCCCTTGTTGATTGTAGAAACTGATGAACCTGAATTTAAATAGGTAACCATCCGTGTCCCTGATTATGTAAGTATCCTGGGAATTAACTTCGTAGGTCCCGCTGGTAAAATTATATTCCTTCCATTCATATCCAATAAGATCCCTGTACTTTAAAAGCTCCAGATTTTTCACCATTTCAAAATCTACTTTCGTAAAATCAGTATTTCTCAAAACTGCAGATTCAACCATATGAGGGTTGAGCAAAACACCTAAAACCAGGTATTGCACAGCCTCTCCCAGGTCAGTATACAAAATGGTTGAATATTGTGTGAAATGGATGTCCCAGCTATTTTTAGGGGGTTCTATCTGAACTATTGTTCCTCCATTTTTGAAAGAAAAATAGCTATAATTCCTGCTCGGATCTTTAGCAATGATCAGGCTGTCTGCATGGCTTCCATCCAATAATGCATATTTTATAAAATATCCTTGATCATAGGAAAGCAATTGTACTTTTCTGAATCCTAATATGTTCCCTTCCTCATCCAGGCCTAAGTCTAAGGCGTAAACTGAGCGGTAAGAAACAGGAGGATTTAGGCTGAAATCTGCCCATATACCAAAGGCTGTAGAATCCGGATGTCCGGATGGTTCATCAAACTTCCAGTCAGCTCCGGTGGTATCAAATGAAGCATTGAAATCAGACAGGCCCATATCCACAATTTTCATGAATTTTGAACTATTCAAAAGAATAGTATAGCCGGTATCAGAGCATTCGAAAGCCAAATCCCAATCTGTTTTATGGTTAGTCGCCACAGGCTTGTTGCTTCCTAAATCAAAATAAACCTGGTATTTATAATCCTCTGTTAACTGTATTTCAGAAGTTTGCACATTTCCGGAAATATGTTTAGGAACTAACTGGTCCTTCTCAAAACAGGAGCTGGTTCCGAACAGGATTATCGGAAGCAGGAATATATATAATTTGAATTTCATTTAATATCTGTTAAAAACATATCCCAATTTAAAAAACAGGCTTCTCCCCCATGCTACCGGTGTATTGCCATCATCACCACTATGAACACCGCCTGAACCTCCAATCCCAACAATATTCGTATTGTTAAACAGGTTTTTTACCCCGGCAGATACTTCTAATTTATCCTTCAAAAAATTTCTCCCAAAAGATAAATCCATATGGTGATAATCTGTTATGAAGCCTTCCTTCACATCTCCTTCACTATTGATATAAAATTGGGGTAATATCCCATTATACTTATAATAAAGGGAAATATAGAATTTGTATTTTACATTCTTATAACGCATACTGGCATTCAGATCCTTACTGTAAGTATAGTCGCTTAATGCAGGATATTCATCCCGGAAGGAATTATAGCGACCTGTAAGCGAAACGCCTGTCTTTGCTGTAAAACGGGGATGCAATTGATAACTGAAATTCAATTGTCCGCCATGAGTTTTATAATGGTCCACATTAATGTAAGAATAGCGAGTTGCATCCCCTGAGGCCAGTGTAATAATATTTTCAATTATATTTTTGAAAAGTGAAGTTTCTATTCCAAAATTATGTTTGGATTTGCTGAATTTATGAGCAGCCGATAAATTGAAATTATAGGAGTACTCAGCCTGAAGATTATCGTTGCCGATAATATGATGATTTACATCTACAAAATAAAGGTATAATTCTTTAAGAGACGGAGCGCGAAAACCCCTTGCATAGGAAGCGCGGATCACGGTATTTTCAGCTGCCTGCCATTTGACATTCAGTGAGTGGACAATGGGAGCTTTATAGCGTGTATTGTGCGATAACCGTACACCCGGCTGTATTGAAAAAACCGGGAATGGAGCATATTTTATACTCAGAAAAGCAGCATAATCGCCTATTTGCTGTTTTTGATTCAAAATACGTTTTCCGCTTCCATTTTCCATATGAATGTCATAACCCAGCTGGTAGTTAAACCTGCTGTCTTTATGGCTTTTGCTAAAAGTACCTCTGAAAAGAATTGCATCGAACAGGCTGGTATCATGATCTGACTCATTGGAAGTGAGGTTCTGTTCAAGGGAAGTCAAATCATTGAAAAAGGTGAATTTTCTTCTTTCGAAAGTAGAATAGGAAAGCAAGAGGTTAAAAAATCGCTCATTTCTGAGTTTAGCACTAAAGTCCAGTTTATTAGTGAACCGAATCGTTGCAAAATATTGATCAAATGCATGTTCAAAATAAGGAACCATTAAATCTCCTTTATCCTGCAATAATTCATGAAATAATGACGAAGCATATTTGAATTTAATATTTGTCAGATCAAAAATATAATAGGCATCTGCTGAGTATTGCCTTTTTGGATTCCATTGCTTTGATCGAGTGCTGTCTTCGAGGCTAAATCCACTGAAGAAATTCCGGGCTGCGGAAACCGAATAAATATGATTTTTTTTCTTTCCGGCTAGCATTCCCGAAAAATTATACATCCCTACTGATTCATAATAGGCGTCCAGCGCTGTGGAAAAACGAGCCATTTTACTTTCTTTGGTAATGATATTTAAAGCTCCGGCTAATGCATTGCTGCCGTAGATCACCGACATGGGTCCTTCTACTATTTCCACATGATCGACATGATGCAGGTTGATTTGGCTGAGATCAATATTTCCATCCATCCTTCCAATAATCGGAACTCCGTCTATTAATAGTTTGATGTGTTCTCCAGATAATCCCTGAATGCTCATTTTTGAGCCCAGCGAATTATCCTGTGATATCCTTATATTCAATTCAGTGCCAAGGAGCTCATTCAGGTTGCTGGCACCTTTCTCACTTATTTGATTGATATCTATGACTTTAACTTTATAGATGGATTGATCGGCTTTCACCGGACTGTACTGGGCAGTCACTACAAATTCGTTCTCCTGGTAAGTAGAAGGCGTAAGTTTAAAAGTCATATCTCTGCTGGTCGAAATTGTATCTATCAGGTTTTCATAACCGACATATGAAATGGCAACTATGGTTTTTCCTTCCAGCCTGACAGCCACACTTCCATTTTCACCAGTCATATAATATTTCTTGGAATCAGTGAGGGGATTTTCAAGACATATATTGGCAAATGCCAGTTTTTCCCCTGAATATTTATTGACAACTGAAATATCAATATCCTGTGCAAATAGTTCCCCTGAATACAGGAGAACTATTGCAGATACATATATAAAAATATGCTTAATGCAGCTGGCCATTCAGAACGACCTCTTATTTATTGAATGATAAATTGCTGAACAATGATCTGATCATTCAGCTGGATGCGGGCTATATAACTCCCCTTTTCCAATGAAACGGAATTCAGCTTGATCGTGCTCAAACCTTCATTTTTCTCGAATGTGTTTGAATATACAGTCTGACCAAGCATATCAAACAGGTCCAGCTTAATATCCGCATTTTCTTTGCTGTGCAAAACCAAATTCAGGTTGCCTGCGGATGCAGGATTTGGATAAATGAGCAATTCTGCCTGTTTTATCCCTTCTGTATCATATACGGAGGTTCCACCCAGGTTTTTTGTATTGAATACCACTTTGCCCAAACCAGTTGATCCACTCACAAAGTCTGTAAAATACAATCTGTAAATAGCTCCATTCACATCTGATACAAAATACAATAAGGAATCCACCATGGAAAAAGTGGGAGGCATGCCAGCACTCTTCTTCCAGTCCCGCCCAATTACAGATTTTGATGTGGAATCAAATTCTTCAAGCATATAATCTTCATACGTGCTCTCTTCCTGTCCGCTGACACGGGCTACATGAACACCCTGATTGGTTAAAATACCCATGACCGGATAATCAACAGGACTTGGACCCATGAATACCTTGTCTACATATTTCGTAAAAAGCAAATCCCAGTCTGTTTTTGCCGGCTGACGGTCATTTACAGCTTCATCTGAAATACTGAACGCTACAAAATCCTTGGTGATGTAATTATTGCAATCCAGCACAAAAACAGCATCCATTGAACCATCCAGCATGGCATATCGAAAATGATATTTATTTTTTGAAGATTCCTTTTTAATAATCCATAATTTTCTGAAAGACTGATCTGCTAACTGGATGATGAAGAATGAATCAGCGATCAGGTTGTGCGTGGTAGAATTATAATTCGCCCAACCATAATCTGGATGAATTCCTGCATATGCCGAAAATGCTCCCAACTCCCAGTCTTTAATGTGATTATTCATCGCCTTCCAACCGAAGAGTCCGCTGGTGTCAACAGTCATCCACGACGATGTATCCCCATTTGGATAGGTATACAGCATCACTCCAGAGCCTCCATTAATAAGGATAGAGGAACTCATGATGTTCGTTCTGAATGCAATATCCCACGTAAAGCGGTCTTCTTTAGCTACTTCACCCTGGCTGAGACTATAGTATACATCATTTGCATAATCCGCTCCCATTTCAATCGAATCTCCTTTATAAAGTGAATTCGCCTTCGAAAATGTGCTTGTAAATAAGAAGAAAAGGAAAGTTATACTTAGGCTAAAAATCATTTTTCTCATGGTCTAGAAATTTTAGTTTTTAAATAATACAACAATTATTTTTAGGTTTCTTAATTGTTAATAATTGAAAATTTAGTTATTTAATACAGCATATTTACCCTTTTTTCAATTAGCACTTTATTCTTAAAATGCTTTTATTGCCAGAATAAATTAGCTGCTTATGGCTGCAAGTGTACAGCAAACATTCTGAAGAAAATCTGAAGTTGAATAAAATCTTTGAAGGGATGAATGGGTGTTGCAGAATCACCTTCGGCAGGCCTTACGCTTGCGCTGAAGCTTCACAGACTGTGTCATAATAGGGATTTATTATTTGCAGTCAAAAGATGATAAGATTTGAACTTGTTTTGTGTTAAACCGCAAATCTAGTATTATTAACAATTATTGAGAATAGGTGTATAAATATCTGATTCTAAATGCCT
>JADHTG010000080.1 GCA_016776505.1 Bacteroidota bacterium
ACACGGATAGCAAAAATTCATAAGATATTTCCTCGGGATCAAAGCTGATTTTAACCACTTCTGCATGACCGGTATTGCCTGTGCAGATCTCTTTGTAGGTGGGATTGACAAGGGTTCCACCGCTGTAACCTGATTCAATTTGGTAAACCCCTTTTAGTTCCTGGAATATGGCTTCCACACACCAGAAGCAACCGGCCGCAAAAACAGCTGTTTCAGTTCCTTCATTTAGATTAATATTTTCGTTCATACTCTTCTGTTGTCCGTTGCATGATAGCAACAATCCGGTTAAAATAAATGATAATATGATGTGTATGTTTTTTTTCATCGCTCTTTATTAAACAATGAGCCTGCCAAATAGTTTGACAAGCTCATTCAATTCTTAAATTTAATTATTAAGTGGGTAATCAGGATATGGAATTAGCCATTTAAAATGATAAACACACTCATAAACTTTATTTCGTGGATTCAAGCTGAACTGTTTCAGAGTATATATCAAAACCGGTTTCCACATGTATAAAATAATCTCCACAGGGGCATTCTGATACATCAATTTTAACTTTTCCTGACCCTGATTGCTCCTGAACGTAGATTGTTTTTAGGAAGCTACCGTCTTCTTTAAACAAATTGATGACATAATCCTGAGCTTTAAAATGACACTGAATAGCCAATTCATTTTTCTCTACATTATAATCTACCTGGATAATTTGTACACTTTTTCTTTTCTTCACTTCAAAAAACCTGCTGACAACTCCATGCTTTGTTTCAATAAAACAAACATAATTACCCTGGGGAAGATTTCTTTTATTAATATGGTATGTATAATGGTTAGCATAATGCAGTCCTTCATCCAAAACTTTCATGAACTCGCCATTTTCATTGAAGAGAACCACTTTGAAATGGGTCTTCTCGAAAATATTAAAAGAAAGATCTATTGATTTGTCTTCCTCAATTAGCTGAATTGTCCTGATTGAATTGAGGTCATCTGATTTGTTTAATTCACCATCCGCTAGTGATTTTGAACTGAAAACAACTACAGTAAGAAATGCAATTAAAGTCAAAGATAAAGTTTTCATAAGATTATTTTTTTGTGTTTTCATGTCTAAGACGACAAGCTGGTTATAAAAGTTACATGTAATTCGATAAAATGTTTAGTGTTCTAGTTAAATAGTACACTACAAATGTAACTGTGTTTTTTTAATAAGCAAATTTTTTTTGAAAAAAAATGGAATTATTTTTCAGTTTGTTTCTTTATCCTATCAAAACCGTCTTTTCCTGCAGGCGGATCGCGATGACGTTACACCTTGGGAGATCGAAAGGAAGATGCAGTTGAGAATTCTTTATTCGCTGGCGTTAATCATCCAAATGCTAAAAATATCCAGGTAGTTCCAAAAACTGAGGATCAACCTTTCCGGAAGCTCCAGTTTTGAAAGTGGTTGTTGGTAGCACATGAGCCAGACAAGCCTCTCCTTTGGGGTGATCTTAAATGGCCTGTGCCTGTCCATGAGCCTGGGTTTGCCCCTGTTCTCATGGTAGTAGGAATGCCCGCCACAAATCTGAACAAAGAAGTCGGCAGATTTTATTTTTGCTTGCTGAAATAAGCTGTCTTCCTGTGGAAAAAGGTGCTTGATATCACTTGTACGCAATAGATCGTAATGATCACTCACCAATTGCCTCAATCCCTTTTCGCCGACTTGCTTTAAAAATTCAGGATCGGGTAAAGCAACTGCAGGTCTGCTGTCAATGGGCAAATGTGTGATCTTGAAATGCATTATATGGTCCAAATGTTAATAAAAATGAAGATTAAATAGGATGCAAAATTATCACTAATTGAATGAAATAATGAATGAAGGAAGCCATTATTTAAAAAGATTCTAATTTAAAAGGCTGGCAGCTTTGCTATTTCTTGTATTTGTCGTTTAAACCTGTATTTTCCATGATCAATCGGATTGCTTTTTCAAGCCTTTTTAGTTGTGTTTCTTCCTTTTTAGCTTCTGCTATATAGTTTGCATATTCCCTTTGATGCGATAAGGAAAAGGCATTGAATGCTTTATCCAGCTCCTTATTCCCATTCAGGGCTTGCTGAAGAATAGCAGGGATGATCAGTTCTTTCTTTTCAGGCTTTATTTCCTTACCCCTTGTTACATTTTGAATTGCTTCATTTATGTAGGATACAATGGTGGATTCATCAATTTCTTCCAATGAGTTAAAACGCCACTGACGCAACGCTTTGGTAACGCCTTCCTGGGCATTAATGAGAACTTTCTGATCATCTTTTAGTAAAGCTCCCTGGTAAAACCACAATCCTACATAAGATTTGAAAGCCCCGAATCCAACCACATTTTTACCCTGGTATGTATAAACCGGTCCTCCCCACTTAATTGTTTCCTGCAATTCTGATTTAAGAACGATTTGCCGCAGAATGATTAAATAATCCTTCCATTTCCCGCTTTCCTCAATATAGTCATTAACTGTAGTATATCTTTTCATTTCTTTTCTTGTTTAGATTTGTTTTCCAGCATATTGAAATCGATTGCTTTTTGTTCCCTGCTCTTTGGAGAGGTCGTATAAATTGTATCTGCAATTTTGCCACAATACACATTAATCTGCATCAGCAAATTCATGATTTCCATGTGTAATTGATGCGTTTTAACCGATTCTTTACGATTGCTGTAAACCCGATCAATATGCTGGGAACGGTACTCTATTTCTAAACTTTGATACTTCCCTTTTTTCGCTATGATTTTGTGCGCTTTTTGGGGATCAATATCTTCCAGTGCATTTTCAACCCTGCTGATTTGTTTGCACATCTTGGTATGAAATTCCGTTAGCTCTTTTTTACCCTCATTCGAAAAGATGGCTCCGGTAGACTGCTTTAGTTCGATCAGGGGAAGTATATGAGCCACTACAATATCGCTCATACTCTTGATATCGTGAGCAATGGATATCAACCCATAGGACTCTTTGCTTTGGGTCATCGTAAGCTCTGATTTTCCTGTTTCAATTAAGTACTGTACGACTTCTTCCTGCAGGAAATCAATTTCAGAATCTTTGAAAATGATATCATCCAGCAGGGTTTTATCCGGTTTTGTTTCTTTAAGCTGGTTTACATTCGACACAAAAGGAATAATAATGGCTTTCACCATTTCACCCACTTTACTGACCATAGCACATATCTCAGACCTGGCCAGACTAATAGCTATACCAGGCGTTCCCAATACATTTGGATCAATATGACTGGTAGCAAAAGTTTTTATATGCGATGGAATTCTCTCTGGTAAAATGAATAGAATCAGGCGGGAAATAAGACCAGTAAATGGGATAAAAACCAACCCGATTGCCACATTGAACAGGGTGTGTGCATTTGCAATTTGCCTGGCAATTCCGGAATCAAATAAGTCAGAAAAGCCCATGACAATTCTGACAAAGGAGGGTATCCAGAATAAGAACAAAAGTGCTCCTCCCAGGTTAAACAAAGTATGTGCAACCGCCACTCGCTTGGCATCCCTTCCTGATCCGATAGTTGCGAGCCAGGCAGTAAAACAGGTACCAATATTCGCTCCCAGGATAAGGGGAATACCGGCCTCAAGGCTGATGAGGTTTTGAGAAGCCAGAACGATTACAATTCCTGTAAAGGCACTGCTGCTTTGAATCAGGGCAGTAATAGCAGCACCCACAAATAAACTAACATAAGGATTCTCAAGCCCCTTTAAAACGTTAATAATGTCTGGATAGGAACGCAAAGGGGCCATGGCATCGCTCATGATTTTCATTCCAAAAAATAAAATACCGAAACCCAGTACGGCATTTCCTATGTTACGCAGATGCTCATTCTTTACGAAAACAGAAAATCCAAAACCAAGCACCACCATCAACAGGGCATAATTAGTTAATTTAAATGCAATCAGTTGGGCGGTGAATGTAGTGCCGATGTTGGCCCCCAATATGACACCAAGAGATTGAGTGAAGTTCAGTAAACCAGCCTGGACAAAACTAACCAGCATAACAGTTGTGGCACTGCTGGACTGTATAACCATGGTTACAAAAGCGCCCACTGCCAGTCCAATAAAGCTGTTGGACGTCAACCTGGAAAGTATGGATCTCATTCGGGTTCCGGCCGACTTCTTTAAGCCATCGCTCATTTTATTCATGCCATAGAGAAAAAGAGCTAATCCACCCAATAGTCCTATGATCAGGAAAAACCATTGGATCTCATCTCGATCATTGCTGGCAGCAAGAAGCTGATTATTCACGAACAGAACAAAAAACAGAAGTATGATTTTGAATTTAGATTTCAACTCCTTAATCACTTAAATTGAAGGCCAAATTTAAGGAATATCAGGTCATTTTTTGAAAATTGCATTCTAAATATTCATGCCCTTAATTTACTTTTTTAATTCAAAATGGATATTTTCTGAGTTAAATTTGACCTATGAAAGCAGCAACAGTCAGTGAACTTAAAAAAGAGCTAAAGACGCAAAATCCAAAAGATTTAATCAGTCATTGCATCCGGTTGATAAAATTTCGCAAGGAGAATAAAGAGCTGCTTACCTACCTCCTGTTTGAAGCGGATAATGAAAAAGACTATATCCAGGGTATAAAAGTGGAAATGGATTTCTTATTTGAAGAAATAAACAGAAGCAATTTATATTATATAAAGAAAAGTCTGCGTAAAATCCTGAGATATACCAATAAATTCATTAAATATTCCGGATTAAAACGCACCGAAGCAGAACTACTCATTTATTATTGCCATAAAGTGAAAGATTCCGGATTCCAGATTCAAAAAAGCACTGCTTTAATAAATCTGTATTTCAGGCAAATTCAGAAAATAAAAAAAGCAATAAGTAGCTTACATGAGGATTTGCAATATGATTTTGGGAAGGAAATGGACAAACTGGCCATTCAATAGCAAAAAAAAGCCCTCCATTCAGGGAGAGCTTTCCTAATTAAAGTCTTTATTCTAGAAATCCATAAGCAGGAAATGCCTTACAAACTTCTTCTTATGTCTTTCCATCTTCATTTTGCACATTTCATCATCGTCATCATCGTCATCATCATCCATATCCCCTTCATCATCATCTCCATCCTCGTCTATATCCCCATCTTCATCATCATCCTCTCCGCTCATTTTTTGATGCACTTTGGTTAAGACAGCATCAAGGCTTTCCATGTGATTTTCAGCTATCTGATCAATACTTTCACAAGCTTGTTTACATTCATCACTGCACTCCCTTTTAGGCCCACAACATTTCCTGTCCTTCATTTCATCACCATGTTCAGCTTTTACCTGTGCAATAATTTCTTTTTCATCAACACTTAACTCCTCGTCAAATACATTTCTCTCTACTTTCAACTCAGCCCAAAAGGCATCATGTTTTTTGCATTTCTTTTTCTCTTTCCATTCTTTTTTCCCTTTCCATTCTTTATCCCCTTTTGCATAAACGCATTCTTTGCGACCATAATGATCATCGTCCTCATCATTCCAGTAATCATCCATGGTGTGAATAATGAGCATGAACAGACCTAAAACGACAATGGAGGTAATGGCCGAGATTAGAATAACTTTAGTGGTTTTCATTTTTTTGTTTTTAATTGAATTTGATTTTGCGCAAACATCTGGATAAAAATTGAATTATCCATACATTCATTGTTGAGAATTGTTAAATAGTCAATAGACTCAATATCCCAAAAGCCGATTAATAATTAAATCAATAATAGCTAATTATTTCAGTATCACAAATTTCCCTTTTCCAAAAACAGAGTACTCGTTGCTTAATGTGAAGAAATAGGTGCCTGATACTAAATGACTTGCATCCACTCGTATTTTATTGGATAGAATTTCATGCTTAATTTCCACTTTTTCTCCCAGCAAATTGTAACAATGCAGACTCAATTTATGTGTGTTCGCTTTCTGATCAAACAAAATAATGGCATTCCTGGAGAATGGATTTGGATAAACCATCAAAATACCAGCTACATTTTCAGCTATACTTGTTTTACTGACCAAAATGCCCATGCAGTTAGCAACACTGCTGCCACCTGCATTCGAAGCTGTCAGGCAAACTTGATGCAGGCCATCTTCCGTGAAATGATAAACCGGATTCTGCAATGTGGATGTGGCGTTATTTTCATCAAAATCCCAAAGCCAGGCTGTTGGAGAATTGGCTGATATATCTGTAAACACAACAATTGGCATTCCTGTTGTGTCATAAGTAAATTCAGCAATGGGCTTGGCATTATTCACAGATATTGTTCTGCAAAACTGGTGGCTTCCATTGACATTTGTAGCTGTCAGGCAAACACTGTGGTTGCCATTGTAAATAAACTCATGAGCCGGATCCTGCAGGCTGGATGTAGCTCCGTCTTCATCAAAATCCCACAGCCATGTAGTAGGATTATTCCTGGACTGGTCGGTAAATGCAATCAACGGATCAGCAGTAGTTATGGCTGTAAAATCAGCAACCGGCAACAATTTTCTTACTGTAATATTCTGGCAGAAAGTATCGGAGCCACCGGCATTGCTAGCAATGAGGCATACCATGTAAGAACCGTTTTCTGAATAAGTGTGTGAAGGATTTTGCAATGTAGAATTAGCACCTCCATCGTCAAAATCCCAATACCAGGAAGTGGGATTATTAGTCGATTTATCTGTAAACTTCATGATGGGATCCTGGGAGCTATCAGCTTCAAAAGCGGCCACTGGTTTGACATTATAAATCGTTACTTTCTTACATTTTGAATTTGTGCCGGCACTTTTGGATACGGTCAGACACACATTATGATCCCCATTTGTAGTAAATGTATATACAGGATTCTGAAGTGTTGAAGTGGCACCCTGGTCATCGAAATTCCAGGTCCATGTGGTTGGAAGGTTCGTTGACAGATCGGTGAAACTCACTTCAGGATCATTGCTTGCATCAAATGAAAAATCAGCTAAAGGAGGAATATTGGAAATGAAAACATTCTTACAAACAGAATCAGAACCTCCGGCATTACTTACTGTTAGACACACATTGTGATTTCCACTTATCGAAAATGTATGAGACGGATTTTTCAAACTGGAATTAGCGCCATTGTCATCGAAATCCCAATGCCATGAGGTGGGTTGTTTGGTTGACATATCTGTAAATAAAATTTTTGGATCCAGTGGAGTATAAAAGGAAAAATCCGCTTCCGGTGGAATTTTCGTTATGCTCACTTTCTGGCAATAGGTGTGGCTTCCCCCTGAATTAATGGCTGTTAAACATACATTGTAATCGCCGTTAGAGGCAAATGTATGTATTGGATTTCTCAATGCAGAAGTATCTCCGTCATCAAAATCCCAATACCATGAAGTGGGTACTTTGGTTGAAATATCTGTAAATGCTATTTGCGGATCAAGAGAATCATTATAGGTGAAATTTGAAACAGGCGGAATATTCTTAATCACGACCCCATTACAAACAGAGTCACTCCCACCATCGTTCGTTACTTTGAGGCAAACCTGATAGGTTCCATTCTCCGGATAGGTATAAGAAGTATTTTGCAAAGTGGAAGTGGCATTGTTATCACCAAAATCCCACAGCCATGTATAAGGTCCGTTTAAAGATTGGTCATAAAACCTTATTTTGGGATCGAGAACTGTATCCATAATGAATGTTGCAACTGGCGGTATATGACTGATTACTATTGTTTTGCAAAGTGTATCAGCCCCTATTGAATTGGATATGGCCAGGCAGGCCTGGTAGGTTCCATTGGAGGTATAGGTATGGGTCGGACTCGGGCTGGTGGAAGTGGTATTATCGCCAAAATCCCAATTCCAGGAAGTAGGATTATTCAGTGACTGATCACTAAAAACGACAGTTGGGTCGCCTGTCACATTTGCATTGAAGAATGCAGCTGGTGGAGCATTTGTAATATATATCGTCTTGCATATGGAATCGGCCCCGCCCCCGTTGCTCACTTTCATGCATACATCATGCTTGCCATTTCCAATGAAGGTGTATGTTGGATTTTTCTGTGTGGATGTGGCTCCAAGGTCATCAAAATCCCATAGCCAATTGACAGGATTGCTGGTTGACTGGTCATAGAAACTGACAAGCGGATCTGATGTGGTATCCATGGAAAAATCAGCAGTAGGCGCCACCTGTGTTACACTCACATTTTTGCATACTGTATCGCTTCCATAAGCGTTAGTAACTGCCAGGCATACATTATAGGTGTTGTTTACCGTATAGGTATGAGAAGGATTCCGCGTAGTAGAAGTATTGTTATCACCAAAATCCCAATACCATGATGTAGGGTATTTACCTGACTTGTCCGTAAAACTGATGGTAGGATCTGATGCAGAATTCACCGTAAAATCAGCGGTTGGGACTAATGTCTCTATGCTGATTCCCATCATGAAATCTTCCGTTAAAATATCCCTGTAATCTGCCCATCCACTTCCAAGAACTTCAATGGTTCTTCTCGAAAAGGGAGGAGTGTAATCTTTTCCTATATTAATGCCTGCTCCCTGCATGTACCAAAGCAAATAAATACCACCACTGCTTATAACCAGGTTAGTATCTGCGGTCGGTACTGTATTGTAAGCTGTAGTAGTCACAGTGGAAGCTGCTCTGAACACGGAGTCAAGTAAGGTTCCATGGCCTCCATTTATACCATTATCATCATATATTTTAGCATAAAATCCAACAGATGAACCATTTGCACTGATATAGAACTTAGAATTCTTGATCCGGCAGGGATACACAGGAGGTTCAATATAAACAGCAACTCCTCCATCTCCCCCGTTCCAGCCTAATCCGGCATCATATGAGCCATCGCTGTAATCCAAGTACATTAATGAAGCTGTTGTATCAATGGCAATGATTTCCTGCTGTAAAAAATTATTGGCGGCCACTACATCATTGGAAATACCAGCTAACCTGGTATTAAACGTATAAGTGCCTGCTGATGTAGCTGTAAATGTATTATTGAAACTTACAGTGGTCGAGCTGTTGGGTGTCAGTGAACCTACTGTCAAACTTCCTGAAGTGACTAGTGCTGAAGTGGATGTTCTGACAGAATCATAAATTGTAAAACTTGATATGTTTTGATTCCCCAGGTTTTTGACATTTGAATTCAGTACCATGGGGGATCCGTTCTTTTTAATAAATATAGCTCCGTTTTTATCGTTGTCGTTCCATATAATTCCTCCATCTACCACAGAATAAGTAACATTTGGCGGGTAATAGTATTTAATGGTAAGGCTGTCAGGAGGCAATACATCTATGTAGTTAGACAAGCCTAAACTACCTGTCACATTCTCAATTCCAACCGCATCATCAATTGACGTTTTAGCACCTAAATCAGTGGATAAATAATTGAAGGTAATTGAGCTGTCCAGTCGACTTAAAATGATCTGAAAAGTATTGCTTCCAGTATAGGGATAACCTGTTGTTGAAGTCTGCCAAAATCCCAATTCAATAAAACTAACTATAAAAGAATCCGAATTCGAATAATAATAGCATTCTGCAGGATTGGCTGTTCCATTAAAGTTCAAATCCGATAATAATGGTCCTATCCAGTCATTAGCTCCTGTAGTAAGGGGAATGCTCGCTGGAAATGGCGATGCAATATTTTGACCTCTAAAACTAATGTATCCGTTCGAGCCGATCCATAATTTGGTGACATCATACCAGTAAAAGTGAAATCCACCACTGATAGTGATAGGTCCAACAATATTATCATCCGCTAATCCATTTACTTTGGTACCAATAGTTGTAATATCAACCCAGGTAAATGGCGGAGGGCTTGCTGAATGATTGCTGTTTTTCCACTTGTATCCATATGCATCCGGTCCTCCGGAAGTTTGAGAAAGAGAGGGAAATACACAAAAAAGCGCACTTACCAACAAAGTAAATTTTTTCATATTGATATATTTTAATTTTGTTTTTTAACCAGAATGTAAAGATACAAAAATATTGTAAAAACCGAATCTAATCAGTTTAAACGGGTATTTTGTATGATAAGTCCATTGCAAGCTCTAACTCAGTGAAAGGGGATTGTGTTAAATAGCAGTGGAAGAAGTAAATGCTTTTTGACAGCATATAATTCAACAAAGCGGATGCTGTTTTTTTTTTGCCTTCAAAATATTCTTCAATCTCCAATTTTACTCAAAATCAATTTCTTCATGTATTTAATAAACAATTACTTTTCCGACATAAGTTAATTTAGCTTGTATTCGAATATAATACACTCCTTTTGCCAGCTTGCCTTTCTGAAGACTGATGCGATTAGCATACATATATTCATCTTCTCTCACTATTTTACCACTTGCATCAAACAATTGGTAAGAGTTGATGAATTCTTCAAAAGCGGGCAGAATAATTTGGGTAGACTGGTTGAACGGATTTGGATAAATAGTCAATTTTCCCTGTAATTGTTCGTTAAGGCCAACAGTGCCATTTGTTCCCAATTGGTAAACAATAACATCTTTTGGAGGCAATTCATTCAAGTAGATGGTCATGATGGCTGTTCTGGCGTAGGCCAGGGTATTTTCAGATAAAGCAGTGAGGATTATTCCACTTTTATCTTCTTCCCTACTCACATTGAGCCATGACTGGTTCGAACTGACTTCCCACTCACTCAAATTGGTAAATACTTCGAGTCGACCGCTGCTACCATACGCAGATGCTAAATTTATTTCACCCGGGTTGACCTCGAAATAGTCAGTTTGATCCATACTATAGTCCTTCATATTGGAATAGGACTGGCTGAAGGGCCCTTTGGATGTTTGTCCCCTGAGTATGGTCGGGCTACATGTGTCCGGCATGACAACTCCCACCTGGTAATACAATAAGCCGGAAGGTGGACTGAGGTCGGTATAACTGTTTAAACTACTTTGAATACTGTCTATCAGCAACAGGCTGTCGGGATGAGTACCCCTGTAGATTCTATAAGTTCCGAAAGAAAAACCTTCATAATGACTCCATATCAGGTTATTAGTGTTTCCAACTCCTTGATTTACCGTAAGATGAATCGTTTTATGCGGATAGCTCAGTTCGGATTCATTGCCACAGGAATCAACGGCTGATATGGTATACCTATAAGCTCTCTGGCGGGGTTTTGAGCCAACATCCACAAATACGCTCACGCTATCGAATGGTCTCACACCTATCAGATCGTAAAAACCGGAAGAAGTACTCTCCCTATAGACATTATAATAAGCTGTTCGTTTTCCTTTAGTACGCTCCCATGCGACCAGGTTTTTCAAACTCACCGGATCTCCGCTCACTAAACAAATTTCTTCTCCTTCAAAAGGTGTTAGAACACCTACATGAACAGTATCGGAATAGGCCGTGCATCCATGAATATCCGTCAGGTGAACATAGTAGTCCCCACTTTCAGTTACTTCAAACTGTGGATTGATGGATCCATTGTTCCACAAACAAAAATAACCTGATCCGGGAGACAGCATCACGCTCCCCCCTTTGCAAAAGACTGTGTCATTGCCCAGGCTCACATTTGGATTTGGATAGACTATTAATTTATTGGCATTTGAATTCATAATGCCGCAAATATTTGAAATCTCACAATGATAAAAGCCGGCATCTGAAGTCTTTAGACTGGAGATATGCAAAGTGTTTGAGGTATCGTTTAACATTTTTCCCTGAGGACCGTGCCACTGGTAGTTTATGGGGGAATTTCCAGCCGCGTGCACATCAAAAATAACGAAGGAATTTTCACACTTGGCTGAATCGGCCGATTGAGATAGAATGCTTAGCGGTATGTTTACATTTAGCTGGACTACATCCCCATCTGTTGATCCGCACATATTGCTGACTTCGCAATAATAATCTCCTGCCTGTGTGGCATTTATTGAATTAAGTATATAAAAATTGCTAATAGCACCAGACACAACTGAATTATCGAAATACCACTGGTAAGAGAATGGTGACGAACCACTGGCTTTTACATTCATAAATAAATTGGAACCCTCACATAAAGTAGCCGTATCTGTATTTGTAATGACAACTGGTAAATTATCCACTGTTAAAATCGCAGGGATACTTTGGTCAATGCCGCAAGCATTTTCAACAACACAATAATAATTACCTGCCATGGAGTCATATATGCCATTCAACAGCAGTTGAGCAGCGCTCGCACCCAGAATTGAATCCCCATTTACAAACCATTGATAATTCAAAGGGGAAGCACCCCTGGCTGTTAAACTGAAACTGGTGTTATTATTGATATCCTCGCAAATCCGGACTGATACCGGATGGGATGTGATCTCGGGCTTGATTTTAACAAGCAGGCTGATAAGACCTGTTTTAACACTATCGCAATCGTTGCTAATCCAGCAATAATAATCGCCAGCATCAGTGGTATCCACTATGGCTGAATAGATACTGGCTGTGGCATTCTGGATGGCTTGATTATTAAAATACCACTGATAATTTAAAGGAGGAGTTCCGCTGGTATTGACACTGAAGGTCATTTGCGAGCCTGAACATCTTGAAGTACTGTTTGTGTAAGATATGATAGTGGGCTTTGTTTTGACAGTCAGGGTATTTACATTGCTGCTTACAGTTCCACAAACATTGCTTACTTCACAATAATAATCTCCCCCGTCTGACAATGATACCGGGCTGATGATCAAAGAAGAAGAGTTTGCATTTGAAATAGCTGAATTATCAAAATACCACTGGTAATTAATAGGAGAAGTACCACCAGCTGTTACACTCAAACTGACAGCCTGGCCTTCACAAATACTTTGTTTTCCACTTTGTGAAGTAAGGCTGGGAGCTGTTTTTACTACAAAATTAATGGCATCTGAAGTTTTCGAACTACAATAATTGCTAACTATGCAATAATAAACTCCTGCATCCGATGCCTGCACTGAATTAATAGCATAGGTATTGTTTGTTGCCCCGTTTATTTTAGCTGAATTATAATACCATTGATAGCTCAATGGACTGGCTCCCAGGGCGGTAACACTGAAAGTCATACTCTGACCAGCGCATATAGAGGAGTTAGGTGATGTTTGTGCGCTGATAGTCGGATTGGTATTTACAGTCAAATAAGCAATGTTTGTGCTGTCCGATCCACAGACATTGGTGGCTTTACAATAATAATTGCCCATATCTACTGTATCCGCATTGAGTATTTCATATAAGGTACTGGTGGCACCACTTATGGGACTGAAGTCTTTAAACCATTGGTAGTAAATGGGTGTTGATCCGCTGGCAGAGGCAGTCAGTGAAATGCTGTTGTCTTCACAAACCGAATAAGTAGGTGAAAGCGAAGATATGGATGGGCTGGTTTTTATCGATAAAGTAGCGCCATTGCTTTGGTCATTCCCGCACATATTGGTTGCTTTGCAATAATAGGAAGAGGCATCGTTCAAACTGACTGCATTTATGGTATAAGTTGAGTTCGTTGCCCCGGATATCAGTCCGTTTGTGTTATACCATTGATATTGTATTGGAGGCGTGCCGATGGCGCTTACACTGAAAGTGGCACTGTCGTTCAGACAGGAGGTATAATGTGAAGGATGTTGGGTAATGCTGGGAGGTATATGGACGGTTAA
>JADHTG010000081.1 GCA_016776505.1 Bacteroidota bacterium
GTTAAATTGCCTGTCCTCCGAAACTTTAGTGAAGGAGGGTTTTTCCTCCGAAACTTTATTGAAGGAGGGCTTTTCCTCCGAAACTTCAGTGAAAGAGGGCTTTTCCATCACTAAAGCAATACTTGTGTGTAAAATTATCTTCTATTCAATTACTAATTTTTTAACAGAGACATTCCCTTTTGCATCCCGGATTCTTATGAAGTAAATACCAGATGGTAGTTCCAGTTTATCTAGCTTAAAAAATGCATGGTTCAAATCATAGAAATTCATACATTCTTGTCCCAGGCTATTAATTAAAATGAGTTGATTGATTTTCACTTCAGGAATTGTTGATTCTATCACAATCAAATCACTGGCAGGATTTGGATATACTTTTATCCGGTTATTCAGCTTGTTTTCTTCTATACCTGAAAAAACTTCAATCATCTGCTCTTTTGATAAAGTTCCCCAACAGCCTGAATCACTGACCGCATGCAAGCTTACATCATATATACCAGCATTCATGTAGGTATGCAATGGATGCTCAAGCAATGCACTATCTCCATCGCCAAAATACCAGAGAAAATAAACAAGTTTTCCAGACGCAATGCTGCTTTTATTGGTGAATTGAACAGGAAACGGCATTTTGCCATTAAACTCATCTGCCACAAAATCAATTTGCGGGAGGGGATTGATCCGGAAATTAATTTCCCGGACATTCGAACAGCCATTGCTGTCATCCACTTGATAGAACAATGGGTTCGCAGGATTTGCCTTACTGGGGTTGAATAAAGAATCAAATTCAATGGCCTGGTTGCTATGCCAGCTTCCATGAGTGGGTATGACATAATTGCTTAAATCATATAAACTATCCAGATCACAAAAACTAAAAGGCTGAGAGATATTGATTTTGGGATAATCCTTTACGATCATCGTGGTTTTATCGAAAGTAAAACAGCTTGTTGTGGTGTCCGTATAGGAATAAAAAATCAAATAGGGTTTGGCTACGGCTTTATTTACCCTGAACACATTGTTTTTGATGATGATGGTATCCTGTCCGTACCAGATGCCCCCTTTTGGGTTGACAAAACTGTCCAGTGTGACATTTTCATCATTCAAACAAATATCCGGTATGGGTAAAAAGTTAATCTTAGGTTCTTCATCATAAACAACTACAATTGTATCCATTGCACTGCAACCATTTTCATTTATTGCTTCACAACTATAGACAGCGGGCATATAAACCATAATATTATCTGTATGACCCTTGGGGCAGCTACAGGATACATCCAACCAGAGATAAGAGCTGACCTGGACACCCTCATCAAAAACAGGAAAAGCCGTAAGTTCAACAGGATTGCCCGGGCAGGTGATGGTGTCTTGAGACAGATTAAGGGTAAAGTCATCAATTTTAATCCAAATGCTATCACTTGCCTGAAACAAACTATCCCGGACTTCAACAACCAATAAAGTATCTTTAAATAGCGGACCTAATTGAATGTAACTTAAGCTATCTCCGGTGCTCCATAAATAATCTACTTTTCCAATTGAATCAGTAACCTGTGCCTTCAGCTGAATTGATTTGCCAGTACACAGGACTGTGTCAGCAGGTAATTTAACTTCAAGATACCCAGGGGAGGCTTTGGCAGATATGAATAATGTAATAGCAATATTAACAAGTAAAAGTATTTTCATTTATGCAAATTTATTTCTAAGGATTACCTTATTACTCTGAAAATTAATTGATTAGTATTCGTTTATGCAATTTACAATTATTTATTTCAAGCTGTAATATATAAATACCAGTATTAAATTGACTTATATCTAATTCATAAGGTAATTTGCTTTCTTTTTCCTGCCATAGGATTTCACCTAATGCATTATACAATTGAATTGAATTTACAAAGGTTGGTCTATCTAGCTTTATAGTCAATTCTTTTGAAGCCGGGTTGGGGTAAACAATCAATTTCTCTTCAAGAGATTCATCAACGGAAACAGGATAAGCTCGGACCAAAACCTGGTAAGCACGTGTCAGACTGCTATTAATGGGACAGGCATCATCCTTTACCGTTGCGGTAAAAACATAAGGAAATTCTCTTGCATCAGATAAAAAAGGTGTCCATGATAGTTGGCCGGTTGGGTGTTTTACTTGTTTATTGTTATCTGTCCAGGCAGCTCCCGGTATTGACTTATTCCAGCTAATAATAAGTGTATCATTTGGATCATAATCATTGGTATGAATTGAAAAATCCACTGCATTGCCTGCAACAACTTCTTTATAAAATGGTCCACTCAAAAAGGGAGCATTATTGTTTGGGCATGAAATGACCAGGACACCGATATCCCTCATTAACTCCCCAATAAGCTGTCCTTTCCGATATTCCTTAATCTTCAGGGCAAAGGAGGCAAATTCAATTTTAAATGGGCGAAAACTCAATCCACCCGTATAGACATCCAGATGAAAGCCACGTGGAAAAGCCAGGTTAGCATCAGGATATCCCCAAAAGAACAGTGGTTTATCAAAAGTATATGGATGATTAAATAGAACATTAGAATTTGAAGCACTTAATGGGGCAGCCCACTCATATGCCAGGGAATCAATTAATTCACCCTTTGAATTAACATCAATATCAACAATTCCATGGCAAAACACAAAATCCTGCCCCAGACAAATAAGAGCAATGGGTGGGTTTGTAAATGAAGGAGAATTATCACAAGGAGATACACAACGATTTAACACAGCCTCCAGATAAAAAAACTGACCGGCTTGTATGTTCGTAAATGCTGAACTCCTGCAACAAGCCTGGTAAGATATCAAAAGCTTGCAGCAGCTCACCGAATGATCAAATACTACTAATTTGGTGAAAGTATATTGTTCAATCCCGAAGGGGAATGAACAACCGGCAGATTGACAGCGTGTGCAACTGTGTCCACAAGTGGGGGTAATATCAACTGGTGCAGGTTTATGAAAGGATACATTGGAGATAAGCGACCCGGAACTTTTGCATGTTATTGCCAGGTTCACGGATGAAACCATAGGATCATGATTGCAATCCCTGTATAAAACCATTTTTATGATAAAGCTATCCTGTCCAATGCACCTCCAGCTAATGTCTCCCCCAAGATAGCCTGTTGAGGCTTTACCACAAAATGAAATGACTACCAAAAGCATGAAGCTAAGAAAAGTAAGTTTTCTCATAATACATAATTCATTCAATTTCTTAAACACGCTTAAGGATCTGTAGGAATAACAGTTTAAATTTTTGGAGCGCATGTATAACATGCTTTAGTATATTTATCTGCGTAAAAGTAACCATTTTACATATAATCTATCTCATTATTTTTAATATACTTGTCAATTTGTTAAAAAGTGTCAAAAAACACTGCTTGGCATATCTTTTGCCAAAATTAGGACTGGAACAAAAAAATAATATCATGAACAAAATTGGAAAACAGTTCGCACTGCTCTTAATCGCAGGAATTTTAGGTGCTGTTATAGGTGTTAGCATCGTGATGTCATTTAACAAAAATGACAAAATAAGCAGCAATGACAATCCGGGTAAACTGACAAAATTTACAGTTGATCAAATCACGCTTCCCACTTTTGATTTTTCAGCCATTGCAGAGCGCATTACACCGACAGTTGTGCACATAAAAACCACTATCGATGCCGGATCAAGGGAGAACCCACACAGTGGCAATCCATTTTTTGATTTTTTTGATCCCAAAATGTTCCAGTATCCTCAGTCAGGAAGCGGATCTGGTGTTATTATCTCTGAAGATGGTTATATTGTGACTAATAATCATGTGATAGCTGATGCTGATGAAATTGAAGTGAGTTTGCATGATAAAAGGACTTTCAAGGCTGATGTGATCGGGAGAGACCCGCAAACCGATTTGGCACTTGTAAAAATTGATGCAAAGGATCTTCCGTCCCTCGAATATGGAAATTCTGACGATTTGAAAGTCGGAGAATGGGTGCTGGCCCTGGGTAATCCATTTAACTTAAACTCAACTGTTACAGCGGGTATTGTCAGTGCGAAAGCACGTAGTATAGGAATTCTTGGAGGAGGTTCTTCAATTGAATCTTTCATTCAAACAGATGCTGCCGTGAATCCAGGAAATAGCGGAGGTGCATTGGTCAATGTGGAAGGTAAACTAATTGGAATTAACTCTGCGATCGCCTCGCGTTCCGGGCAGTATGAAGGCTATTCATTTGCAGTTCCTTCAAATATTGTGACCAAAGTCATTGACGACATCAAAAAATACGGGAAAGTTCAGCGTGGTTTGCTGGGAGTTAACATCACTGAAGTCACACCGGAAATCGCAAAAGAGAATAAATTAAAAAGCCCAATCGGTGTGTATGTTGCCGATGTTTTAAGTGAAAGTGCTGCAAATGAAGCAGGGATAAAAAATGGGGATATCATTATAAAAATTGACGATAAAGAAGTAAATTCTGTTCCTGAACTTCAACAAGAAGTAAGCATGAATCGACCGGGTGACGTAATAGCTGTCACTGTCCTTCGAAATTCTTCTGAAAAGACATTCAAGGCTAAATTAAAAGATTTCAAGGGAAATACAGAAATTGTTATTGATCAATCGGATGAACTTAGGAGAGAATTAGGTGCTGAATTTACAGAACTAACATCCACTGAAAAATCAAAAATGGGTATTGAGAACGGTGTGCGTGTAAGCAGTATTTCAGCTGGTAAAATGAGATCAGCTGGCATTTCAAAAAACTTTGTGATTACAAAAATTGACCGCAAAAAAGTGTATAAAGTTGCAGATGTGTTTGAATTTCTTAGCAGCGCCAAAGAAGGTGTTCTTATTGAAGGAATTGAACCCGATGGAAGCAAAGGCTATTATGGCTTTGGTATGAGTGATTAGTTCTGATCTATTAGGTTAGAGTTTTGAAGGCTGTCCTGGAAGGGATGGCCTTTTTTGACTCATCCCCTGGCCCCTTCTCTAACCATCAGAGAAGGGGAATTGATCCTACTTCAAATGAAGTAATCATTGCTTACTTGTACTATTTACTCCCCTCTTTACGTAGTAGAGAGGGGTTGGGGGTGAGTTCCTAATACCTAACTAATCCAATCTATAATTCTTCAATTAATCTGCGCTTCGTAATCAAATCTATATTTTTAATCCGGTTTTTTGACTCATCCCCTAACCCCTTCTCTAACAAGCAGAGAAGGGGAATTGATCCTGCTTCAAATGAAAAGAAATAATCCTTTGCTCTCTTGTACTATTTACTCCCCTCTTTACGTAGTAGAGAGGGGTTGGGTGTGAGTTTGTCTTGTACTAAACTAAATATTCCCTAATATTGTTTAATACTTTCTCAATATCATTAAGTTCTTCATTATTAAAACGAATAATCTGATAATCCAAGCTTTTCAATACTTGTGCTCTATCTTTATCATACTCTTTTTGAAAATCGTGAACCTTACCATCAATTTCAATAATAAGTTTATATTCCGCACAATAAAAATCCACAACATAAAACTCCGGTTTTGCAGAATCCTGTACCAAAATGGGATGCTGCCTTAGGAACTTCTTACCGTCAAGCTGTCTGTTTCTAAGTTTATTCCAAAGTATTTTCTCTTCTGAAGTCTGATTCCTTCTTAACTCTCTTGCAGTTTTTTTTATGGTTTCCCATTTATTCATATAAATTAATTTAAATGTGACTCATCCCCTGGCCCCTTCTCTAACCATCAGAGAAGGGGAATTGATCCTGCTCCAAAATAAATGAATAACTAAATTCTCTCCTTTGTACTATCTGTTCCCCTCTTTACGTAGTAGAGAGGGATTAGGGGAGTTCCTAATCCCAAATTGCAATACCTGGATTACAGGTTAGACAAAAATCTCTTCTGCAACTTACTTAACTGATGCTGCTCTTCTGCATCGCTGAGCTTTTTAAGATGTGACCTGGGAATCGAGATGGCCAGGTTCTGACCAATGACATCCACCTGTACAACAAACTTATGCATGCCTTGCGCTTCCACTAAATTACCTATCAATCCTTCCAAGGGACCTCTCATTACCTGTACAACGTCCCCTAATTTATAGTCTTCAGTATTGACTTCCACTTCAAAATCAGAGTCCAGCATTTTTTTAACAGCGAATATCTGTCTTTCAGGTACTGGTTCAGGAAACTGCCCTATACTGACAAAAGTGACAATACCCTCCGTATTTAGCACATCATAGTAATCGTCCAGGCCAATTTTGATAAAAATATAGGATTTGAAAACAGGCTCTTCCACCCATTTTTTCCTGTCGCTCCATTGCTTGAGAATCTTGTGCAATGGGAGATAATGCTCCACAGCTTGCTCACTCAGTCGCTCACTGACTTTCTTTTCATTCCTCGACTTGGTATATGCTGCGTACCATTTGGGTACTTTATCTATTATAGTAGCCATTTTTAATCATTAGTTACTGCTTGTTAACTTTCAACCTTTTAATCTTCAACACTTCAATAAATTCACAATAATTCTTTCAGTTCTTCAGCAGCATCTTTAAAACTCACTTTGGGTTCATAATCAAAATCACGCTTCGCAGCATCAATCTTCCCTGAAATATCATGATGAAACTTACCTGCAGCATGAAGTGTGGAGATTAATCTCCCAAATTTGCCTAAAATAATATCAGTCGCCCCAAAGATACCACACATCCAATTCGGAATATGAAAAGGTTTATATTCAACATCTAAACTTTGAGCTATTGTCCTGTAAATATCATCAACTGTCATATTGAATTCATTACCAGCAATCCAATACCATTTTCCGAATGTTTTGGAATTCTTTTCAGCTTTAAAAAATGCCTGAACTACATCATCAACATGGGATATTGACCTATAATTTTTTCCATGCCCAAAAACCAATTGCCTTGGCCAATTAAACATGCTTAAAAATTTCAACTGACGGGGAGGAGCAAAGGGTCCGAAAAACCAAAATCCTCTTAAAACTGTTCCATCAACTAATCCTTTTTTTGTCTGGTCAAGCAGATACTTTTCTCCCAGGTATTTGCTTTTCCCATAATGTTTATATGGTGTTGGTTTATTAAATTCATCAAATATCCTTTTCTTTTTTGTCCCATGCCCGCATACCGAATCAGTCGACATATAAATGATCCTGCGAATATTTTTCTCAATGCAGGCATCAACCAAATTCCTTGTTCCCTCCTCATTCACTTGATAAAGCGTTTTTATTCTAGAGGGATAAATGGCACCAGCTAGATGAAAAACAGATGTCACATCATCCAGTGCTTCAAGAATATTTTTCTTGCTTGTAATATCTCCATACACCATTTCAAAGTTGGAGGGAAGATTTAATAATCCTTCATGTTGTGGATGCACCAACAACTTAACTTTTCTGTTGGATTGGAATTCCCCATCTCTATCACCATTGATCATGATATCGATCATGCGATTAGCCAGCCAGCCAGGTGCACCGGTAATCAATAATTTACCCTTTTCAATGGCATTTTCACGATAAGGATTTCGTTGAATTCCCAGTCGGAAAGTGGCTGAAATCCGTTTATTCGATTCCTGTACAGCTTGTGAAACAAGCTCTCGTGCTGGAAGTACTTTATAATCAAGCTCCTTTTCAGCTTTTGAACTATCATACCATGAATAATTCCCAAATACACTTTTAGCATAGGAAGGCTCAATTATGGGCTGCATACCAAGCGCGTTGAAAATATGCGTAGTCATTCGGGCTCCTAAAACGATCATCCATTTTGGAATTTTCAAAAAAGGTTTAGTGTGTCGTGTGTAATTAGACAGTAGGTTATAAAATTCTTTAAAGGTTATATTTTCACCTGCGAGTATGTATTTCCCTTGCCTCTCTCCTTTTTCCAATGCATTTACTTGTGCTATAGCAATTTTTTCCACCGATGCCAGTGAAATTCCGCCTGCGAAATAAAATGCCTGTCCTTTTGCAACGAAATCAGTTATAATTTTATGTGGTGGTGTTAGTTTAGGGTCTCCGGGGCCTACAACCCAGGATGGATAAATCCTTCGAATGTCAGCGTTTTTTTCCCTGATCAAAGATTCCACAAAATCTTCTGCTTGCAGCTTGCCAGCTACATATGGGCTTTCTACAAATTTTGTTCTGTCGTGTTCTGTGATCAGTAATTTTTTATCTTCACTTCTTCCTAAAACGACTACCGAACTGGTATAAATTATCGTAGGAACTTTCTGATCAATGCAGGCACTGAATAATACCTGGGTAATCCCGGCTGTATTTTGCTTGATTCTTTCGGGATTTCTTCTGCTGGTGGTATTTTCTGCAGCCAAATGAAAAACAGCGTCCACATTTTGAAGTATTTCTTTATATGTTTCAGCTTGATGCAAATCACATGGATGAAGATGAGCCCCATTTTGCCTTAGCTTGAATACATTGTGATTTTCCCTTCTGATCAGAATAGTGGTATCATATCCCCTCTTTAATAATTCTTTTGTAACATGATATCCAATATGACCTGATGCACCTGTAACTACAACTCTCTTCATCTTGCTGCCAATTCGGGTAAATTATAAATATTTGGATTTAAACACAAGCCGTTTTCCAAAATAATGAAATAGCACTTTAATGGCATTTTTAACGGCGCCTTTTGAAACCCTTTTTGAAGGAGCCCTGTAATGGATAGGGACCTCCTGGTATCTTTTTTTCCTCAATAAATAGCGCATCTCTGTCTGGTAATAATGTGCTGTGGACCTGAAAGGATAGTCAATAATCAGTTTAACGATCTCACGATGAAAAGCCTGGAAACCAGATGTCATATCAAACATTCGAGTTCCTAGTAGTATATTCGTTAGTCGTGTTCCATTCCTGGAGAGCCATCTTCTGGATAAAGGAGAATCTGCCATTGAACCGCCATTCGTAAAACGACTGCCAAATGCGCATTCATTTCCTTCATTCAATACCCTGATAAACATATTGATAGCCCGGGGATCATGAGACAATCCTGCATCCATTTCGATAATTAAATCATGACCATTCAGATAAGCCTCTTTCAGGCCTCGCATATAGGCATCAGCCACATTCCTGTTTTCAGGTGCCCAAATGGCTTTGAACCTATTGTCAGCTGCTTCCAATTCCTGGCATAATTTTAAAGTGCTGTCTTTGGAAACATGGTCTATCACAAAATAGGCTGTCCCGCTTCCAAGTGTATCAAACACTTTTTTGACCAATTCAACAAATTCATCAAAATGATCTTCTTCATTGGCCATGGGAACCGTAATGGCAAAATCATTATCGTAGTAATTCATGATATTTTTTTATGCTCTGCAAAAGTACCAAAAGCAATTATTTTTCTTCTATTCTTTCAAATGATGATTTATTGGATGACAAGCATTTGATTTCAAAACAGAAAAAAAATAAATTCTTAAATATTATATATCTTCGCAATCCAGGCAAGTTTTTTAAATCATGAGAAAGGATATGGTTAAAATAAAGAATAACAAAGGCAAAAGAACTAACTGGCTGTAAGCAACGATGGACCCATATTGAAGGATGAATCGAGTAATCCCCTTTTTTTAAGATTAAAGAAGAATTAAAATGAAAAGAATAAGACTTATTTTACTGCTTTTATTTTATACCCTTTTTTCATTCTCTCAGGAGATCATTACAGATCGACCTGATCAAACTGAATCAGCCCAGGTTGTACCTCTTTACACTTTACAGATTGAAAGTGGTACTGTCTATGAAGAGGGATTAGCAGGAAACAATACATTTACTGTGAACTCTACGCTTTTCAGGTTTGGTCTGTTTGAAGATTTTGAGTTGAGACTGGGAACAGATTACTCTATATTATCTTCAGATGTAACAACTCAAATAAGCAAGGGATTTAATCCCCTTTATTTGGGAATGAAAGTTCAAATTACAGATGAAAAAGGTTTCTACCCGGGAATTGCTTTCTTAGGAGGATTAAGTCTGCCTTTTTTTGCCACTACTGATTTCAAAACTGATGAATTGGCCCCTGATTTTAGATTTTCAATTTCTCATTCACTTGCTGAATGGTTGTCATTAGGCTACAATTTAGGCATAGAATGGAATGGAGAAGATAATCAACCCCTGGGATTATATACAATAACTTTAGCGTTTGGACTCGCTGACTGGCTTGGTTTTTATATGGAAAGCTACGGGTTTGTCTGGAATCCCAATGGAGATCAGCATATGGCAGATGCGGGTTTTACTTTCCTGCTAAAAGACAATTTCCAACTGGATGTTTCTTCAGGAGTTGGATTAAATATAAATGCGCCAGAATTCTATGCTGCTGCTGGTTTTAGCTGGCGGATTCCTGATTAATATTTTCAAAAATAATCCGAGTAGCTTTAAATCCAATTAATATTTTTGTGCCTTGGTGACTTCGTGGTTAAGTGCTTATTAATTTATCCAAATCCTCATTCCAGGCATGAATCAGCTTGATTTCCTCCTGTCCTACTAATTCCATATCTACAAAAGCCTGGTAACATTTTAAAACGTTTTCACCTAAAAATTGCTCACCTGATTTTATATTTAAATCTTCCAGTGTTTTAACAATTCTATCATTGTTCAAATACCCGGGAATTTCATCCTTGAAATCTTTCATTAAATCATGCACATTGCGCTCCTGCCAAACCGTGGCATCATGGTAAAGCAAATACCAATCGTTTTCCCACATGATTCGCTGTGCTACAAAACTTCTCCAAATATCAGTCATCCTGAAACTGCAGTAGGACGGCAGGTACATCAAAGGAAATGCCTCTTTGAACCAACTTGTATTCTGGCTGTTAAAAGGACACCAGCTCCCCCTGCCAAGTGCCAGTTTAAAGTTTTTATTAAAGCTCAGGGGTAAGGGAAGTGCTAAACGAAAGATGGCATCCACATCCGGATTTTCATCTGCTAATCCCTGCTGAACCGGGGACATTATTTCTCTTATTGGAAATGATTCTTTTGCTGGTTTTTCTTTCTGTAAATGCTCCAGTGAGAAGCCTCTTGGCCAAATAAAATGATCTGTAAAATAGCTGTAAGCATTCAACCAATAATCACCTTCTGAAACAGCCACATGATGATGATTATTTCTATCTGCCCAAAAGCTTTCTCTTGGAAAGTTATCATCATCCGTTTCCAGCAGGATTTCTGCTCCATTGTGAATCGCTAACAGGTAACCAATGTTCTTTCGGGCATAATGCCCCGTAGGAACTTCCTTAGCGAATTCAAAGGGAAGTTTTAACTGATCCGCTAAAGATAAAAACCTGCATCCTTCTAATTCAAATTGGTCAGGAGATTTTGTATCTCCGATTACAATAAAATCAACATTGTTTTTAGCACTTCCTTCTGCCAGACTTTTTAATACCGGATTTGGTGCTGATATTGAGGTAACAACAAGGGCTGTTTTTTCCATTGTATTTCAATTTGCGTTCAAAAATACAAAGCGATCATAAAAGACATTGGTATAATTAAAATAAAATGAAACTATATTTCTACTGTAAAACCTGAATTTTGTTAACTTTTATTATACAAAATTTATATGACCCTATAATTGTGCTCACATTTTGCATGTGACTACAACTGAATCCACATAATTTCACTATTTTTACTTCGTGTCTGAAAAATATAAATTTCATAATCCAGATGGTATCTATTTTGTCACATCAACTATTGTTGAATGGATTGAGCTGTTTAAGGATGAAAAAATGTGTAATATTGTTCTTGACTCATTGAAATTCTGTCAGCAAGAAAAAGGATTAGTTATATATGCGTGGTGTATTATGCCAAACCACATTCATTTAATCATAAGCAGAAAAGAGGGAAATTTGCTATCTGATATATTAAGAGATTTCAAAAGGTTTACCTCAATAAAAATTGCAAAAGACATTGAAACTTCAGTTTCTGAAAAGGATCAAAAATTATTAAACATTTTTAGGAATAGAGCAAATGAGCTTAAACGGATAAAAAAGTATAAAATATGGCAAGATGGCAATCATCCTGTTGAGTTGGATACAAATAAAATGCTTGAAGACAGGTTGAATTATTTACATAATAATCCAGTAAAAAAAGGTATCGCATCTGTCGCAGAAGATTATAAATATTCTTCTGCGAAAATTTACTGCGGTGAGAAAGGACTTTTAGAAATTGAAATTATTGAATAAATTTTTACGGGAGCCTATAGTTTCTTTTTTGAACGCGCAAAATGCGCGCACTAGTGAAGGCAGAAAAGATTTGGCATATGTTTTTTCCTCTTCTTTCTCTCCTTCTTTTCTACGAGATTTGAGTTTCCTACAGTAGAATTTTTCTACACTTTGGATTAGTTAAAAAAATATAAAATCATGTTTAGAAATTTATTCAAAAGAAATAAAATAGAATCAACAAAAAACGAAATGAATTCAGATTTTCATTCAAAACAAATCGGCATTGAAGAAATAACCCTAACAAATAATGAAATAGATTTTTTCATAGAAAGAGAAATTCAAAAGAAAATCTTAAAAGTAGAAGGAGAAGAAACACCAGATACTAAAGTAGAAGCTGATTTTGATCCATTATTTAAAGAATCTGCAATACTTATTGTTGAAAATCAACAAGGTTCAACTTCTTTACTTCAAAGGAAATTTAAACTTGGTTATAACAGAGCAGGACGAATCATTGATCAATTGGAGGATGCCGGAATTGTAGGACCTTTTGAAGGGAGTAAACAAAGAGATGTGCTGGTAAAAAATATTCGAGATTTGGAAGTAATTTTCAAAAGAGGGTCCTTGAAAGAAAATTACTTCAATGAAAAAATACTTCCTTACAAGAGAGATATTATTCAAATTAAAGTAGACGAGTATTTAAGAAACAAAGAAATTGAATGTGAAAATGAGTTGAAAGAAACATTAAGACAGCAACTTTTGCAAGAACAAAATGAAAAAATAGAAAAGCAGAAGATTAATCAGCTAAAAGAGCAACTGAGGGATGAAATGCTTCAGAATGGAATTATAACAGAGGATGTTGAAGAAACGAGTAATAGAGAGCCGATACCTCAAGATACTCAAGATAGAGTTTGGAATAGAGATAGTGGAAAATGTGTGAAGTGTGGAAGCCGAGAAAAACTTGAATTTGACCATATTATTCCCTTCTCGAAAGGGGGATCAAATTCATATAGGAATATCCAACTGTTATGCGAAAAATGTAATAGACAAAAAAGTAACAAAATTGGATAAAACATCAATAATATCGTCAATCTGCCGCAAGTCACCTACATCACTAGCGCGCACATTTTGTGCGTGACAATATCTACATCAGCATAATTTCGCTATTTTTACCATACTGTGGTGAGAAAGGACTGCTGGAAATTGAAATTATTGAATAAATATTTAAGGGATAGCATAGTTTCTTTTTGTACGCGCAAAATGCTCGCACTAGTGAAATTTTGTATCTCCAATGACTATAAATTCAACATCACTACTGATGCGTTAATAAATCATTGTTACTAAATAAGTTAAGTTGTTCTTTGACATTTTGATTGA
>JADHTG010000082.1 GCA_016776505.1 Bacteroidota bacterium
ATTAACAATTTCCCCTTTAATGATAACCTTCGAAATCTGTCATTGGGAATTCTATTAAATCATCAGCGGCCAGCTCTTCTCCCCAATACAATGTTGCATTTACTCCTTTGCCGTTTGTTGAATCATAGGTGATGTAAACCTGGATGTCGTTTTTTCTTATCTTATAGATCTCCATGTTATTATCCTTTTCAACAGATGCTTTCCCGTATTTCTTTTTAAACAACTCCAGAATTTCTGCAAAATCTTTGCTGTAAAGTCCGATTTTTACGGCTTTCAAATTTGAATCGCAGAATCCATAGATCACATCATGTGCTGTCAGGCCTTCAAAATTGAAAGTTTCATTTGCATTGATAAAAACAAAGCAGTCGGCAAACATGGTTTCCGTAGCAATGAATTCTTCACCTAGTTCAGTCATGGATTTTCCCCAATCAAGTAAGACGGTTTTTTGATCGCTGACGATAACTTCCTTTTTATTATCGCATGAATATAGGACCAAGAGAAATATGATTACTGATATAAGTTTCATGAATTTAAGTTTGTAATGTGTATCAAAATTAGGGAAATAAAATGATAACAGTCGTTGATAAACATATATTGTATTTTGATATGTTTTTTTAGTTACAATTATTACCTTTGGTTTAAAAATGCGCTATGAAAAGTTTATTCTGTACACTGTACTTGCTTATTCCCATTTTCATATTTGCCCAAGTGGATAGCATTGAATATACATGTGAACTTCCGGAACCTAAAGATAGAAAACCAGTTTACTACCTGACAAATAATATGCCCTCTTTTCCGGGAGGAATTTTAAAGCAAGATAAGTTTGTGGATAATCATCTTCATCTTTTCGAAAATATCGATCTGGACATAAAATATGTTGATATTCTGTTAGTAGTTGAATCAGATGGAAGTTGCAGTAGTCATCCCTGTTTAAGGTATAAAGGCAAATATATTGATAACCAGGAGCTCATGGATGCTGCTGAATATTTAGTTCAGAGAATGCCCACGATGTATCCTGGGAGGGCTGGTGCTGGCCGGGATCCGGAACCGGTAAATGCTTTATATTCAATACGAATTTATTTTAAATGATCTGAGACTGCTAATCTCACTATAAATCATTCCTTTACTACCATAGGCGCACCCTCATATAACCAGGTAGCATAAATCTCACTGGCTTTCCACTCAGCTCCCATATAAATACGTGGCCGTGCTGAGACATAAATCAGAAATTCCATTAAGTCTTTGTCCGTGGATTCCTCCATCACAGTAAATAAATCAGTTCCTGAATAAGGTCCTTCCTTTATCATTGGCGATTCCATTTGATCCCGCATTGCTGAGGCAGTGAAGTGTATGTCTTCCAGCATCCTTGCCAGAATTGCATTTTCTATCATCTCATTATCTTCCTCAAGCACATCCCATATATCATAAAAACGCCCTTTCTCCTCCACATCCATCATGAAAATGTTGCGCTGGGTAAGTTCAAAGAATATACTGCGGTAGCTGAGTTTTGGAATTTCAACAGCCATCCTGATTAGTGCACTGCCTTTTTTATAAAATTCCTGCTCATCCGCTTCATGAAGAAAGAATAGCTGTATAATTGAAGATCCCTGATCGGGATTTTGAATGACACCATAGCCCAGCATTTCATCATTCACTTCGCTGAGTGTATGGTCAATGGAATAAATCAAACCTTTATCACCAGAGCTTAGCGGGATACCTGCATTCTTAACATATACTGTTTCTCCGCATTCAGCCAGTGCAAGTCTCAGGTAAAATTCGACTGTTTCATATTTTGTTTTGGCTTGTGTTGCTGTTGCCAGCAATATGCATGCAATTAATATTGAATTTTTCATGGATTAAGCATTTAAATTAACATAGTTGTGAACATCCATTTATACCCGTATCGAGATTTATGTAAATTTTATGCATCATCAAAGACAATTTCTCTTAATCAGTATCCCTGTCCGGAAAATGAGGGTAAATAATGAATCATGAATGGAAAGACTCTGAATGGACAGTAAAATTGATATTCGATTGTCAGCTCAGTATTTATTGTAAAGCGGAATAAACATATTGATAAACGATAAAAAATATTTGGTAAACAATAAAAAGAATTATAGGTTTGAAGTTGAATTTTACCATAAAAACAAATCGAAAATGAAAAATAAGAAAGCACCTTTGAGTATCAGGATCATTTATGTCCTGACAGAAATCTCCTTTGTACTGTCAGTTTTGATCACCCTTGTAATAATCCTGTTCAGTCTGCTAGTTTATACAGGGAATTTTAAGAAAGACTTCAAGTTTCATGTGAACATGCCGGTTGAGATTAATGTACTGGACATCGGGAATTTTAACTTTAACGAAAGCAGGTGGGAAGTGGAAATTGTGGAGGCAAAAGGAAAAATTCATTTTATCGATATAGCTCCTGTATTAAAGAAATGGTTTGTTTCGGCCCTGTTAATTGCCATGTCATTCCTGTTGTTGATGATGTGGAATTTCAGAAATTTCATGCTCAACATCAAGAAAGGGATGTACTTTGAAGTCAAAAATATCCGTTATTTGAAATACATAGCGTTTACACTCCTTGGTTTGTGGATTTATACCCGCATCTACATGGACATTTTCTACAGGCGCATCGTCCAAAATTTTCAGTTTGAACATATTGAACTGACTTGTGAAAAGGAAGATTACAATGCCGTATTAATTGCAGCCTTGTTCTTATACATGTTGGCTCATATCTTCACACAGGGAAGCAAGCTTACAGAAGAAGCTAAATTAACGATCTAGTTATGGCAATCAGAGTAAATTTAGATGTTATGTTAGCTAGGCGTAAGATGAGCCTGACAGAATTGTCGGAAAGGGTAGGGATTACCATGTCTAATTTATCTATTCTTAAAAAAGGAAAGGCAAAAGCTATGCGGTTTTCAACACTGGAGGCAATTTGTGAAGTACTTGACTGCCAACCCGGAGATATTTTAGAGTTTGAAGCAGATAATTCTGAAACTCCAAATTATGTTTCGGAAAGCAGGAGATAAGGAATGGGCGGTCATCAGAAAGGCTAAACTCCTCACTCTGAGGTAAAAGAAAATCTCGGCCTTTTATATGCAAGAGAGGCATAAATATTATTTTTTGTAATTTTATTGCATTATTTAACACTATTTTTTCAAGCAAAATCATAATGGAACACAACAATTCTGATTCATTTAAATCTGCCTGGATCATCCCTTTTATATTAAAATACAAATGGCTACTCATGATATCCGGCGTCACAGGAGCCTTATTCGTATTTATAGCATGCCTTATGACAACACCCAGGTACCAGGCATCAGCCATTGTTTATGCCGCAGGTATGAATGCAACAAATCCCATGACTTTAACTGAAGGTAATTCGATGTTACTGCTTCAGCTTCTTGAATCCTCCTATTTAAAAGACAGCCTGATCAAACGATTAGATCTTGCTTCACATTATCAAATAAATCCTTCAAAAAAGTCCTGGATGCAGTCTGCGCGCAACGAATACGATAAAAATGTAAGTTTTAAACGAACATTATATAAATCAATAAAAATAAGGGTGCTGGATCATGATCCGGAATTTGCTGCTGAAATGGCCAATGCCATAGTAGAAACCAGCAATGAAATCAACACAAAAATTGTGAAGGAAAATACCCTCAGCCAATTGAAATCTTTTGAAGAGGCCTATCAAAAAAAACAAAAAGACGTAGATACACTTGTTGCTGAGATCTCAGTTCTCAAAAATGAATCGGTTGATCATGTCAGTGCCCAATTGCTAGCGCAACTGGAGATCAGGAAAAAAGCTATTAATCATTTAAGAATAAAACTGAATGAAATACGAACAGATCTTGGAGTTCATGGATTAAGTCAGCAATTGGATGAAGTGCAAAAGAGATACACCCATACGCAAAGTCGGTATCGGCAGGAATCTGCCAGGCTTGCTGTTTATGAAGAACGATTATCCCCATCTGATTCTTTGAGAATTATATCAGAAGGAATGTTTGCCGGTTTAAGCAATGACCTGGAATCCTTAAAAATACAATTGGACAATCTGGTTGAAGCCAACGATGAATATCTCAGAATTACGAATGAACTGGCACTTGAGATCCAGATGAGAGACCAATTAATCAGGCGAATTGAAGTCATTAAAAATACATTTGAACCCGGTGTTCATAGCATTGAAATGCATAAAAAGGAAAAACTTTTTGAGGCCGAACTGGAGCATTTAGCTAGTCTGAAAAGTAATTATGAGAAGGCAAAAAACAGCTTCAATAAAATAGAGCCCGGATCCTATTTGATCAGTGAGGCAACACCAAATTACAATCAAGCCTATCCCAATACCTTGCTTTTTACAGTTACAGGATTTTTCTTGTCCCTATTTCTTTCATTCTTTGGTTTACTGCTATTCAGGAAAGAATAAGTGGGATTATGAAAATACATTCCATCGGTAAAAAACAAATGATCATTGTATTTTCGTCCATTCTTCTTTTTGGACTTATGATGCTGCTGGGTATTATTAAAAATTCGGCCTTTCTTCAAAATGTTGCATTGGGATTACCCTTCTTATTACTTGCAGTTTATTTTGCCATTTTTTATCCCAAAATATTTCTTGTTGTTCTGCTGGCGCTACTTCCGTTTTCCATAAACCTGGAAAATACTCCTTTTGGATTTGGAATCAGTCTGCCCGGGGAGGTCCTGGTCAGCCTCATGGCTTTTTTAGTGCTGATAAATCTGATCAGGGGGAAAGACATCGATAAAAGATTTTTTAAGCATCCTGTCACCCTTGCGGTACTGGTCAACCTGCTTTGGATGCTCCTAACTTCAATCAGCAGCAGTATGCCCCTTGTATCCTTGAAATACCTGTTTATGAGGATCAATTTCCTATTGGTATTCTACTATCTGCTGTCACAACTTTTCGGAAGCAAAAAGGGCATTCAGCAGTTCTTTATGCTGTATGGATTCAGCCTGGCAATTGTTATTTTTTTTATTCTGCTAAAACATTCCCGATTCGGATTTATACAGGAAGTGAATCATTGGGCAGCCAAACCATTTTTTAAGGATCACACCATTTATGGTGCATGTGTGGTGATGATGCTGACCTTTTTCATTGCACGTTTATTCATACCAGCAGATGAAATTCTGTTTCCAAAATTTATTTCATTTGTAATGATAGCTGTTTTACTGGCTGCTATTTTTACTTCTTACTCCAGGGCGGTCTGGCTCAGCCTGGCCGTGATCAGTATTTTCATGATCCTGATCCACTTTAAAACACCCGGCAGGTATATGCTGATCGGCATCCTGTTTTTGCTGCTTGGACTTTGGTTTGTGCGTGTTCCTGTTTTATTGAAATTACAGGATGTACAAAGTCAGCGGGGTACAGATGTGAGAGAGCACCTGAGTTCAACAGCCAATATAGAATCCAGTGCATCCAATAAGGAAAGAATTAACCGATGGGAGTGCGCAAGGGATATGTTTCTGGAAAAACCTTTGCTGGGCTATGGTCCGGGGACTTATCCTTTTCAGTATGCCCCTTTTCAAAACAAAGAAAACTTAACCATTATCAGTACCTATGATGGAGATAAAGGCGGTGTTCATTCCGAATATCTAAAGCCATTGGTAGAATCTGGTGCGCTGGGATTATTGACATTTTTAGCCATTATTTGGATGGTCATAAGAACCGGCCTGAAGCTGATCTATAAGACAAAAGATAGCAGCATTAAACTACTTGCCATTAGTTTGCTTTTAGGTCTGACTACTTATTATTTTCATGGTTTTGTTAATTATTTTCTTGAAACTGACAAAGCAGCTGTGCTGTTTTGGGGAATGGCCGGTCTGTTAGTTGCATTAGATCTTAAGGAACAAAATAAGCTGCAAAATTTTAATTAGTCTGTAAATTTGTATAATTAATCCCCTGAATGGATCTTTCCAAGTCAAATATCTCTCTAACTAAGAATGAGCAATCTTTAATTAAAATGCTTCTCTATTATGATGTTTTTGACCATCCTTTAACTAAAGATGAATTGAATAATTCCTTCAACTCAAATAGTGGAGCCTCGATGGAAGAAAATCTGTCAAGACTATCTGAGCTGAATATGATTGATTCAGTAGATGGTTATTATTATTTAAGTGGAAAGAGGAATTTAGTTAACGAAAGGAGGGAAGAGGAGTTGGCTTTAGGTAAATATTTAAGGATTGCCCGATTGATGACCAAGATCATTGCTTCCTGCCCCTTTGTGAAAGGCGTGAGTTTATCAGGTTCTATTTCTAAAGGAAGAATATATAAAAGGTCAGACATTGATTTTTTCATCATTGCTGAAAAGGGAAAGCTGTACATTAGCAGAACACTGCTCACCTTATTCAAGAAGATCTTCCTGTTTAACTCTTACAAGTATTTCTGTCTCAACTATTTTGTCGATACTGCCTCCCTGGAATTTAAGAACCAGAACAGGTATGCTGCAACGGAAACTATTACACTGATTCCTACTTACAATGATCCCCTGTTTGATCAATTGATAGCAGCTAATAAATGGGTTGAAGCCTTATTCCCCAGCTTTAAAAGAAAAGACAGTCGTTATGTAATACCGAACAGGATCAGGCCTTTGAAATGGATTTTTGAATTTTTATTAAGGAACAGCTTTGGAAATTGGATAGATAATTTCCTGATGAAGCAAACAGATAAATACAGGCGAAGGAAATTCGCATTTATGCAAATTGAAAATTATGATCATTCATTTCAAACTTCAAAAAGTGTTTCACGTCACCATCCGGATAATTTTCACAACAATGCCATGATAAATTTTATAAGGAAGTTGGAAGAATTTGAAAGATCCTGGGGAGTCGATTTAAGTAAGCATGAAGAGCTTTAATTTCACTAAGAAATGATTCAGAAGATTAACAATCCAGCTTCCTACTATCAACATGTGGCGCGGCATTTTGATGAAGATGCTCAATTGTTTGAAAAGCGATTCCTGGATAATTCGATCTTAAATATGATCCGGAATGATTTCAGGAAACATACAGAGTATCATTATTTTACAAATGCACTTGAAATAGGTTGCGGCCCCGGAATTGATCTGTATTATTTTGCTGAGAAATATCCCGATAAAAACTTTTATGCGTTTGATGTTTCTCCTGAAATGACCGGAATTACTCAAAAGCGCATCTCAGAGGGAGCTTTGAAAAATGCAATCGTAAAAGCGGGGAGTGTTGAGCAAATTCATGATCTTTTTCCAGCTATTTCCTTTGATATGATCTATGTGTATTTTGGTGGCCTGAATACGGTAGTCGATCTGAAAAAAGTAGTAAAAATTTTAAGAGAATATGTTTCAAAAGATGCTACACTGGTGCTAACTTGTGTCAACAGGTATTACCTGCTGGATTTATTGGTAAGATCCATTAATTTGAAATTTGAAGAAGCTACTGCCCGTTTCAGAAATAAATGGAAAGGCTATTCACCAGGAAGGGATTTAAAAAGCCAGGTATACAGTGCACGATTTATCCGGCAACATTTCGAACCTGAATTTGAAATCATCAAGCGAAAAGGATATTCCATCTTTTATCCCCCATGGTATGCTGTCCGGCATTTAAGCAAGTTGAGATCATTAGCCCCTATGCTTTGGAAACTGGATCAAAAGCTACAGTCCACATTTCTCTGGAATTTAGGCGAGTATAGTTTGTATGTGATGAAAGCGAAGTGAATTGCTGCTTATTCCCTATTCAGGGGATTGCCTGCCTGTCGGCAGACAGGCTTCGTCCTTTGTCCTCGCAATGACATAAAAACAAAGGATTTTAATTTAGAATATCCTTCAATCCATCCTCAATTCCAGGATAATAGTAAGTGTAATCAGTAAAAATATCCGGATGAATGGTCTCCAGTTTCAGGGAGGATGCGAATGCTTCATAAACCGCATGTCCATATCTTATCCTCATTGCTGTTAATGATTTTTTACACACTTTTTTCTTAGTCAATTTTGCGAGGATGCTTACGAATTCTTTTTGTGTTAGAGTGTTTTGTGAAAATAAGTTGTAGATGTTGCCGGCTTCCCCTTGATATGCCAAATATTTAATCATTCCGGCACAATCCCGAACATGAACAATTGGCATATAATTATTTCCATAGCCATATTGCGGTATTTTGTTTTTCTTTTCAAGTGTGTCCAGGTAAAAAGCCTGCAGCCAGGAACCTGGTCCGTAAACCCAGCAGGGCCTAACAATCATGACAGGAATGGATCGCTTTCTTAATGCTTCCAGAATGGGCTTTTCTGCTTCGAAATATTCCCGCTGAAAACTAATGGGATTCAAATGACTGTTTTCATTGGCCTTGTGATCTCCCTTTGATCCGTAAACCAGTGTTCCTGAGACAAAAATCAGTAGCGGTGGACTGACAAGAGCGCTTAACCAATCCAGCATTCTTTGATTTGCAACCGCATTATAACAGGCGACTTCCTTCCTTTCTCTTTTATCGCGTCCTGAAAGGCGCGCAGTATGAATAATCACATCCGGCACATTCGATCCCAGCGATTTCCAGTCAAATTGTGTCAGGGAAGATCGTATCAATTGTATTTTGGAAGATTCAATTGATAAAGGAGATTGATTTACGAGACACTTAATGTCCAGGTCATCCTTGTTGAGTTCTTCCAGGAGATGCTTCCCAATGAATCCGCTTCCACCTAAAACAAATACTTTGTTGATTTTCCTCTTCATATCAGCCAATGTTTTAGATCCCGACCAATCAGATTTTCCAATTGTTGAATATCCTCCCTGAATTGATCTGCTAACGTGCTTCTCAATTGTTCGTCCAGCATGGCTTTGCTGAATAAGTTGGATTTTAGTTTTTGTTTTGTTTTTTCAGACAGCCACCTATTGGTTATTTTCTTAAATCCTTTAAGTTTATAGACTCTGTGAATTTGTTTCGCTACCGGATGTTCCGGGATCCTGCCTACATTATAATTCAACTCCTTCATGGCCATGAATTCATCGGGATTGATCTCCAGGAATTCAGCCAGGTCATTTAAAAGCTGTTTTCTGTCTGAGATTAAATCATCAAACAGATAAACTTTTACATTTTTGAAATTTTCCTGGTATTTCTTGATTGCATTTGCATACATGCTGGCTCCCACATAATCGTAGGCAGGAAGCCAGTTTTCCTGATTTCTTGATGGCCATGCTTCAATGGCCTCTGTAAATGGCAAATCTTCATCAAAACTGCAATTGAAAATATATTGAGAGTACATTCTTTCAACTGGCTGTCGCAGTATAAAGATGAATTTGAGCTCTTCCGGATTCGGATGCATTCTTTTAATCTTTGTGATAATAGCATCACTCCAGGGTTCATACAAATAACTGACTGATTTTTCCCCACAGAGTATGTCCTTTTGTTCCGGACTGAGTCTAAAATGCGATTGATAGGATTCCAAATTTTCAACGTGATCAATTTGAAGTTTTTTGTATGCCACAGTATTTTCATAAAATGCATAATAATTCATTTCCTGTTCCGGCATATAAACCTGAGTATGCCTGCTCAGGTATCGACTGAGTGTAGTCGTAGCAGATTTTGGAGCACCCCCAATGATGAAGGATGGGGGTTTAGCGATATGTTCAGGAATGCTAGTCAACCGGGTATCTGGACGATTATTTTCAAATATAAATAATTTTAAATGAGACAGACCTAAAATTCTTTCCAATACACCCTTTTCATGCTTAATTATTCACCTTTAAAATGAAATCGCCTCTTGCTTCATGTTTTCCAAATTGCTTTAAATAAGCTTCAGTTGCATTCCTTTCGAGGAATGGAAATATTTTGCCCGGACTGGTAAAAACATCTTCCTTTTGAAGTGCCTGAATAAGTTTGCTTGCAAAAGGAGAGTGTGAAAGGGAATTCCCCCAATAATCAGGAACACTGTATTTGCCAGAGGCCAGAAAAATCCTGGAGGTATATTGATTCTTTCTTGCTATGAGTTCATTTAAACTAATATCTGAATCCATTTCATTGTAATCTGAAAGAGACAAGTCCTGGGCATTCAGATCAAAGGATGCCCCAAAACATACATCAAAGATGGCAAATACGTTTTTTGATGGCATATTATTCAACATTCTGTTCAATGAGGCCATTTGAAGATAACTTTCCAACGTTAAATTTTCCTCAAGTGCTTTGCTGCTGGAAAACACTAAAAAGCCATCAGAAAAATCAGGACTGAAATATCCATGCCCGGCAATAAAAAAAATGAAATTATCATTTTCATCCATATTGTTTTTGATTTTCAGGACCTCAAACAAAATACTATCTTTTGGCTTGTCTATTAGGATTTGTACTTCAACATTATATTTTTTATCCAGGATAGCTGCAACCGCCAGGGCGTCATTTTCTGGGTTTTTTAAATTGCCCCACCCGGAGTGTTTCCCATATTCATTAGTGGCAACTATCAGGGCATAAGTTATTATTTCATTGACCTCTTTTTTAACTGGTTTAACTGATTCAGCAATAACTCCGGCTCCCCTCAGATTTGTCTTTTTAAAATTATTCAGCAATACAGCCCTGTATTCTTGCTCCTGGTAGATGGCTATATACTTTGTTCCCATAACTCCTTTGCATTTGACCTCCGTTGAAACAAGATTAAACTCATAGAAATCAATATTCTGGAATATATTTAGCAAGTTCCCATTTTCCAGAATAAAATAGGTAAGCGGACCATGTTCGATGGATTGTCCATCGCATTTATATGTATCAATTCCAAATGATTTTGTGGTGATAATGACTCGATTGCGAGCTGTACTGGCTGCTACTAAAGGATTGGATTCAAATAATTCTGAAATCAGGTTTTGTGCGAAGGATTTACCATTACCAGCTTCTGAAATTATCAATTGATCTTCGCATTGGACTTGTTCCATCAAGCCTGATAATTCAGCCAGTGATAAAGCATTTACAGAAGATATGTTTTCCATTGCAAATGATGCTGTAGAAAATGGAAGCAGAAAGGTTTCAGAGGCTGAGACTTCAACAGTATAACCGGCAAAATAAAAAATGAAATAGTCATTTGAAGTGGCTGCTTTAATGACCTCTTTAAAAGCCGATTTTATGGCCAACAAGGTCGCATCCTCATCATTTAGCAAATAGGAGAAAACACTATCAGTGATAACTGTATTAGCGTATTTTCTATCCTTATTATTCATGAAATCCAGAAGTTCTTGCTGCGTGGGGCAAGGATTGTCCTGGATGATTTTTTCAACCAAGGCTTTGGAATCTGCTGAGCAGTTATTAAGTTCGTGCCAGGGACTTTGGTATTTATTGATCCCAATAGAAATAACATAAATACTTGCTGGTTTTGGTCTATTAATTCCTGCTTTCAATACCAGCATATGACCCATAAGTAACAGTAAAAGAATGTACTTCATATCAATGAATTATGAGAAAACAGCTCAATTTTTTTTACTGTATCAAGCTGTTTAATTTAAATAGACCACTAAGTTAGTTCAAAACTTGAAATTGTCCCATTGTACTAATCGTTATTATGAAAACCCAATCCCAGAATCAAACTGCATTAATCTGAATTGGTATTTTTATCAAAATGAGTGCAAGTAAAATCTAATTGGCAGAAACAAAATTTGATCAGATTTTAGTCAGTTTTATGAGAATAGGTGCGTAATTTTTAACAAAACCATGATCTTCTCCCTTGTCCCAGTGATTGTTATTCGTGCAAAGAGGATATATATAATCTCTCGATAGATCCATAGTTGTACTGGCAAAAAGACCACCATTGTCCTCCATGTCTATATCCTCAATTTTGATTTTGTCTCCTGCATGAATCCTGCTGGTCACTAACACATAATTGTTTTCAGCAAACCAAAACCTGAGGGTCCACGGACCTGTAGGATTAATATTGTCAGCTAAATATTTGTATTTAGTTTTTTCAGGATTTTGCCAAAATATTAGTGTATCGGCCACACGTACCCCGGAAACCAGCACCAGAGAAATTACAGCATTCCCTGATGAATCCACAAGGCTTATTTTTAAATTTGGAATTACCTCCATATCATTTTCAGCATGCACATGCAGGACAATGATATAGGCACCATCAAAGGGGCAATGTTGGGATTTCAGGGATGTATTGATCATAAGAACAGTAATCAGGACAAGAAATAAGCTTTTCATTTTCATTATTTTATGCAAAACCAAAATGTTTTTAAGCTAACAATTAAACAGCAAAGTAAATACGTTTTTTCCCACTTAAATACCCTGAAAAGGGAAAATGTAAATTTTCAGCTGCAAGGATATTGTATCAAGCACCTCACCATGTCCCCACTTCAATAAATTTTGATCAGTACAGATTCGGGAAGCAGGAAATAGGGATTGGGCAGCAAATATTGCATTCTGTTCTGCAGAAATTATTTCTTCCTGCGGAAATTCTTTTTGCCATGTGGTTTCTGATCGCGGTTTTCCTGGCTGGGACCAGGGCCCAGGCCGGCTGGTATCTCAAGCCTGGGGATGCTGTAGCCAATCAGGCGTTCAATTTTTTTAAACTTGTACATATCTTTTGGATTGACCAGTGTGAGTGCTTCGCCTGTTGCATGGACCCTTGCTGTTCGTCCGACACGGTGTACGTAATCCTCCGCATCATGTGGAACATCAAAATTAACCACCATATTGATTTCTTTCACATCTATGCCCCGGCTCATCACATCTGTAGCTACTAAAATACGAATTTGTTTCGCCCTGAAACCTCTCAATACTTCTTCCCGTTTTTCCTGTTCCAGATTGGATGATATTCCTTTTGCCGGCAGGCGGAATTTACTCAGTGCCCTGACAATTTCATTGACCATTCGTTTCGTAGAGGTGAAAATAATAATACTATCATAATCTGTGCGCTGGGCTATGAAATGAGTTAATATTTTCACTTTCTGTTCATCATAACAAATATATGCCTTATGATCAATCCCCTCTGCTGGTGTGGCAATCGCCAAAGATATTTCAACCGGCTTATGCATTATTCGCTTAGCTAACTGCCGGATATTAGGAGGCATAGTGGCACTAAACATTAAAGTCTGGCGCTTCCCGGGCAGGTATAAAATAATTTTTTTTAAATCATCAATAAAGCCCATGTCCAGCATTCTATCCGCTTCATCTAAAACCAAGTGTGTGATGTGATCAAATTTGGTGTTCCCGGATTGCAAATGAGATAATAATCTTCCAGGAGTGGCCACAATGATATCGGTGCCTTGCAGTAAAGCATCCTGTTCCACTACCCAGTCTTTCCCGTCTCCGCCACCATAAACAGCAATGGAACCAACGGAAATAAAATAGGATAAACCCTGTATCTGTTGTTCGATCTGAATAGCCAGCTCTCTGGTGGGCACAATAATTAATGTATCGGTGTTCGAAGTTTTTTTGCCAATTAATTTGTTGAGAATAGGCAGCACAAAAGC
>JADHTG010000083.1 GCA_016776505.1 Bacteroidota bacterium
CACTTGAACAAATAAATATGGATGTTATGGTGGTTCTACATTGTTACCGAGAAAGAATCAACCTAACAGTTTGAGATATCAAATAAAATTGATTAATTTTGATTTAGCAAAACGATGCAAAATAAACTGTTGGCATTATCATAGACCTTGCTTACAGCCTATTTATAAACTACTGAGAGTTAGCTGTATATCGTCAATATTGACGGAACCTCTCTATGCCCATCAAATAAAGTAGCTCAATTTTGCAAAGCTCTCATATTTTTATTATTATTGAAATTTGATTATATTTGACAATATAATTCTTCACTCTCACTTTAATCACATCATGATGAAAAAAATAATAACGTTTTTCATTATCATAATACATGTTGTTCCATTACTATCTTATGGTCAATTTAATAAAAACCTGGAAGGAGAAATTATTTGGTCCTATTATAATAGATTCCATGAGAGAGATACAACTTTTTTCAAAACAATAAAATATGGCATTAACGGGCAGGATACAATTATTAATGGAAATACATACCAGAAGATATTTTCTTCTGGAGATTCCATTTTTGATTTTAATCATTCTTCTTATTATGGTGTTATAAGAGAGGATTCAAATGAAAGGTGGTACACATTCCTGGAAAATGACACAATAGAACGTATTATTTATGATTGGGATATTGCTTTATATGATACGATTATTATCTATGATATACTTGATTCACAGTATCGAACAATGTTTATTGAATATATCGATTCTGATCTCTCAGGGAAAGCTGCATATTTAAAAAGATTTGCTCTACGAGATATTTCTGGTTCTGGCAAATTTACCTGGTGGTTAGATGGTGTTGGAGAATATTATGGGTTTTTAACATCACTGGTTTCAGACATAAACAGCTCTAATGCGCAGAATATTATGTGCCTCCAGAAAAACAATGTTTATACATATAATCCATCAGGAACTTGTTTCAGGAATGATTATTATTTAGAAATTAATGAAAACTACGTAAATGATTTCATTGTATATCCTAATCCAATTGAACAAGGAGATTTTTTAATGATTGAGTTCTCAAGTCAAGATGATTATACTATTATATTATCTGATTTATATGGCAGATCAGTCCAAAATTTTGAAGTAAATCAAAATAAGCAAATCAAACTTCGAATAATGTCTAAACCTGGAGTATATATATTATTTATCAAGGAAAAGTCAAATAATAATACTCTCTTTAAGAAAATAACAATTTTATAAAATAATAATTATGAAAACTATTCAATTCTTTGCACTTTTTACGTTATTAATATTAGCGAAATTAGCTCTTTCGCAATTTCCTTGTAACGATGTAAGCAAATATGCTCCTCTTAAAACGCAGTTAATCCCTCTCTCTCCGCAACCCAAATGAATGCCCCGAAAGGGGCATTTTTGTTTTCAGGACTTTTGCAAACACCTTTGCAAAATAGGACTGAAAATAAAAATGAAGTGAGTGCAGCGAGCACAATCATTTGGGTTGACAATCCCCTTTTGGGGATCAACGCAGTTAATCCCTCTCTCTCCGCCTTCGCCTTCCGAAGTTTTGTACTCAAAACGAAGGAAGGCTTTTTTCAATTAAGCTAAATTAATTTAAATCCTTTTTACTGGCCTGAGCCTTTGCCTTCATGATACTTTGGTTGAATTCGTATCCGGTGATCAGGGACAATGCACTCAGGTATAGCCAGATCAATAATACAATAATAGCACCTATGGACCCATATAAGCGGTTGTATTGGGCAAAATTCTCGACATAATATCCAAATCCGTATGAGACTAAAACGACCAGGATAGTGGCCAGGTAGGCTCCCGGACTAAAAAACCTGAATCGTTCCTCTCTAATGGTTGCATAATAGTATAAAAGAGATATTGCTGTTATAGACATGAAGAGTGTAATTAGTAATTTAAAGAACCAAATACCATGAATTACCCAACTTCCACCAAACAACATCGAATCTCTGAAATGACTTATGAAAAGTTCACCACTGATCTGAAAAGATATGGCAATTAACATCATAAAGGAAATCGCAAAAGTCAATAAGATTGAAATCATGTATTTCTTCCACCAGGCACGCATCAATCGACGATTGAATGCAACCAGCAGGGTATTAATTCCATTGGATGCAAAATATATGGATAGAACAATACCCAATGACAACAGTCTGCCTCTTTTTTTAAGGATTATATCATTAATGGTTGTTTCAATGGTATCAAATACATTGGCAGGCATATACTGGTTCATCAGGTTGATTATTTCCTGATGAAGATTTTCAATGGGGATGTAGGGAATCAGTGTGAATAAAAAAATCAGGCCGGGGAAAAGTGACAGAAAAAAACTATAGGCAGTGGCAGCTGAACGCAATGCAATCGATTCATTCATTAATCGAGTATAAAAAAACCTGATTACACCATACAAAGAAACTCCGGCAAAGCCCGGGAAACTAATATTCAACAAATAGACAACTACCTTCTTTTGTTTCATTTTTTCTTTCCAAAGGCTTATTCTATCAAGTCGCTTAGTCTTGTTCAAAATATGGTTTTAATTTTTCGATTAATTTTTTTGGTGCTCTAACAGGCCGATTCGAGCTCTTATCTAAAAAGAATAAAGTAGTTTCACCCCTATTGATCAATTCCTGCTTTTCATTATAGATTTCATAATGAAATTTTATTCTTGCTTGCGGGAGTTCATCAACACGGGTTCGTATGGTTAAAAGCTGGTCATAATGGGCCGGTTTGATGAAATTGCATGACATATCTTTCACAGGCATGGCCACACCATCCTGTTCCAATGTAGAGTAGGCCATTCCCAGACTTCGAATCATTTCAGTCCTTCCTATCTCATAATATTTGGGATAGTTGCCATAATAAACAAAGCCCATTATGTCGGTGTCGGCATAAAGAACCCTTATTGTCGTATCGAATTGGTACATGTATCTAATTCTTTTTGCTCCTCAGGTAAAGATTTCTATAATTCGTGTGCTGCCTGTAGTTTGTTGAAAATTCATGAAATCCACTGCCATCTGCTTTTGCGCAAAAGTATAAAAAATCGTGTCTTTCGGCATTTAATACAGCATCCATAGCACTCATTCGCGCCATGGTAATGGGTCCGGGAGGAAGTCCTGAATTTTTGTATGTATTGTAAGGAGATACTATTTCATAATCATTTAAATACAACTTTTGATCATTTCTGTCTTTGATCAAATACTTAATAGTGGGATCAGCCTGGAGTGGCATATTCTTTCGGATACGGTTCAGATAAACACCTGCTATTCTTTCCAACTCACTTTCATGTGCAGCCTCTTCCTGCACAATTGAAGCCAGGGTATATAGCTCAGCTTTTGTAAATCTTAAGTTGCTTGCTTTTTCAATTTTTTCTTCTGTCCAATATTTATCTCCTTCCTTTTGCATCCGCTGAAAGAACTTTTTCAATGAAATATTCCAATAAAATTCATAGGTATTGGGTACGAAAAAAGACAGTACGTTATCCTGGTTCAGTTTATGTTTTTCCAAAAACCTTTTATTCAGAATATGTTCAACAATTTCAGCAGAATCAATTTCCAGCTGGGCGCTGACTCCTCCAGCTAAATCATAAATAGTCCGGTGCTTATCTATAGTCACCATAAAAGGAGCATTTTCTCCTGCCCTAAGCATTCGGATCAGGTCATAATTATTCATTTCCCTATTGACAGGATACCTTCCCCCATACACATGATTTGGGTAATTCATTTTTTTTGCAACCCATTTAAAGCTGCGGAAATCCAAAAGAATGCTATCCTTTCTTAGTAATTTTAACACATCCTCGTAGCTTGATTCTGTTGGTATTTCAATCACCGAATGTTCTGTTACATAATCCGGATTTAAATTTGGGGAAAAAATGCCCAAATAAAATTTGTAACCCACTAAAAGCACTATAAAAGCAAGTATGATAAATACGATCAGGACAGCTGAAAAGGTCGATTTTCTTTTTTTTCTTCTGGGCATTATCTGTTTAAATAATTGACGCAAAGCTACTAAAAATCATACTCACAGCTGAATAATAAAAGCATAGTTTAGTATCATGAAACTATTTAAGCATCCGGTTTATCTCTACCAATTGTGCATTGCCGGGGAACTTAGATTCAAGAAATTTCGCATATCTCTTTGCCCTCAAATTCTCAGACCTGCCCATATATAATTTCAGTAAGTTTAAATGAGCATTAAAATAATCCGGATCAATCCGTAAAGCTGCATTAAAGTGCTTCTCCGCTGTAGAATAATTATTACTTATTAATTCCAGAAAACCAAGATTGTTAAACGCACTGGGTATTTTGGGATTCTCTGAAATAATAAAATCAAATTCCCGCTGTGCCTCTGCGTATTTTTTCTGAATTATCAGCTCGCTGCCCAGTTTATTCCTGTAATCCAGGTTGTAAGCTTGCTGCTCCACTGCCAAAGAAAAGTATTTTATTGCTTTTATGTTTAAATTTAAATAATGATAAGCCTGGCCGATCTGATAATTCAAAACCGGATTTTCTGTCATCTTGTTGCTCAGGTATTTATCTTCCAAAGCAACAATCTTCCGGTAATCTGATCGGAGAAAATAGTAATAGATCCACCATTCAACCACTTCTTTTTCCTGGTATTTACTTAAATAGAAACTGGCTGAATCCAGTAATGCAGGATCAGGATTGAATTTTTCAAAATGATATAAATAAGCCCTTCCCGTTGTCAGATAATCCGGATGCTCATTATTCATGCATTTCAAACCAAGAAATGCACCGGTTTCGATTTCATTCGTACTTTTTATCGGCTCTTTCCATTTGTCGGTGATTCGTATGAAATGATCAGAAATTCGCACATGAGGGATATCAAAAACACCAGTTTTTACCATATGGCAAGTGATGCAATTATCGTTTTGTTTATTCCTTATCACCTTGTTTTCCTTACAAGCTGCCTGATAGGGTGGATTATGACAACTTAAGCACTGATTTCTGAATGTATCTATGGGCGTTTCCTTATAACTGATGTGGCGCATAGAGGAAGTAAAATGGCAGTTGGTACAAGTAAGCGGTTTAAAGTCCGGATGGTTTTGTGTTGCGATAAAACATTTGCTTTTTTTCAGTCTTTCAGGATGGGTTTCCATCCAGAATGCATCTTCATCATTCTCATATTTCTCTCTAAAAACATCCATTACTTCAGTCAAATACATCCCGGGTTTAAAATCATAAAAGTCTTTTCCATTTTTCAAAACGGCATTTCCCTGCGTATGGCATCTTGAGCACAATTCAAACTGCAATTCATTCGGTAATCTTTTAGGATTCACAATAGTAAAATCTGCCTGAATATCTGTATTTACGACCTGTCCTGCTTTCATCGCATTCACATGCAATTCTCCAGGACCATGGCATCGCTCACAATTAATGCCCAGGGGAATTGTCTTGTATTTATTCAGAGATCCCTGAACAGGATCAGGATATGAATTATGACATGTAATACACTCATGTCCAATAGGTCGGCTAAACCTCGCATTATTTCCACCTTCAAAACCGGGAGGGAAGTCCAACAAGTTGATTTGCGTGTAATAAGTAAATGGAACCTGAAATAAATATCCATTTATACTTTGAATGTGTGAATTGGTATGTTGTCCTGAGCCAACAATAAAATCTACAATTTCAGTCCGTTGATAATTGGTATCTTTATTTTCTATACGGAACTCCTTCACCAACATCATTCCATTTTTCCAGTAGGGTTGATAATAAAAGGCTGATTTCGAATCATGAAGTGCCTGGTGAGGATTAAATACAGATGCACTTTTTTCCTTGCTTGCAAACCCCCAGGATTGCCCCATTCCTGATCGCATATATACTTGCCACATGTCCAAATGACATTCTTTACAAGCATCTATTCCAACGTATTTAACTGAATCATGAAGATTAAGAAAGCCCAGTTTATACACCAGTTTTTCATCTACAGGATCTTTTCGGATTAGTTCTTTTGTTGAATAAGTCAGAGTCACATAAATAATGACGAGGATTGAAAGAACAGCATATACTATTGGTATGTAATTCTTTTTTCGAAACAAGAAATTAAATTTTAAACGAAAATATAACTAATCAGAGAATTGAATTAATAAATCTTTGATCAGGTTGTGGACAGGAATTAACTTTTATCCTATGATCATTCCTGCAATACTGGCTGATAAAAGGGAGGCTATAGTTCCTCCGAAAAGGGCTTTTAATCCCAATTTAGCCAGGTTTTTCCTCTGCCCGGGTGCCAGGGCACCAATTCCACCAATCTGGATACCAATGGAAGCAAAATTGGCAAAACCACACAGCGCATAAGTGGTGATGATGATGGATTTCGGATCTGTCAACAACAGTGAATTTTTCAACTCGGACATGCTTGCATAAGCATAGAACTCGTTTAATATGGTTTTTTCTCCCAGCAATTGCCCTACCATCACCAAATCTACATTCGGGATCCCGATTAACCAGGCGACTGGTGCAAAGATCATCCCGAGAAGGTACTGCATGTTTAATCCCTCATACTGTCCCCCGCTTCTTTCAGCAATGATCTCATTTAAGCCAGTCGGACTCCCAATCCAATGAAAAACGATGTAATTCAATAATGCCATGAAAGCGGTGAATACCAATAGCATGGCTCCTACATTCACTGCGAGTTTTAACCCATCTGTTGTTCCTCGTGCCAATGAATCCAATACATTGCTTCCAACCACTTCTTTAGAGACTGTCAGATCCGGGTTGATTTTTTCTGTTTCCGGAAAAAGAATTTTAGCAATAAACAATGCTGCTGGTGCATTCATGATGGACGCTGTAAGTAAATGAGTAGCGAATAGCTTTTGTTGTTCAGGATCTGATCCTCCCAGGAAACCGATATATGCTGCAAGTACACCTCCCGCAATAGTGGCCATTCCACCTGTCATGAGTGCCATCATTTCAGATTTGGTCATTTTTTCGAGGTATGGTTTTATGACCAAAGGGGCTTCTGTTTGACCAATGAATATGTTCGAAGCAGCTGCAAGACTTTCAGCACCGGATAAACTCATGGCTTTGCGCATGATCCAGGCAAATAACCATACAATTTTCTGCAATATGCCGAAATAATACAGCAAGGATGTGAAAGCTGAAAAGAATATGACAGTAGGTAAAATTTTAAACGCGAATATTATTCCGAATGAATCCGTATTTTCAACAAGTGAACCGAAAACAAACTTTGATCCTTCATCTGTAAAAGCTAATAGTTGAACAAAAAAGCTGGAGATATAACCAAATCCTGCCCGGATAAAACCTACTTTTAAAATACAGAAAGCAAAAATGATCTGAAGACTTAATCCCACCAGCGGGATTCTCCAATTAATGCCCCTTTTATTATTGCTGATTAAATAAGCAAAAAAGATAAGAATGAATATGCCCAGAATACCTCTGTAATCAGAAAGTAAACCGGTTGTATCATTTGCTGCTTGCAATACAAATCCATTTTGATCATTTTTTAGAACCAATTCTTTTCGATTGCATTTAATGATTTGAAACACCCTGATTGTATTAGCAGATGGAATTAAGGCAATCGAACTTATGCTATCAATATATCTCCACTTTCCTCTTACTTCCTCCTTCTTTTTTTCGTTGATATATAAATAATTTCCATCAGAATTGAATTGAATGGACATAAAATCAATCGCTTGTGATTTACTAACATTGATTTTTCCTGCCTGGCTGGGCATAAAATTCCATTGTTGATATAAATGATCAACATCCAAATTAGCTGAATATGAGAATGGAATAGTCGAAATCAGAAAAATGGATATGAAGAAAAAGATTGGATTTAGTTTTCTCCTAGTTTGAATCGGTCTCAGTGGATTCATTACTTTCTTCGATTTTTTTTAAGATATCTCTGATTTTTGCGGCTTTAATATAATCTTCCTGTTTAATAGCTTCCTTTAATAATACCCTTAAGCGGCTGACTGAATAGTTGCTGAAATCTTCTTCTTTTCCAAGAAGCTCCTGAACTGATTCATCAAATTCCTCCTCTGTCACATCAAAATCCTCGGTCAGTTTTTCCTCAGCTTCCGTTCCTTTAAACTCAACTGACTTCATAGTCAATCCGGCTTCATTGATCACCTCCTCATAGGTGTAGATCGGACAATTAAAACGCAAAGCTAAAGCAATGGCATCTGATGTCCTGGAATCAATTTCCTTACTTGTGATTCCATCAGTAGCAAGCAGGTTCGCATAAAATATCCCTTCATGGATTTTATGTATGACCACCTCTTTGACCCTGATTCCAAACGAATTAGAAAACATTTTAAACAGATCGTGTGTCATGGGTCGCAATGGTTCAATTTTTTCAATTTCAATTGCAATTGCCTGGGCTTCAAGTACACCAATGACAACTGGAAGTTTTCGTTCCCCATTTACTTCCTCCAAAAGCAAAGTATAAGATGAAGCTACATTGCCTGATGAAATCCCCAATATTTTTAATTGTATTTTCTGCATTTACACCATTTATAGATGATCAAAGTTAAAGTAAGCAAGACATAAAAGAAAATTTAAGACAAATTATAAACGGGAATTATCCTTCAAAATGAAATGAGAAAAATATAAAATTGGAATAAAACTTATCAAATACACCTGTGTATATATCGTTGTAAGGATCCAGTATATTATTGATACCCCTGCTGAGTTTAATTTCAGGTGAAAACTTGAAGAAATAAAAGTACATATCAAATCCACATCCGAATTCATAAGCATAAGACAGGGGTTTTATAGCTATGATCGCATTATTTGGATCACGGACAGCTTGTGCATCCGAACCAAAATCCCAGGAGACTTTTCCCCCTCCGATTACGTAAAAGCGAACGTTGCCATGTCTTACAGATTTATATTTGACCAAAACAGGCAGTTCAAAAAATACAGATTCAATACTCTTGGTTACCGTGACATTATTAACGAAATTATAATGAATTGAACGAGATGAAAGTACCAGGGAGGGTAAAGTCCTCAGATCAAAAAATTCTCCAAAATGAACATCTGTGATGGCTCCAATGGTGATACCAGGAATTCTTACCATTTCAACAGTTAAAAGAGAAGGTTCCTCATAAAACCTGGGAGAAAACTCGTATTTGAAATTAGCGAGACTTGAACCAAGTGTAAATCCAAAATGAATTTTTCGGCCATAGTCAAAGCGCGGCAGGTTCCTTGTTTGTGCTGACAACAAAACAGGAGCTACTATCAATGATAGCAGGATCATTATTATTTTATGCCTGTATAAATGGTACAAATACCCGAACTTAATGTGGTCGCTTTTAAATCTTTAAATCCTATTTCTTTCAATAGCTTTACAAATTCATCACCATAGGGAAACTGCTCAACTGAATCCGGCAAATATTGATATGCATATGCATTTCCACTAATTACCCGGCCAATAAATGGGACAACTCTATTGAAATAAAAGCGATACAATGCTCTTATTATAATTGAAGATGGGAGTGAAAATTCCATAATCAACAGTATCCCGTTATGTTTAAGAACTCTGTGCATTTCACTTAGACCCTGGTTTAAATCTTCGAAGTTTCGCACACCGAATGAAACGCTTACCGCATCGAAAATATTATCTGCAAAACTAAGATTTTCTGAGTCACCAACCTGAAGTTCAATTACTTTATCCAATTGATGCTTCTTAATTTTGGACTTTCCCATATCGAGCATCTTTTCGGAAATATCAACACCGATTATCTTTTCCACATCCAAATCCAGGGCTTCCTGTATGGCCAGATCAGCTGTACCGGTAGCTACATCGAGCACTTTTGCAGGATTAAATTCTTTTAATATTCTTGTAGCTCGTTTTCGCCACCTGATATCAATACCAAATGATAAAATACGATCCATCAGGTCGTATTTTGGGGAAATGGAATTGAACATTTCCCTTACATACTCTTTCTTCCCCTGTTTGCGGGCAAGATCGGCTTCGTTTATATTCATGTATTAGATGAAAAAGATCTCAAAACCTGGATGTATTGATCCATTTCAGTTTTGCTTCTCTTTTCTGTAACGGCAATTAATAGACCAGTATTACCGTATTTTTTAAGATTTATTCCACCCATGATTTTTTGATCATGCAGCCGGTTCAATATATCATCCACATTTAGATCGCATTGTATAGCAAACTCGTTAAAAAAGTCTTTTTTGTATTTTAATTCAAATCCCGGGATTTTCACGATTTCTTCAGCGAGGTAATGTGCCTTATTGTAACATTGGGATGCCACTTCGACTAATCCTTCCTTGCCGATATAAGTTAAATAAGTGAGTACTGCAACAGTAATCAATCCCTGGTTTGTGCAGATATTAGAGGTTGCTTTTTCACGTTTAATATGTTGCTCACGTGTTTGAAGAGCTAACACAAAACCTTCTTTCCCTTTAGATCCGATTGTTTTTCCAGCTATTCTCCCCGGCATCTTGCGAATATTTTCTTCTTTGGCTGCAAATAATCCAATGTACGGACCACCAAAACTGAGCGGTACTCCAAGAACCTGCCCTTCAGCAACAGCTATATCCGCACCATAATCGCCGGGAGATTTTAGCAAACCTACAGTCATTGGATTAAATGAAATAATATATTGAACTTTGGGAAACTTCTTTATTAATTTGTTGATTTCCTCCACCTCTTCCAGGTTACCGAAAAAATTTGGATGCTGAACTATGACAGCAGCTACATCATCGTTCAGCTTAGATTTCAGGTCCGCTAAATGAATTGTTCCGGAATCTTCCTTAATTTCTTCAAAAGTAACATTTATGCCTGAAAGGTAGGTTTGAAGTACTTCTTTATAGTGGTCATGTAAAGTGGCAGCTACCAGTATTTTCTCTTTGCGACTGATATTCATTGCCATGATAGCTGCTTCTGCAATAGCACTTCCCCCGTCATACAGGGAAGCATTGGCAATATCAAGACCTGCAAGCATACTCACACAAGTTTGAAATTCATACATTACCTGGAGAGTCCCCTGTGATAATTCAGCCTGGTATGGGGTGTAAGCGGTATAAAATTCAGGACGGGATATCACATGGTCTACGATGGCCGGAATGAAATGGTCATATGCACCACCACCCATATAACTGGCAAATTCAGTAAGAGTTTCATTTTTACAGCTTAGATCACGCATGTGCTTCAATATGTCGTATTCTGAAAATGCCTCCGGAATATTCATATCACCCTTTAATCTCAGGGAAGCAGGAATGTTTGAAATTAAATCTTCAAATGTTTTTACCCCGATTGTTTTCAGCATCTCCGCCCTCTCAACATCAGTATTTGGAATATAGACCATGTAAAATATTTTTTATTAGGATATTATTAATAAATGACGATAATTTTGCGCTGCAAGTTAATAATTTTAGCTGGCTGTTAAACAATTAAATAGCTAAAAAACCAGCTTATACAACAAATTATTTATCAAACGGATGGTGAACGAAATTATCAAAAAAGCGGAATATATCTCCAGTCAACCTTCTTGGAAAACGGTCCCCTTTGAAAACAGCCACGAATATGCTTTTATCGGACGTTCGAATGTGGGTAAATCATCCCTTATAAACGCTTTGTGCAACCGGAAAAGTCTGGCTCTGGTTTCAAAAAAACCGGGAAAAACAAAAATGCTCAATTTGTTCAGGATTAACGATTCATGGAATTTAATGGATTTACCTGGATACGGCTATGCCAAGGCTTCTAAAACAGACCGAGTAGGTTTTCAGGAAATGCTAAGTGATTATTTCAATCATCGCAAAAACCTGGTCAATGTATTCGTACTGGTGGACCCCAATATTGCTCCTCAGCCTATTGATATCGATTTTATACACTTCCTTGGTGAAAACGTAATCGCCTTTTCGATAGTGTATACTAAAACTGATAAAAGCACCCTGAATAAAATCAACCAAAATATTCTTGCCTTCAAAAAAGAGTTATACAAAGAATGGGAAGAATTACCACCTTCATTCAGGACCTCGGCAGTGAACAGGGATGGGATGGATGCTATCCTGGCCTATATAGATAAGTTGAATGCTGAGGTGGAGTTGGTTAAAGAATGAAAAATTGACAAATGGTTAAATTGTCAAATGGCTAAATTGACAAATGGCTATGCCAACCAGAGCTTTAGCGGAGGTTGGTTAAATTGCCTGTCCTCCGAAACTTTAGTGAAGGAGGGTTTTTCCTCCGAAACTTCAGTGAAGGAGGGATAAATTGTTATATTGTCAAATGGTTAAATTGTCAAATTGCATTGCCTACCAGAGCTTTAGCGGAGGTAAGTTAAAATGCCATGTGGTAAAATTGCTGTTTATTCCAACAACATTTTTTGAACATAAACATTCCCTTTTGAATCAAAGATTTTGATAAAATAATAGCCGGATGGAAGATTCTGTCTTTCAATCTTTAAAGAATTATGATTTAAATCATCAAAAAACATACACTGTTCTCCAAGACTATTAATCAAAATGAGATTATTTATTTTCACTTCTGGAGCTGTTGATTCAATCAGGATAAAATCTTTCGTAGGGTTCGGATAAACTTTAATCTTATTATTAATGTTATTTTCTTCGATTCCAACGTAAACTTCAATCATCTGCTCTTTGCTTAAAGTCCCCCAACATCCTGAATCACTGATCGCATGCAAGATCACATCATAAAAACCTGGGGCCAGGTAAGCATGTAATGGATGCTCAACCAATGAACTATCACCATCGCCAAAATACCAGAGATAGTTTAAAATATCTCCAGTTGTGATGCTGCTTTTATTTGTGAATTGAATTGGCAAAGGTATTTTGCCATAATACTTATCTGCTTCAAAATCAATTTGTGGAAGTGGATTGATCCTGAAATTAATTTCTTTGACATTCGAGCAGCCATTGGTGTCGGTTACTTCATAAGTTAATGGCTGTGATTGATTTGCACTTATTGGTTCAAAATAATGACCGAAGACTATTCCATTGCCTGAATTCCATTGTCCCCCTACAGGAGCAACAAACGAATCCAGGTTAAAAATCTCATCCACATTGCAAAAACTAAAAGGTTTTAGGATATTGATTTTGGGATAATCCTTT
>JADHTG010000016.1 GCA_016776505.1 Bacteroidota bacterium
ATGCTTGTTATTTTTCTGATACTTGCATGTATGGTCTTGATTTTATGCGTCCTCTTATTTTTCAGGCATCCTGAAAGAAAAATTGAACCATCAGGCACTGTAGTTAGCTCACCTGCAGATGGTCGTATTTTATTGAATGAAGTTGTTTTTGAAAAAGAATACTTCAAAAGAGAAATGAGGAAAATTTCTGTTTTCATGTCCATTTATGATGTTCACCTGAACAGGGTCCCCATCGATGGAGAAGTGGTGTATCAAAAATATCATCCAGGTAAATATTTATTGGCTTTTAATCCCAAATCCTCCGAACTGAACGAAAGGAATACAATAGTTATTAAAACAATTCATGGGGAGGAATTATTGGTTCGTCAAATAGCAGGAGGAATTGCAAGGAGGATTCGGCCATATTTAGAGCTAGGCCAGGCAGTAAACAGAGGTGAAGAATTAGGTTTTATTCGTTTCGGTTCGAGGGTTGATATTTTTCTTCCAATAAGCGCAGAAATAAACGTAGAATTAGGCCAAAAAGTGAAGGGAAACAAAAGCTTAATCGCAAATATGAAATAGTATAAAATATATTTGATTAGATTAGGTTGTTAGTAAAAAATTGGCTTAATTTGTTTCATGGCTCAAAGGGTAGAACATCGGTTTGAATTTTCATTTATGGCGAGGGATGAGCTTGTTTACACCTATATATCAACACCTTATAATCTTTCTTCCTGGTTTGCTGATGATGTAACTGCCGAGGGAGATATTTTCACATTCACATGGGACAATAGTACTGAAAAAGCGAAAGTAGTTAAGAAGATTTTTAAAAAGAAGTTTGTTTTTCAGTGGATTGAAAGGGAAGCGGAAGAGTTTTTGACTTTTAATATAATGACGGATGAAGTGACCGGGAGCACCCTCTTGATTATCCAGGATTTTGAAGATGAGGATGAGTATGAAAATAGTTTCATGATTTGGGAAAACACTATTCAAAAGCTTAAAAGGATCATTGGCGGGTAGTCATGATGCGAAGAATCTTACCAAATTCTACTCTTTTAGATCGTATACCAGGCTATTTTTTCAACAAATCCGGATTATTTATTTGGAGTGGATTGGCGATCTGTTTTTGGTCCAGTGCAATTTCAATCACGTCCCTGGCTTGCTTGACATAGTGAAAAATAAGCCCTTCAACATATTTATTCTGTATATCTTCTACATCTTTTCGATTGTTTTCACACAGAATAATATGGCTTATTCCCTTTCGTTTTGCTGCCAGAATCTTTTCTTTAATTCCACCGACTGGCAAAACAACTCCACGAAGTGTTAATTCTCCTGTCATGGCAATATTTTTCTTTGTATTTCTTTGGGTGAATAAGGAAACAAGCGAAGTAAACAGGGTTATTCCGGCAGATGGTCCTTCTTTGGGAACAGCTCCTTCGGGCACATGAATGTGTAAGTCCCAAATCTCGAAAGATTTAGGATCAATACCGTAAGTTTTGTAATTGGATTTGAGATAAGTGAAAGCAAGTTGGGCCGATTCTTTCATGACATCACCCAGTTTCCCGGTCAGAAGGATATTCCCCTTTCCCGGACTGAGGCTTGTCTCAATATAAAGCACATCTCCACCGGAGGGTGTCCATGCCAGACCTGTAACAACTCCTGGTAAATCATCCCCTACATAGGTATCGGTATCAAAAATCTTTGGACCCAGAATTTCCTGGACTTTTGAAACGGATAAAGTGGGTTTAAAATCTTTATCCGAAATAAATGCCTTGGCCTGCCAGCGGCATAGTTTGGCAATTTTCTTTTCCACACCCCTGACCCCTGATTCGCGTGTATAATTATCAATAATAGTATGTAAACTACTTTCTGGTAGTTTGAAATTCTTAGCTTTCAAACCATGCATTACTCTTTGTTTGGGGACCAGGTAGTCTTTGGCAATATGGGTTTTTTCATCCATCAGGTATCCATTCAGCTCAATAATTTCAAGACGGTCTTTCAATGCCGGATGGATAGTATTCAGGTTATTTGCAGTTGCTATAAACATGACATGCGACAAATCATATTCCATTTCAAGGTAATTGTCATAGAAATTGGAATTTTGCTCCGGATCAAGAACCTCTAAAAGTGCAGATGCCGGATCTCCTTTAAAGTCACTGCCAACCTTGTCAATCTCGTCAAGAACAATTACAGGATTGGATATTTTGGCTTTTTTGATGGATTGGATTATACGACCGGGCATAGCACCAATATAAGTCTTGCGATGACCCCTGATCTCTGCCTCATCGTGCAAGCCTCCCAAGGATATGCGAATGTACTTCCTTCCCATAGCCCTTGCAACAGATTTTCCAAGTGAGGTTTTACCAACCCCGGGAGGACCGTACAAACACAAGATAGGACTTTTCATATCGCCCTTTAGGTGGATCACAGCAAGATATTCAAGGATGCGCTCTTTTACCTTATCCAGGCCATAATGATCTTTATCCAGAATTCGTTGAGCTTCATTTAAGTCTTGGTTGTCTTTGGTGTATTCCTGCCAGGGCAAATCCAGAAGCAATTCAATGTAATTGGCTATCACAGAATACTCTGCAGCAGCAGGATTCATGCGGCTAAGCTTATGGAGTTCCTTATCAAAAACTTCCTTCGCATCTTTCGTCCATTTCTTTTTCTCAGCTCGCTTTACAAAATTTTCAATTTCCTGTTCAGGCGTATTGAGGCCTAATTCTTCATGTATGGTTTTGAGTTGCTGGTGAAGGTAAAAATCGCGTTGCTGTTTATCAATATCGGTCTTTACTTTATCTTGAATTTCATTCTTGATTTTAAGCATTTCAATCTCTTTGCTTAAATAGTCCAGAATGAGCAAAGCCTTCTTCCTGGAATTATTCAACTCCAGGATTTTTTGCTTTTCTTGCACTTCAATATTCATGTTGGAGGCAATGAAATTCATCAGATAGGATGGCGCATTGAGATTTTTAAGTGCAATGTTGGCTTCTTTGGGAATATTGGGAGAAAGTTCAATGATCTGCTCAGAAATATTTTTCATCGCATCTATCATCCCCTGGAACTTTTTGTCCACTTTGGGTTTGTCAGCCTCAATTATTTTTATTTCCGCCTTTAGATAGGGTTCTGTCTGGACCAGGTTTTTAATTTCGAATTTTTCAACCCCCTGGATTATGACCATGGTATTTTCATCAGGAAGTTTGATTTTTTTAATGATATGAGCAATGGTACCCACCATGTAAATGTCATCCTCTCCCGGATTCTCTACATCTTCGGAACGCTGTGCTACCACACCAATTTTGCGGTCTCCTTTATAGGCATCATTGATCAGAACAACAGACATTTCCCTGCTGACTGTAATCGGAATGACCGTATGTGGAAATAATACTGTGTTTCGGAGTGGCAGGATCGGTAATATTGAAGGAATATTCTTGCTATTTACCTCATCGTCTTCTTCGTTTGGAAGTATAGAAATAAATTCATTTATTTCTTCAGGATCATCTGCATTGATGAAAGTGATAGAATTTTGATTTTGTTTTTTTGAACCCATGTATGCTTAATTATATGTCTGATAGCAAATATAACCGTTTAACTGTTAGAAAATAGTATGCCCAATTCATTAATCAGTCAAAAAGGCAGTATGATTTATTATTAAATCATATTTATCCTAATTTTTGTTATCACATTGTTACAAGAGATTCAGTTCAAAGCAAGTATTTTTGTTTTATAGAATGAAAAAATATCTTATAGCTTTAGGAATAAGCAATGATGCTGCAGATATCCTCAGTATCGGTGTATCATTCCTTCAAGCTATGACTAATTAGATTTTATGCAACAAAAGCACGTACTTGTTATTGGTGGAGGCATTAGCGGCATGACCACTGCTATTGAAATTGCCGAAGTAGGTCACGAAGCATTATTAGTTGAGAGTAAACCATATATTGGAGGAAAAGTCGTACAATTCAGCCAGTATTTCCCAAAACTTTGTCCTCCTCAATGTGGTCTGGAAATCAATTTTAATCGAATTCGCAATAATTCAAGAGTTAAAATACTAACATCTGCCCGGGTAAACAGCATGGAGGGATCAAAAGGAAATTTTAAAGTTCAGATAATGAAGAAGGCAGAATTGATCAATTCCAAATGCACTGCTTGTGGAAAATGCGCCGATGTTTGCCCAGTGGAAAGAGACAATACCTTCAATTATGGTCTTGATAAAAACAAGGCAGCCTACCTTCCACATGAAATGTCTTTTCCATTCAGCTACACGATTGATGAATCAGCTTGCCTGAGGAATGAATGCAAAAAATGTCTTGACGTTTGTGAATACGATGCAATTAATCTGGACGCCAGGGAAGAGCTCATTGAAAAAACGTTTCACTCCATCGTATACTCCACGGGCTGGGAACCTTATGATGCAGGGGAAATAGCCCTGCTGAATTATGGAAATCACCCGGATATTATAACCAATGTTGAATTTGAAAGATATGCTGCTGCTAACGGACCTACAGCAGGTCACATCATAAAACCTTCTGACCAGTCAGCACCCAAAACAATTGTTTTCATACAATGTGCAGGATCGAGGGATGAAAAACATCTTTCCTATTGTTCATCAGTTTGTTGCTCGGCTTCCCTAAAGCATGCTCTTATTGCCAGTGAAAAATTAAAGCAGGTCAAAATCCTAATATTCTACATTGATTTAAGAGTAAGTGGAAGAAATGAGGATTTTCTAAAGCAGGTTGAAGAGGATGAAAATGTTGAATTAATTAAAGGGAAGGCCGGGAAAATAAATATTAATAATAATAAGTTATTTGTGGAAGCGGAAGATATTTTATCCGGAATAAAAACCAAAACAGAATCAGATTTAGTGGTGCTTGCTACTGGAATTCAGCCTTCCTTATTAAATTCAAAACTTCCTAAAGACGATTATGGATTTCTGCTGAATGATAAATTACCGGAAGGAATATTTGCTTCTGCATGCGCCAGTAAGCCTTTAGATGTGTCTGCTTCCCTTAAAGATGCTACAGCTATTTCTCTGAAAGCAATTCAAAACTAGCTTGTTGATATGGAAAAAAAACTTGGAATATACATCTGCAGTGGTTGTGAAATAGGAAAATCCATCGACATGGCAGCACTTGAAAAAGTGGGTAGTGTTTCAGGTGAGCATTTATGCAGGACCCATGCAAAGCTTTGTCTGGCTGAATCAGTTCAGAACATTCAGGAGGATATCAAAAAGGAACATCTGGAAGGGGTGATAGTGGCTGCCTGTTCCCCTCGCTTTTTTACAAAAGAATTTTCCTTTAATCAATTAACAGAAAGAGTAAATCTTCGTGAATTAGTGGCCTGGTCACATGAAGCAAAGGATGCAGACACAAACATGCTGGCGGAAGATTCATTGCGAATGGGCCTGGCAAAAATGAAATCGATTTTAAGTCCCACTCCTTTTATCCCGGATCAATCCAGTTCAGAAATATTGGTGATAGGTGGAGGAATCAGCGGAATAACGGCTTCAATTGAAGCTGCAAAAGCGGGCTATAAAACAATTCTTGTTGAAAAGAACAAGCTGGGAGGCTGGTCAAATCATCTGCATAAGCAATTGCCCATGCATCCACCTTTTGATTATTTGGAAAAACCACTGATCAGTCAAAAGATTCATGATGTAAAAACACAAGAAAAGGTAGAGATTCATGAGAATTCATCCATAAAAGAAATTTCAGGGCAACCAGGGGAGTTCCGGGTAGTTATTAAGCAAGAGGAAAAAGAGACAAAAAGAAAAGTGGCTTCAGTGGTTTTAGCAACCGGATGGAATCCTTATGATGCTGAAAAACTGACGGAATTCGGTTATGGACAAAACCCCAACATCATAACCAATTTGGACTTTGAAAAGATGGCCAAAGCAGGCCCTGTTCTAAAACCTTCGGACGGTGAAGTTCCAAAGCAAGTTTTGTTTATTCAATGTGCAGGATCAAGGGATAAAAATCATCTTCCTTATTGCTCTAATTATTGTTGCGGAACTTCTTTAAAGCAAGCGCTCTACATTCGTGAATCCAGCAAAGAAACTTCAGTTTTTATAGTTTATAAGGATATCCGCACAGCGGGAAAGTTGGAAGCATTTTATGAGAAAGTGCAGCATGATGACCAGGTGTTTATGACCAAAGGAGAGATTGGACAACTTAATCTGCAAGGCGATAGAATTCTTGTTGATGTGCATCAAACATTGTTGGGTGACAATATCCAGCTGGAAGTGGATCTTATTGTGCTGGCAATCGGTATGACTCCTCAGAACACGGAAGATTTAAATTTAAAATACAGGTTAGGGAAAGGCTTACCTGAACTAAAATATGAATTTGCTGATTCTCATTTTATTTGTTTCCCTTATGAAAGCAGGAGAACTGGAATTTATGCGGCCGGATCAGTGCGTTCTCCCATGGATATCTCTTCCAGCATGGAAGATGCCTGCGGGGCCATGCTAAAAGCTATTCAATGTGCTGAAGCAACCAAAAGGGGTGAGGCAGTTCATCCAAGATCAGGAGATCTATCGCATCCTGAAATCTATTTTTCTCGCTGTACAGATTGTAAGCGCTGCACCGAGGAATGCCCGTTTGGGACTTATGATGAGAATGAAAAGGGAACACCCATTCCAAATCCAAGCAGATGTCGAAGATGTGGTATATGCATGGGTGCCTGTCCGGAAAGGGTGATATCTTTTGAGGATTTTAATGTAAATGCCATATCAGAAATGATCAAAGCTGTTGAAATTCCGGATGAATTTGAAGAGAAACCAAGAATATTGGCTTTTGTTTGTGAAAATGATGCTTACCCGGCATTCGATATGGCTGGGCAAAAACGCTTGAAATATAGTCCGCATGTAAGGATTATACCTGTGAGATGCCTTGGATCGGTAAATAATATATGGATTTCAGATGCGCTTTCAAAAGGCTTCGATGGCATTCTTCAGATTGGCTGTAAACCAGGGGATGATTATCAATGTCATTTTATAAATGGAAGTGATCTGACTGAAAAAAGAGGGGAAAACATACAGGAAGTGTTAGAAAAAATGATGCTTGAAAATGAAAGAATAAAAACCGTTTTTGTTGAAATAAATGAATATGATAAAATCCCCCGCATCATTGATGATTATGTGGAGGAGATTGAATTGATAGGGCCGAATCCGTTCAAAGACATGTAAGTATAAGATAATAAGAAAAAATGCTAAATAAATTGATCTCCTCAATTGAAGCGTCTTAAGTACAAAATGCAACTAATTACCATGATGCCGGAGACGAGAAACGAGAAACGAGAAACGAGAAGCAAAATTCTTTTGCCTGATATTCAATTCATAAAACGAGTCAAAAAAGAAAGCAACTCTGACCTTAAAGCCTGTATGCAATGTGGGAATTGTACAGTTGTATGTAATTTATCACCTGAGGAAAATCCATTTCCAAGAAAAGAAATGATTTGGGCTGCATGGGGACAAAAGGGCATGTTGATTGCTGATCCTGATATCTGGCTGTGTCATCAGTGTGGAGACTGTACAAGCAACTGTCCCAGGGGTGTGAAGCCTGGAAATGTTTTGGCCTCATTGCGTTCACAAACCATTGAGTATTACGCCAATCCTTCATTTTTAGTCAAATGGTTGAAAAAATGGTGGATGTTGCCGGTTACTGTGACTATTCCCATGATTATCATTCACCTCATACTGATCATAGCAGGTACCCTGACAATTACACCTGATCCGGTCAATTATTCCGCCATGTTTCCTCATGCATTGCTGAATTCATCCTTTTCGATTCTTGCGCTGCTTATGATTGTTGGAATTGTTTTCAGTATTCGCTCATTTTGGAAAGGGATGGTCAAAGGTTATCGTCTTTCCGGATTTGAGCCGGAATCTCAATCCTCAGTTAAAGAGAGATCCCCGATCAAGTCGGGGATGACAGAGAAAGCAACATCTATTATCAAAACCATCTGGCAAGTAAAGAAAGAACTGCTGGCACACAAAAAATTCAAGGATTGCGAAACCAATAAATTCAGGCATCTGGCTCATGCTATGGTTTTTTATGGTTTTGTTGCATTGATAGTAGTTACCTTGTTTGCTATACTGTCCGCTATACTTGGTAATTATCCCATGCCTTTTTTGAACCCGGTTAAAATAGTGGGAAACCTGGCAGGACTTTCAATTGTTGTTGGTTTGCTGATACTGATTTTTCAACGGCTTATAAAGAAAGATGCTGTTTCAAGTAGTAATTTCTTCGACTGGTCCTTCCTAATCTCCATTTTACTTTTGGTTATTACAGGTTTTTTTACCGAATATGCACGTTTGGTGAACGATCACCTGGGTTATTACTGGTATTTGTTTCACCTGATTATCATGTGGTATGTGATCCTGTATTTACCATACACCAAGTTTGGACACATGGTTTATCGATTTGTGGCTATGGTGTTTGTGATTCAGACAGGACGTAAATAGATTAATTTCTTGGGTCCGGGTTGGGATCTTTTCGGAAGTACTTCATAGAACCGATCGATTTCAGGATTACACAAGCCCCCAAACCAATATATGCACTAATGGCAAGCACAGGTATGATATCAAACAATAGGTATAGCACCAAATAGTATAATATCTTTTTGTATTACAAAAGAAAGAATGTGGCGAATTCAGCAGATTAATAAACGGAAGGATCAGGCCATCAATAACACTCAATTCTTTTGAATACTGCTAATTATGACGGATGCAATTATGATGATTCCGCCAATAGCTGTTCTCAGATCAGGCAGTTCAGAAAAAATCAACAGCCCGAATAATATTCCATACACCGGTTCCAGGGAAGCAATGATGCTTGCTGTTTGAGCCTTTACTTTTTTGAGCCCGTCAATAAATAAACTGTGAGAAAGGGCAGTAAACAATATACCTAAAATAACAAGTGACAGAATCAGTTTTGTCGTTATCAAAAGGGGTATACTGAATAAGAAGGGCAGTAAAAAAATAGTCGCAAAGCCATCTTCATAAAATGCTATTTGAAGTCCGGAATATTGTTTAGCTAAAAAACGATTGGATATGGATAGTATGGCGAAAGAAAGAGCAGAAAGAAAACCCCAGATAATGGCTTTGAATGTTTGATTTCCCACATCAAATTCAGGAACCATTATTAAAATTCCAATAATTGCCAGAATGGCTGTAAGAATGGATTTAAATCTGAGTTTTTCTTTAAAAACAAGAGGTTCGATAAAGGTGACAAAAAGGGGAAAAGAGGAATAGGTAAGCAAACCAATAGCAATTGTGGAAAGTTGTATACTATGAAAAAAGCTGGCCCAATGAAAAGCTAAAATAGCACCCAGTAAGGCAAGAATAACATAATCTTTTCTATGATTCAGCAGGATGGGAAGTTTAAATATCCTGAGGATTAATAGCAGGGAGATACATGCGAAAAACACACGTCCAAAAACTAAAATGATGGGGTGAACAGGAAGCCATTTCGCAAAAAGCCCGGCCAGTCCGAATAATAATACAGCCAGGTGTATTTTTAGCAATCCGGTTTTCATGTCTGATGAATATATAATTTGAGGTAAAAATACATCAAAATCTTTAATTGTATTTTTGCATGCCATTTTATGGAAGTGAACAATACATATCGGAGTATTTTTAGCATTTCCCTGCCTATTATTATCGGAGGCATGGCCCAGACAGCCATCAATGTGATTGATACTGCATTCCTTGGAAGATTGAATGAAATCACTTTGGGTGCTGCAGCAATCGGTGGAATTTTCTACCTGATTTTCACATTGCTTTGTATGGGAATGTCAGTGGGCGTTCAAATAATCATAGCACGGAGAACGGGAGAAAATAAACCCAGGGGTGTTGGAATCGTATTCGATCAGGCGATCTATTTAATGGGGATTTTTAGCATATTGCTGTTTGCCTTTATGTATTTTATGGGTCCTTTTATAATGAAGCAACTCTTAAGTTCTGATTTAGTGTATGGGGAAGTCATTCGATATTTGAAGATCAGGAATTTTGGAATTTTCTTCGTGGGTATGAACATGGTTTATCGTTCACTTTATGTGGGCCTTTCAAAAACAAATGTGCTCACTTACTCTACAGCATTCATGGCTGTTGTTAATATTTTTCTCGATTATGTATTGATTTTTGGTCAGCTGGGTTTCCCCTATATGGGAATACAGGGAGCTGCATTAGCCTCAGTTATTGCAGAAGCTTCCGCATTGATTTATTTTGTGTTTTTCACAAAAATGCGTCTTGATATAAAAGGTCTTGCATTGTATCATTTCAGGAAATTAAGTAAAGAAATTTCAAAATCCATCATTAGATTGTCTTATCCAACTGTATTTCAAAACCTGATTTCGATCGGTACCTGGTTCATGTTTTTTGTCATCATTGAAAAAACAGGAGAAAGAGAATTAGCTATTTCAAATGTATTGCGCTCAAACCTGATGATATTCATGCTGCCGGTCTGGGGGCTGGCGACCACCTCAAATACCATGGTAAGCAATATTATTGGTCAGGGAAAAACAGGTGAAGTCTTGAAATTGGCAGGAAAAATTATTGTCATCAGCTATATCTGGACACTATTATTCTTGCCATTGGTATTGTTTCAGCCAGGCTGGATGTTGGGCTTGATAACCAATGACACTTCATTGATCTCAGAGGCCATTGATCCATTGCGTGTTATTTATGGTGCGTTGTTCATTTTTGTCCCGGGGGTGATTTTGCTTCACTCATTAACCGGAACAGGAGATACCCGCACAGCATTTTTCATTGAATTAGCCAGTATTTCAGTTTACAGCTTATATGTGTATTATGTAGCCTTAATATTGAGCTCCAGCCTGGAGGTCGTTTGGACAGCGGAATTTGTTTACTGGGCTGTTATAGCCACATTATCATTCATCCGCATCAGGGGCGGTAAATGGAAAAAGATTAAAGTCTGATGCCCATTCTCAAAAGGCAATAGGTAAATAGCCTTATCTTTACAGTATAAAAATAACTGGAAAAAAACAATGACTGAAAAGAAGAATAAATTGTTCTTACTTGATGCAATGGCTTTGATTTACAGGGCTCATTTTGCATTTATCCGTAATCCAAGAATTAATTCCAAAGGATTCAATACTTCTGCTATTTTTGGCTTCGTAAATGCGTTGCTTGAAATACTGGAAAAGGAAAATCCAAGTCACATAGCAGTTGCATTTGATTCATATGAACCTACCATTCGACATGAAGATTTCACTGAATACAAGGCCAACCGGGATAAACAGCCGGAAGATATTTCTTTGTCCATCCCCTATATCAAAAGTGTATTGGATGCTTTTAATATTCCGGTTATGGAGATTCCAGGATATGAAGCGGATGACATTATCGGCACCATAGCCCACAAGGCTCCGCTTGATAGTTTTGATGTTTTTATGTTTACCCCTGATAAAGATTTTGCCCAATTGGTAAAGGAAAATGTGTTTTTATTTAAACCTGCACGATCAGGTCAGCCAAATGAGATTTGGGATATAGAAAAAGTGAAGGAAGAGTTTGGTATTAAACGAATTGACCAGGTGGTGGAGATACAGGGATTAATGGGTGATTCGGTTGATAATATCCCGGGTGTTCCCGGAATCGGGCCGAAAACAGCAAAGCAATTGATTGCAGATTATGACAATATTGAAAATTTGTTGGCAAATACAGAAAAATTAAAGGGAAAAGTAAAGGAAAACCTGGAGAATTTTGGTGATCAGGCCCGTTTATCAAAAAAATTAGCCACCCTGATCACAGAGGCCCCAATCGATTTTAATGAATCAGAATTGAAAATTAACGAGTGGAATAAAGAGGCCATCGAACAACTATTTGCACAACTTGAATTTAAAAACCTGGGCAAAAGAGTGTTAGGTAAAGAACCTGAAGTGAAAAAACTGCCTGATGATACAGCTTTATTAAATTTTGGAGACACAAATCAAGAAGAAGATGATTTTGAATCATATAATGAACAGAAAAAAGAGTATAAACAACTGGAATTAGATTCAGAAATTACCCGGGAAGTAGAGAAAATTATCCAAAAAGGAAGATACGGGATGCATATAGAGCTTAGCAGTCCCGATTCTTACCAGGCAGCTATTAAAAGCATAGCATTATGCTGTGAAAAAGATAAATCATGCGTCATCAAATTTTCTCCAAATAAAGATAAAGCAGCTGAACTTCTCAAGCTGTTAAAACCCTTATTTGAAAAAAGTGAGCTAGAAAAAATAGGCAACAATCTGAAGCCTGCCTCCATCGTTTTAAAGCGATCAGGAATACATCTACATGGGAATTTATTTGATAATTTAATTGCACACTATATCCTTGATTCGGAATCCCGCCATGATTTGGAATTGTTATCAGAACAATATTTAAATTATAAAATGCTCAACCAGGGCAGTTTGTCGACTGATCAATTGTATAGTTATTATTGTGAACAGGCAGATATAAATTTACAATTATTTGCAGAATTCAAGAAGGAGATCAAAGAAAATCACTTTGAGGAACTCTTTTACAAGGTGGAGAGCCCATTAATTGAAGTGCTGGCCGATATGGAATATGCAGGAGTGAAGTTAAATGTAGACGACTTGCGGACCTATTCAAAAGTACTTGAAGACGAGTTGCAGAAACTCGAGAAGAAAATACACCAGGATACAGGTGTCCCTTTTAATATCAATTCCCCCCAACAATTAGGTCATGTATTATTTGAGATATTAAAACTGGATCCAAATGCAAAAAAAACCAGAAAATCAAAACAATATTCCACAAATGAAGAAGTCCTCAGGAAGCTGGCACCCAAGCATGAAGTCGTTCGTCTGGTTTTAGATTACCGGGCTATTCAAAAATTAAAGTCCACCTATGTGGATGCACTTCCCGGCTTACAAAATGAGCAGAGTGGATTGATTCATACAACCTATGACCAGGCGGTTGCAGCAACAGGGCGATTGAGTTCAAAAAATCCCAATTTGCAAAATATTCCGATCAGAACAGAAAGAGGTAGATTCGTCAGAAAAGCATTTGTTTCAAGAAGTGTTGAGCACCTTTTGGTTTCGGCTGATTATTCACAAATTGAATTGAGAGTGATTGCTCACACCAGCCAGGATGAAGGAATGATGGAAGCCTTCAATCTAAAGCAGGATATTCACACTTCCACTGCATCCAAGGTGTTCGGTGTGCCGCTTGATAAGGTAAATCCTGATATGAGAAGGAAGGCTAAAGAGGTGAATTTTGGTATTATTTATGGAATCTCAGCATGGGGCCTGGCACAGCGGCTTGACATACCCAGGTCGGAAGGATCAGAAATAATAAATCACTACTTCACAAACTTTCCGCGCATCAAAGAATATATTGAAAAATGCCAGGAAGATGCACGAAAACTGGGATATGCAGAAACGATCTTGCACAGAAGGCGTTATTTGAGAGATATTAATTCTCGCTCTGCAGTGCAGCGTTCCTTTGCAGAACGAAATGCGGTCAATGCTCCTATACAGGGATCAGCTGCTGATATCATTAAGATTGCCATGGTTAAAATTCACCGGGAGTTTAAACGAAAAAAACTGGAATCAATGATGATCATGCAGGTGCATGATGAATTGATATTTGATGTGGTGAAAGGCGAACTTGAGCAAGTTGAGTCAATTGTCAGGGAAAACATGGAAAATGCGTATTCCTTATCTGTTCCATTGACAATCGATTTAGGAAAAGGGAATAATTGGCTGGAAGCACATTGATTAGATCAGCTGAAAAATCATATTGGCCTGCATAAAAATAACAATAGCCAATAGGCCACCAAAAATAAACTCATTTAACTTATTGTCTTCAGAACTAAACATGGAAGATAAATAGAAGGTTATTGGTAAAATAAAATAATAACTTGAATCGGACTTCTCAGCTGAAGTAAATACAAACAATATTAATGTCAGTATGAAATAATAGGAAAATACCCGATGATAACGGCTTAAGCGAACCACTTTATTCTTAAATACAAAGGTATTTTTCACAAACCCAATACTTAATACCAGGAGCAGAAAACTGACAGGTATGGCATTAGGCAAAAAATTTTCATTAAATTTAAAAGAAAACTGCGGGAAACTGTTGCTGAATATAGAAAGGAAAGAGGAGAGTTCCCCCTTCATGTAAAAGTACATACCAACTAAATAAATTGGGATCAATAAGCCGAATGGAATAATTACAAATTCTGAAGACAGGGGTGTTTTAAGCGTTGGAATAGCAATAATTACCAGCAGAATAAACAAAAACATGGGAGAATAAATCATACCTCCTATTCCTATAAAAAAGGAGATAAAGAATATGCGCTGAACCGCATCTGACATATCAAAAAGTGTCAGCAAATAATTTATCACCAGCAAAATCATAAAAAGAGAAATGAATGCCGAGTTTGGTAAAATATATTCAGGAAAAAGAGCCTCTAATGTGATGAATATAAAAGAAGGAAGCAGGCTGGATTCTGATGTTAAGCGGTACTTATTAAAAATTTGATTCACCAGCAGTGCTTGAAGAAAAGCAAACAGGATAGAAACAATGATGATCGATTGGTTAGGGAATAAGGTAATGTCCAGTTTAAATAAAGTAGCGATCAGGGAGTGGTCAAAAGAACTAATGGCAACGGGTTTAAATAGCAATACAGCATTTAATGCAAAAGTGTAAATGAGCAAAATGGGATACAATAACGGATTTCGACTTTTAAAAAACTTCAGCAAACTACTATGGTTTAATTCAAACTCTGTTACAAAAATGTTACATCTGTCAAAATTAATGAATAATTAATCTCCACTGACTGTTTGTGTTATAAAGCTGCTTCATTATTCGTAAATTTGCATAAATTAAATTCAAATAAAAAATGGAACTTCTTGATGTAATACAAAGGCGGGCTAGTGTAAGGAGCTTTACAAATGAAAGCATAAATCCGGATGATTTAAAAGAAATGGCAAGAAGAGCAGGGCTTGCACCAAGTGAAAATAATCATCAGCCTTGGAAATTCATAGCTGTTACGAACAAAGAAGTGCTGGAAAAATTAGCTGCTGCAATTTCTCAAAAAATAAGTGAAATACCTAGTTTGGAGTCAAAACGGGCATATCTTGTAAAATCCCAAATGGAAGTGTCGTCCACATTTTTTAAAGGCGCCCCCTCTCTTATTGCTTTGGTCATGACACCTTCCGAAACTATTTGGGAAAAAGGCTTCAATTTGACTCCTGAAGAATTAAAGAAAATGCACAATTATCCTGATTTACAGAGTGCAGGTGCTGCCATGCAAAATATTTTATTATCGGCAGTTGAGCTTGGATATGGTGCCTGCTGGATGAGCTCTCCCTTAACGGCTAAAACAGAATTGGAAGAAATTCTTCATATTGAAGATCCATGGGATTTAATTGCATTTGTCGCGATTGGTAAAAGCAATGTAGAGGCAAAACAATCCAATAAAAAACCAATAGACGAAATTTTTGAAATAATTAATTAAGGCATCATTTCAATGACTTTCCCATCCTTCGTTTGGTAAGATCTCATCAGGTTTGCTGTGAGGCAGGAATGGATAGGTAAAATTGCCAGCAAATCACCTGGATGGATTGAATGGATTTCGTGCCCTCGGATTTTAACAATTCCATGTTCCTGGGAAAGAGATGTGACAAAAGCATGTTCGATAGGATCAGACCATTTTCCATCCGAAAACCGGGAAATCAATCCAAAAATTTTGTTCCCATTTTCATCAACAATAAATTCTTTTGATAAATGAACTGCTCCGGCATGGATCACAATTTCATCTCTTTCAGGATGCTTTGCAATTACGGGTGCTATTAATGCAACAGCAATATCATCGAAAGAGCAGCTTCCCAGTTTCCATTGCATCACATCAAAGAAAACAAAATTACCAGGCCTGATTTCATCTGCCTCCACAAAATCGTTTATTATCGAGCAGGATGGAGTGTCGCCAATCGACAACTGAATATCGGGAAAAATAGCTTGGAAATGAGATTTCAAAGCAAGTAGAGTATCGATTGAGGACTTGTAAATTTGAACAATTTCATCTCTTGAAGCAGCAGAGTAAGTGTTGCCAAAATGAGACAGAAAGCCTTTAAACACTAACTGACTGTTCTTTATTTTTAACAGGATGTTATTTATACTATGCTTGTCATCTGAGGAAATTCCAGTGCGATGATAACCTGTATCAATTTCGACAAAAACACCTAATTCATGTTTGGCATCATTCCCTATTAAATCAATTCCCTCCGCAGATTCAACTAGAATGTTTAAGCTAATATTGGCAGCTAAATCGTTGATTTTGTTTGCATCTAATGCAATTGCAGGAATGGCAATAGTTATATCCTTCCAGCCATGATTAGAAAAATATGCAGCCATTTTTAAAGAGGAAACAGTTATTCCGCTGACACCTCTTTTCCTGAACCAGGAGGCAATTTCTATTGACTGGTGGCTTTTCACATGTGGCCTAAAAAACACTTTAGAAGCCCTTGCCTTCCTGATCATGCTTTCGATATTCAAAAGGCATTTATCGACATCCAGTAATAAATAGGGAAGCATAAAGAATTTTTTCAGGCATTTTAAATTTCAGAATAATAATCAACTCAAAAATACGGATTCTGCAAATGATAACTCTTTATAAATTAAAGAAGCATTCATGACTGCGGGATTTATAAATCATTATTTCAATGATTAGAGAAGACAATTTATTTCGGATTTTCCTTTGATTGATGCCTGGAAAGAGGGCAGATCAATAGCTTAATTGAGGATAATTAAAGTCGGAATAGTCCTGAAAGTGCAGCTTAAAAGATTGCTAAAGTGAACTTCATTTTAAAGAGAAGAAAAGGGTGCCAATCTTTAATTAATCGGCACATTTTTCAACGCAACTAACAATATCTGCAAGTTGAAGGAGTTTAAGTGAATAATACTTGTTTTTTCCGTCCCTGACGGATTTTACTATTTGCTGGTCCTTTAATATTCGTAAATGGTTGGAAGTTGCGGCCTGCTCAATTTTGAGGTGTGCCTGAATAGCTGTTACTGTCAGTTTTTCATTTTTCTCTAACAAATCAATAATGGAAATACGTACTGGATGACCCAATGCTTTAAGTTTGTTTGCCATACATTCCAATTTCTCCGGATCTAATGATGTCTTAATCATGGCTATTAGTTCTATTTAAGAATTACAAAAAATATTCAACATATGACTTACGAAAATTAGGATTTGTTTTTATAGTACTTTCATTTACATATGTAGAATTAAACATACTTTTACAAATGCCAAATATAGCTTTTTATTTCATATTAAAATATCTTTATGTAAAAAAAACAAAATTTTCTGTTTAAACTTTTATTCAGATAGTACGTAAAAAATATTCAAAGATTCGGCTCGCTGTTTTCCATGCGATTGGATAGGATTTATCCAACTAGTCAAATAGATCCAGTAATGCGATCAACAGTGCCTGAGTTCGTATTCCAATCCTCTCCAGGCGTCAATTCAGTCCGGTGTTTAGTTGATGCAAACTCTTTATTAAGTTTTTAGATACTGCTTGTCAATTTCTCAGATTGCAGAACTTCATTTTTATGAGGGTTTTGTGAGCATCTGATTTTTAATTAAATATATTTTCCCTGAAAAAATTTTATAGTTTTGCAAAATGGTTTATGATGAAAAAACAGGACAACAGGTTGCGAATATTCTGCTTGAAAGAAAAGCAGTTATTCTGAAACCATCAAACCCATTTACATGGGCATCCGGTTGGAAATCTCCAATTTATTGTGATAATAGAAAATTGTTGAGTTATCCGGAAGAAAGAACCTTTATAAAGCTTGCACTTTCGAAATTGATTAATTCTGTTTTTCCTGATTTCGATGCCGTGGTAGGCGTAGCTACTGCCGGGATAGCACATGCTGCTCTCATCGGTGATTACACCGAAAAACCAATGGCTTATGCCCGGACAAAGGCAAAAGAGCATGGAACCAAAAGTCTGATAGAAGGAAATTTGGAGAAGGAACATAAAGTGGTTGTTGTAGAAGATCTGATCTCCACCGGAAAAAGCAGCATGCTTGTGGCAAATGGTGTGAAAGAGGCCGGATACCAGGTGCTGGGAATGATCGCTATTTTTTCTTATGGTTTTTCTATCGCTGAAGAGGCATCCAGGAATGCTGGAATTACTTTTTATACTCTTTGTGATTATAATTTGTTAATTGAGGAAGCAGTAAAGATGAACTACATTCAGCATCATGAAGTGGAAGTGTTGAAAGAGTGGAGAAAGAATCCTGCTGAATGGGGTGTGTAAATTTTATTCCCTGGCTTTTGAATCAATAATCAAAGTAACAGGACCATCATTGAAAAGGGCTACGTTCATCATGGCCCCAAATTCACCGGTTTTTACTTTTATACCACTGATTTTTTCTAATGATTTAACAAACTGATTATATAAAGGAACTGCTGTATCTGGATGTGCTGCCCTGAGGTAAGAAGGTCTGTTTCCTTTTTTGGTACTTGCATGCAGAGTAAACTGGCTGACAACCATTAAATCTCCCTGAATTTCCCGGACTGAAAGATTCATCACCCCTGCATCATCATCAAAAACCCTCAGATTGCTGATTTTATGGCACAACCACTCTATGTCTTCCGACTTATCAGCTTCCTCAATTCCAAGGAAAATCAACAATCCCTGGCTTATTTCTGAATGTAATTTATGGTCAATAACAACAGTACACTTTTTAACTCTTTGAATTACAACACGCATTTTTATAAATTAAAATCATCCAGCATTTTTAAATAATTAACATACCTCTCATGAAGTATTAATCCTTTTTCAACTGCTTTAATGACAGCGCAATTGGGTTCGTTCAGGTGTAAACAATTGGTGAATTTGCAGGATGTGGCCAGTGGCTTAAATTCAGGGAAAAACAATCCCACTTCAAATGCTTCAAAATCATATAAACCTAATTCTCTGATGCCAGGAGAATCAACCACATAAGTATTCTTATCCAGTTTGTACATTTCGTAAAAGGTAGTCCCGTGTTTTCCTTTATTTCTGGACTCAGACATCCTGGATATTTTTAATCCTAAACCGGGTTTAATGCAATTTAAAATGGTGCTTTTACCCACACCTGATTGACCGGTAAACAGGCTGGTTTTTCCTCTCATGAATGTGGTCAGCTCGTCCACATGCAATCCGGTAATAGCACAAGTTGTAAAACAGCGATAGCCTAAATGTGTATAAAGTTCCACTAAATCGTCTAAATAATCTTTATCGGATACTCCCAACAAGTCAATTTTATTAAATACAATCACCGGTGTAATCTCATAAGCCTGAATGATCACCAGGAAACGATCAATAAAAGCCGTAGAAATTTTTGGTGTTTTGATGGACGCTATGATAACAGCATAATCCAGGTTAGAAGCAATAATATGCGATTGCTTTGAAAGATTTGTTGCTTTGCGAACCAGGAAATTTTTGCGCTCAATAATTTCATCAATTACTGCATAACCCAATTTCTCATCTGCATAAAAATAAACCCGATCACCCACTGCAATGGGGTTTGTGCTTTTTAGTTTGTCGAGACGGAATTTTCCTTTAATGCGGCATTCATAGCTATGATCATCTTTCGTAAGAACAGAATACCAGCTTCCGGTAGATTTAATAACAACACCTGTTTGTTTTTCCAAGAGGATATATCATAAATGATTGATCAAAAATAGTCAAAATACCACTATTTTGAAGGTTTAAAGCTAAAATGTCCGAACCAAGCATCATTAATTTTCATACTTTTGCATGATTACAATATGTGCATTTATAAAGCGTTAAGTATTTCAATCCCTTTAAAGTAATAATGAGAGTTGGAAAATTCATCATAAGCTGCCTTTTAAGCCTCATTGCATTTCATTCATTTGCACAGAAAAATACAGCCCTTGTTTATGGAAAAATAACCGACCTTAACAAGATTCCGGTTAAATATGTGAATATCACATGGGACAACAACACAAAGGGAACAATTTCTGATGAATCAGGTTATTACGAAATTGAAATTCCGGCAAACAAAACAATCGAATTAAGTTTTTCTTATGTTAGAAAATCAAGCAGAATAACAATGGGTCCTCTGAAAGGAGGTTCGCGCTTTAAGAAAAATGTGACCCTGGATGTTTTTATTGAGGTGTCTCCATTTGAAGTGAAAGGAACTACCTACAAGGAGAAAAGCCTGATGCAGAAAGTGGACACTCGTGCCCTTGACATGCTTCCATCCACAGGGGAGAAAGTGATTGCAGTGATTAAAACCTTCCCTGGTGTTTCATCCTCTTCAGAACTGAGTTCCAGTTATTCTGTACGGGGAGGCAATTATGATGAGAATCTCGTCTATATAAATGACATTGAAATATACCGACCTTTTCTCATTCGCTCCGGTCAACAAGAAGGATTGCCTATAATTAACTCTGATCTTGTGGAATCACTTAAATTTTCTGCTGGTGGTTTTGAAGCAAAATATGGCGATAAACTTTCTTCAGTTCTTGATATTAAATACAAGCAACCGAAAGAATTTGCCGGCAATGTAACCATCAATTTGCTTGGTGCATCGGCTCACCTGGAAGGGCGTTCAAAAAATCTCAGATTTAGCTATTTAATGGGCGCCAGAAAAAGATCCACCAGATACCTGTTGAATACACTGGATACAAAAGGAGACTACAATACATCCTTCACTGACTTTCAATCTTATTTTACCTACCAGCTGAGTCCTGAAGTTCGACTGGATTATTTTTCTTATTTTGGCAGAAATTCATATAATCTAATTCCTGAAACCAAAGAAACATCATTTGGAACACATGAACTCACTTTGAGACTGAAGGTTTATTTTGATGGACAGGAAGTAACTGCTTACGACAACTACCTGAATGCAATTACACTGAATATGAATCCCAAAGACAGCCTTGAAATGAAATTTATTGCCTCCGTTTACAATACGTATGAAACGGAGTATTTTGACATTCAGGGACAATATTGGTTAAACCAGGTGGACACAGATCCAGGATCTGAGACATTTAACGATTCCATATTGAATCTGGGTGTGGGTACTTATTTGGATCATGCCAGGAACCGGCTCTATGCGGACATTTTCAGCCTGCAATTTAAATACAACCGCCAGTTTAAGAAGTCTGAACTGAAAATGGGTGTGCAGGCACAACATGAAAGAATAACAGATTATTTAAGAGAATGGAGACTGATTGATTCTGCAGGTTATTCAATCCCTGTGGATCCGAAATTGCTGATCATGGACAGATTTCTTTCCTCCACAGTGGAGCTTAAATCCTTCAGGTACAGTGGGTATTTACAGAACACATTCATGCTCTCGGACTCAGGCAAGACCTATCTTACAGCTGGCTTTCGGACAAATTACTGGGATTATAATAATGAATTGAGCTTCACCCCTCGCATACAATTTGTAACGGAACCATTCAGAAAAGAGATATTGCGTGAATTAGCAAAAGGGACAGCAGACAGCAGTTTACAAAATAAGAAAAATATCCAGTTTAAGGCAGCTTTGGGGATGTATTACCAACCTCCCTTCTATCGGGAGTTGCGCGACAGACAGGGTATTCTGAACCCGGAGATCAGGTCGCAAAAATCATATCAGGCAGTCATAGGAACAGATGTTTATTTCAGGATGTTTGGTAAAACATTCAAATGGATGACTGAAGCGTATTTTAAATACCTGACAGATATTATTCCTTATGATATTGAAGACATTCGTATTCGTTATTTTGCTAAAAACAATGCAGTGGGTTACGCAACTGGAATTGATATGCAGATCTATGGTGAATTTGTGGGTAAACTTCCATCCTGGCTGAGTTTATCACTTTTAAAAACAATGGAGGATGTGGATGATGATTATTTCAGAAGATATGATTCTTCGGTTATGGATTTTGTCACCGGTCCCCAAGGATTCATTCCCAGGCCAACTGACCAGCGATTCATGGCATCTATTTTATTCCAGGATTTCTTACCCAAAATACCTACCTCCAAAGTGCACCTGAATTTAGTCTATGGAACCTCTTTGCCGTTTGGCCCTCCACAATATCCTTATTTGCGAAATTTATTCAGGATGCGAGCCTATAAGCGTATTGATATTGGATTTTCAAAGCTGCTTGTTTCAAGAAGTCTTGATTATCAAAGCAAAATAAAGTTCCTGAACCAATTTGAATCCATCTGGATCAGCGGAGAGATTTTCAATATGTTCGGATTTGAAAATGTGATCTCCTATTTCTGGATCAAAGATGTCAATAATAATATGTGGGGGGTACCCAATTACCTGACCCAGCGAAGGTTCAATGTAAGCATGACAGTCAAATTTTGAAAAAAAGCCTTGTTTATATTGCTTTGGCTGCAGCAGCAGGTGTTTTGGGTTATTTGTCCAGGTGCTTTGCAGAAAACCTTCCTTTTTTCATTGCTGAATATGCTGGAGATACATTTTGGGCATTTGCTCTTTATTCCCTTATTAAATCCATATTTCCAAACTATCATAAAGTAAAAACAGCTTTCGCCACTTACTTGATTTCCCTTTTAGTTGAAGTCTCACAATTATTTCATACCCCATGGATTGATAAAATCAGGCATACTTTTATTGGTACATTTATCCTGGGTTTTGGTTTCCATTGGGAAGATTTGATCTGCTATGCAGCTGGGATTAGCCTTGCCCTGATCTGTGATTATTTGTTCTTCACACATGAAAATTAATTTCTACAATGCTCTTCCAGTGATTTTACTAAAATCTTTGTATACACGACGTCCTCTTCAAATTTAAAAGGAAAATCGTCCTCAAACGGAAAGCTTTCGAAAATGTAAAGTTCATTTTCGGGATCTAATTTTATTTCAACTGCTAGGGAAAGGCCAATAAAATCCGGATGGAGTTTTTTCAAATCAAGTATTTCGAACTCTTTTCCATCCTTTTTACATTTGCCCATAATCATACCGTAGGCCCCACCTACAATTTTCAGGCATTTTAGATCTGCAAGATTTTCAGACTGATAGCTTTCTACGCTTGTCTTAATAGTTACCTTCCGGTTAATATCCCGATCAAAATAAGTATATACAGGAACATAAGGAAGTTCGGTAAACCAGCCAAATGTCTGAACTTGTTCTTCAATCCCATTATTGTTTACTTCATTATAGGCTAACAGGCACTTTTCGTAGGATTCGGGTGTCGTTTGGGCAATGATCAGGGTAGCACTAAGATGAAGTAAAAGTATGGAAAACAGGGCAGCTTTCATTTCTGAAAAATTTAATCAAAGATAATTCTAAAAATAGATTAGAAAAAATCTTGAAATTACATTCAACTGAAATATAAATAACCCCTTGAAATCCGCAAATCTGAAGGAATGTTATTGCTGTATAACTGTCCTGTACCTAAGCCCTGGTGTATGTTGACAGGATAAGTACTAACCCATTGTGCAATAGCACTAAGACCAATATTGGATTCCAAGGCAGAGGTCGCCCACCATCCCACATTTCTTTCTTCAGCTAATTTAATCCATGAATTTGATTCCTCAAATCCTCCCAGTAAGGATGGTTTAAGTATGATATACTGAGGTTTGATATGGTTGAGCAGGCGCAGCTTATCCTGAACGCCAATGAGTTCCTCATCAAGGCAAACAGGCAGTGGTGTTTTTTCACACAGCTTTGCCATTTCATCCAACTGACCGGCAAAAATCGGTTGTTCAATCGAATGCAGATCTAAATTAGACAATCTCTTTAATTTTTCTAAAGCTTCATTATTATTAAAAGCACCATTTGCATCTGCCCGAAGAAGAAGTTCCCTGGCTGTAAATTCTTTTCTGATTTTCCTGATCAAATCCAGTTCATCTTCAAAATTATGGTCGCCAATTTTAAGCTTCAGGCAGCTATATCCACTTTCTAATTTTTCAACAACCTGTTTTTTCATGAAGGCCAAATCTCCCATCCAGATGAGTCCGTTTATTGGAATTCCTTTTTTATTTAGGGTGAAATCAGTTTCATAAAGAATTCCATTTCCCCCCTTTTCCAATTCAATAAGAGCTATTTCCAAACCACATCTGACTGCAGGGAAATCAGATAAGTCGCTTTTAGGTGGGAGTGATTGGGATTGGTTAATTTCAGTGCATATTTCATCGATTTTGCTTTCAAGAATGCTTTCATTATCAATGCTTAAGCCTTTTATCGTAGAGCATTCACCAGTTGCAGTTATTCCTTTGTCAGAATCATGAATCGAAATGAAATAAGTAGGTTTTTCGTACAATTGGTCTCTGGATGTTTTTACTGCCTTTTTGAATTTCAGGATGTGTTTTTTATATGTAGCATGTATACTCATGGATAAATCAGGCTTTCAGAAATTGACCACTTTCAGGATGTCTTTTAACCTCATCCCATCTAAAGATACATCCCTGCATGGCAATAAAAACACCTGCTTCTTTTAGCTGAACCGCTCCGATCGCCAAACCAATATTGAGATCTGCATCTGAGTCCGAGAATTTTTCAGGTCGCATTGCACCGGTCAATACCAAGGTTTTATGCTTAATTTTAGACAAGAATGACGCTGTTTCTATCATGCTGTCAGTTCCATGAGTGACAATTATTTTTTCATAAGGACTTCTTTGAATCACATCAAAAAGCATTTCCCTGTCTTTTTCAGAGATGTCAAGACTATCCTTTTTTATAAGGGGAAGTATCTCATACTCAAATGATGGATTCAGCTTTTTCATAATTCTGTCTATGGCTGGTTCGCTGATCTCAAAAGCATAGCCGCCTATGTTTTTCGGGTAATCCTTATCAATAGTGCCACCGGTTTGAATAAATAAAATTTTCATTGCCCTTATTTTGTAGGATCAAGCAGTTTGCCAATAAATAAAACACTGCTACTTTCTTTATCCTGAATCACAAATACAAATGGCCGGTTCGCATTGAAAATAATCTTATCAGGATTGAAACTTGTGCGCTCAACCATAATGACAGCTGTGGCACCTGCTGCTTCCGTGCCTTCCTCGTTTACTTCAATAAATGCCTTATGAATTACCTTGTCTATTTTCAAATCCTTTTTACCTGTCATCCCTGAAAAATCCGCATCATTTGAAAATGCAAGAGGCATACCCATGGAAGTTAGTTGCTCTTCCAGTGAAATACTGTATGTAAAACCAAAACGCGGGAGCAAAACCTCCATCGACGCTGCTTTCATCTTTCTGTGTAAAGAATTGAAATAATCAAAGTTCAGTTTTTTTTCAAATGTCTTAATTGGAATCCCTTCTGAGGGAAGGAATATTTTCATAACGTATTTATCCCCTTCATAGGGCAATTCAAGAATATGTGCGAAGGAATCTTTGTAATGCAGGAATGCTTCTTTGGGGTGATTCATAAAATCAGCCGAAACAGTGCTTCCATTCTCTAAATAAAAGTCAGCCACTTCTGTATGTTTTTTATCAAATGGAATTTTCCACTGTCCATAAAACCAGATGGCGTTTGTCAGAACCATGCGTGTTAAATCCGAAATAGCATTTTCAGGAATAAGGTTGACGATTTTTTTGTTGGTGTTATCTTCTACCCATTTATTGATTTTAACCCTTGATTTTTCAGCCTGGTTCCTAAAATCCATATAATTAAAACCTGAGCCATAATATTTTTGGCAGATCTTGTAATAATTGTCAAGAAAGCCATACTTTTCCTGCACCCAGAGAGCATTTGCTATTTTAAGATTGCTTCCGGATTGTTCGTCTGATGGATAAATATCAGTTAGCAGACTTTTAAAACTGGAATGAACCTGTGGCTGGTCCATTGAAAAATGCAAAGTTTTACTCATCTGTTGCTCCGTTTCTCCTTTTGCCCCGGCATAGGTCATTGCCAAAGCAGATGAGATGCTAAAAGGAGAGAGGATGATGTTTTTATCAGTTTCCTTGCTTTGTTGAAAAAGCTCGAATGCAAAAGATGAATTCTCATAAATAATGTCGTAATCGCTATCTTCTATATAATCCTTTTCCCAAACTTCTTCATCCATATTTTCAATTTTTAATACTTGCGCTTTGTCTTTTTTGCAACAAGAGCTGAAAACAAAAAGTACAGCCACTAGCAATGTGATCGTCTGCTTCATCTTATTCTAATTTTAATTCATAATTGAGTCAACACTTAATTTAATTTTGCCTGGAGAACAGATAAACATACCCTGATCTCAAAATGCTATTTTTAATATCGAATCCCATTCTACCATCTTACATTTTTTCTTGAAACAGGCATTGTCATACAGCGGCATCCACCTCCTCCACGAGTAAGTTCAGATCCGCCCATGGTGATCACGTATTTATTTTTATCTGACAAATCCATACCATTTTGAATCACATGATCAGCTTTTATTACCTCAAAACCATGTTTATACATCTCTTCAAGCGTTTGATCATTTCTGTCATAACCCATCACTTTCCCTGGCGCAAGTGCGAAAAAATTCGCTCCGCTATGCCATTGCTCTCTTTGCTGAGTATACGCATCGCTGTTACCCCCGCAAAAAACAGGCTCTAATTCCATACCCAGTTTATTTAATGCAGTTAGCATATCTTTTTCTTCTTTGATTGAAGTGACAATCCCCTTTTCAATACAAATATGAATGGTCAAAAAACGGTTTGATTGTAAGATCAGGGGTTCATAAACCATGCATTTGTCCACATCTAAAAGTGTAAAAACCATATCTAGGTGAATGAATGATTCAGGCTTATAGGGTAATTCCTGGATAATAATATTCCTGGTTAAATTGCGGTCTTTGATGCATTCCATAATGTAATCCACACCCTGAGATGTGGTGCGTGATCCAACCCCGATCAATAATATATCATCACGTGCAATTAAAATGTCTCCCCCTTCGAAACTCATTTCTTCATCAACAAAATCGCTTTTAACAGGATTTATGGTCGGTACATTAAAATCAGGATGATGCTTGAAAACAGCTTCCATGATGATTGATTCACGTTCCCTTACGCGATTTGCCATACGACTGATCAGGACTTTATCCATTATGCTTGCTGAAGAATCACGTATAAAAAAGAAGTTGTGTAGAGGATTAAGTGCATACCTGTTTTTGTCAAGATACCTCGTTAAGTTGTCTTTTTTCATGTCCACCCCTTCAATCAATAGCCTGGAAAGTTCTATGGCATCAGTTTCAAGTAGTTTCTCTGAAATATCACTTACATTTTCCCTCCGGCATATCGAATTAATCAAATCCTCCTTTACCTTATCCATCATCAATACATCTGCCAGCAAATCTTTTACTTCAAATGTTTTAGTAAGTTTTGACAAAACCGCAGACAGTTGTCCAAATTCTTTTCGTGCAATATCCAGGTTAAGAATATCAGAATACAAAGCGCGTTCAGCGAATTCGGGAACCATATTCTCCACTTCTCTTCCTGGTGTATGAATAATCACACTTTCCAGTTCTCCTATTTCTGATTTGACATTTATTTTCATGAATTATTAGTTAAGCAAGAAAAAACTAATACCAATACTTAATACAAATAGCAAAATACTCAAGGACAATTGTTTAAGCATAGGATAATAATCCCTGGAATCGTCAGTCTGGTATACTTTTACGAGGTTTGAAAAAATCAACAACAAGGGAAGGGCAAAAGCCCAATGCCATATTTTGAAGTAAATAAAATGCAGGAAATACAAAGAAATCAGTATTCCTGCATTGATCAGGAATGCATGATAATGCCTGGCATATTGTAATCCTAGCCTGACCGCAAATGTGATCTTGCCGCTTGCATTGTCATTTTCTATATCCCTGATATTGTTCAGGTTAAGAACCGCTGTGCTAAAAAATCCCATCACAAAAGCAGCCAGCCAGATCGATTTATTCAAGTATCCCATTTGCAAATAGAATGAACCACAGACTGCAACTATTCCAAAAAAGACGAAAACGAAAAGATCACCAAATCCCTTGTACCCATAGGGATTTGAAGAAGCAGTATAGCTATAAGCAGCCCATATGGCCATCAAACCGAAGCCAATGAGTATTAAAACTCCTTTCCAGCCTATCATATGCTGGCTAAAAAAAAGCAATAATAATCCTGATATAAATGCCATTGAGGCGATCAGGATTGAAACTCTGAACATAGACCGGGAAGATATGGCTCCTGACTGAACCGCTCTTTCAGGACCTAAGCGCTTTTCATTATCAGAACCATGTTTAGAATCACCATAATCATTTGCTAAGTTTGACAGTATTTGAAGCAATATGGCTGTTAGAATTGAAAATGTAAAAATAATCCAGTCAATCGAGTCTTTAAAATAGGCAAAAAAATTACCCAGGATAATCCCGGAAAAAGCCAAAGGTAAAGTATGAGGCCTGCATGCCTGAATCCAGTATTTAATTCTATTATTCAAATTTTTTATCTAATTCGCTATTGTTTATTTTAAGAAAAATCGGTTTGCCCTTAGGAGAATAATAGGGGTTTTTACATGCAAATAGCTGGTCTATCAACATATTAATTTCTTCTTTTTCCATATGCTCCCCAACTTTCACTGCCAGCTTAATTGCAAGGGATTGGGCCAGGTTTTCTTTAAATCCCAGTTCTTCAGCTCCCAAATTATTTTTATATTCTTCAATTAAAGATTCTATGAATTGTTCCGGATTTCCAATTTGATAATGCACGGGTATACCGTTCACCACATAGGCTCTTTTTCCAAAAACTTCTGTTATAAACCCAACGGAAGCCAGAAGGGGCTCTATTTCCTGCATAATTTGAAAATCAGATTCAGAGAATTCTATTACTTCCGGGAAAAGTTGTTTTTGACTGGATTTGTTTTTCAGACTAAATGATTGAAGAAAATCTTCATAAAGTACACGCTGATGTGCATATTGCTGATGAATGAGCATGATGCCCGAATGAATGGGTGTAAAAATGTATTTTTGATGAACCTGGATTAATTTACTGTCCGGATTTGGCATATCTTCGGTTTCAGTCTCTATGAAATTAATCTGTTCAATTTCTTCAGTTTCTTTATTTTTTACAGTTGTTTCGTCCTTAATTTCAAGAATTTTCATCAATTCCTTCCAGTCCTGCTCTGTTGATTTGGTGCTGGAATCACTTTTTGGGATTCCCCTTTCTGAGCTATCTTTTCTGCCCACATCCACATTTAATACTGAATCCTCTTTACTTTTATTATTCGCGATAGTCTGCAGATTATTCAAAAATGCTTCCTGTTCGAAATCAAAAGTGGGTGCAACATGATGTTGACCCAGTGATTTTTTAACGGATGCTTTAAGGATCAAATAAATGCCTTTTTCATCTTCAAACTTGACTTCTGTTTTGGTGGGATGAACATTCACATCCACTTTGGAAGGATCTACTTCCAGGAAAAGAACATAAAGAGGAAAGTGGTCGTTGGGAATTAATTCCTCAAAAGCTGAATAAATCGCATGATTAAAGTAAGGATTTTTAATGAATCGGTTGTTCACAAACAGGAATTGTTCTCCCCTGGTTTTTCTTGCTGAAGAGGGTTTGCCAATAAACCCGCTTATTTTAACAATGGGTGTGTTTTCCGTCAAGGGAAGGAAAGTCTGCTCATGTTTTTTTCCTAATACACCAATAACCCGGTTCCTTAGATTCCCTTTAGGTAAATGAAATATCTCTTCCCTTTCTCCGGCCAGTATAAATTTGACATCTGTATTTGCCAGCGCAATTTGCTGAAAGCAATTGATAATATGGTTATATTCCACATTATTTGATTTGAGGAAATTTTTCCTGACCGGGATATTGAAAAAAAGATTTTTAACACTTACACAGGTCCCATCCTGACAGGCTATTGGTTCGTGCGACTTAAGTACGCCTCCCTCAATCATGATCAGAGTGCCGAGTTCGTCTGTCGAACGTTTTGTTTTTAATTCAATAGAGGAGACGGATGCAATAGAAGCCATGGCTTCACCACGAAATCCCAATGTTTGAATGTTAAATAAATCGGCTGCCTTATGGATTTTAGAAGTGGCATGACGTTCAAAACACATTCTTGCATCTGTTTCTGACATGCCAGTACCATCATCAATTACCTGGACCAGTGTCTTCCCCGATTCTTTAATGATGAGTTTTATGTTCCTGGCACCAGCATCTATTGCGTTTTCCAACAACTCTTTCACAACAGATGAGGGTCTTTGAACCACTTCACCTGCAGCAATTTGGTTGGCGACAGATTCAGGTAACAAATGAACAATATCCTGCATTAAATCCTCTTTTAACTCCTTAGGCAGTATTCCACAACAATCCAAATGCCTGTGCTAAATAATAGCAAATGCCACAAAACAAAATGACAATGATTATTCTGATTATATTACTGAGTAGAATTGATTTTTTCCTGATATCTGCTTTATCTCTTCTGAAATTATCAACTAAAATACTGTCTCGTTCAAAAGCTCTTTTTTTAATCTTTATACTCCTTTCAGCCTTCTCCCTTCGGTCTTTTTTCTCATCAAAATATCGGGGCCGATATTCAAAAACGTTATAACCGGGTAATTTAAAAAAAGTGGGTAAGCGGGATACCATCATTAAGTATTTTGAAAAAATCCTTTAAAACAAAAAGAATCAGGCAATTAGTTCAATGTTCAAAGTTACAATAATTGCATCATTTTTATGTTGAATTCTCGAAATTCAGGAATTCCTTTCAACAGCATATTTTAGAAAAATCATAGCTTGGCTTTTGTTATTTTTGTGCAGAATAATGATTTATGCCATTGGATTTTAATGCATACACATACGAGCTGCCAAGGGAGCGAATTGCTAAATTCCCATTGAAAAAAAGAGACGAATCCAGGCTTTTGGTTTATTCCTCCGGACAAACAAAGCACACACTTTTTAAGGATATTGAAAATGAATTGCCCGATACATGTATGCTGGTTTTTAACGAAACAAAAGTCATTCAGGCTCGAATGATTTTTACAAAAAACACCGGTGCTCAGATTGAAGTATTTTGTCTTGAACCGGATAACCTGAATGATGAAATTTCGTACCAGCTCAAAAATAAAAAACAGGCGGTTTGGAATTGCTTTGTTGGCAACAGGAGAAAATGGAAATCCAATAAGGTATTGAGGCAGGAAATGGACATAGGTGGAATAGCAGTCCAACTAAGTGCGGAGCAGATTAGATCAGAGGGGAAAAATGTAATCATCAGGTTTAATTGGAATTCAAAGAATGATTTTTCTGAAATACTGGAGCATTTTGGCCAGACCCCTATCCCTCCTTATTTGGATAGGGAAGCCATACTGGAGGATGCTCAGAACTATCAGACGGTTTATGCCAGGTTAAAGGGAGCAGTTGCCGCTCCAACTGCAGGATTGCATTTCACTCCCAGTGTATTAGAACGTTTAAGCGGGAAGGGGATGAAGCAGGAATTTATTACACTTCATGTAAGTGCAGGAACATTTCAGCCGATAGAAACCAGATATATCCAGGATCATCCCATGCAAAATGAACAAATGGTTTTTAGTAAAAGAAATATTCAAAACCTGCTGAATCATAGAAATAAAATTATTTGTGTGGGAACCACATCATTACGAGCACTTGAAAGCCTCTATTGGTTTGGAGCCGGATTGATCCTGCACCAACTGGAAAAATTTGATATTGAAAAACTGTTTCCCTACACGTTTAAAGAAGAGGACTTACCCTCTAAAGAGGAGGCATTATCTGCTGTTTTGGATTATATGAAGATTGCCAAATTAACACAGCTGGTGGGTGAAACACGAATATTCATTTATCCTTCCTATAACTTCAGGATCTGCGAGGGATTAATCACAAACTATCATCTGCCTAAAAGCACATTGATCCTTTTAGTTGCCGCATTCATAGGTGAAGAGTGGAAAAAGATTTACCGGGAAGCCATAAATAATGATTACCGGTTTTTAAGTTATGGCGATTCGTCTTTATTACTTCCTTAATAATTGTAAATTCGTTTAATAAATAATTAAATTATATGATTCAAAGAATTCAAAGCTTGTTGTTGATTTTAGGAGTTGCTATCGGGATTCTTCTTCTTTTTTTAACATTTCGTCAAATCATAATGAACAGCGAAAGGGATGTTGTAAAAACGGTGGAGTATAATCTTTTTCATTATTCTGTTGCTGATGAGGAAGGAGTAATAGAGAAGAATGGGATCCCTTTTTCTTCCTTAATTTTGGTATTGATCATTTCAACAGCAGCATTGGTAAATATATTCATGTATAGAAAAAGATCCATTCAAAGCACAATTTGCCGCTTTTTAATTGTATTGTCATCCGCCCTGATCGTTTCTTTTATCTTCGATCTGGACCAATTGGGAGGAGTGAAATTTATGGTGAGGGATGTGCCCATAAATTATTTGATAATTGCTTTGCCTGTGTTGATGATTATTTTATTTTTCCTTGCAAACAAAGCCATAGTCAAGGATGAAAAGCTGATCAGATCAGCAGAAAGAATTCGTTAAGACATGCAAAAAAAAAGGGACCGAAGTCCCTTTTTGTTATTTTGCTGCTACCATATCCCTGAGCATTTGGGTGGTAACCGATTTTGGTCTTTCCAGCGGATAGCCAAGCGCCCGGTCCCAAATAATGTTTGCAGTAACGCCTAACGCTCTTCCAATTCCAAATAATACAGTATAAAAATCGTATTCTTTCACTCCAAAATTCCATTGCAATACACCTGATTGTGCATCTACATTGGGCCATGGATTTTTTGCCTTACCCTGTTTCTCTAAAATTGGAGGAACCACTTCATAAAGAAGTTTAACATATTCAAAAAGAGTGTCATTTTTAATATGCTTGGTGCAGAAATCACGCTGAGCAGTATACCTGGGATCTGTTTTTCTTAATACAGCATGTCCAAATCCAGGGATCACCTGGCCTGAATTCAATGTTTCCCAAACATCCTCAGAAAGTTTTTCTTTTGACGGAACAACCCCTCCATATTTTTTCATCTGGTCCTGGATCCAACGCAGCACTTCCTGGTTAGCTAATCCATGAAGCGGACCGGCCAATCCGTTCAACATACCTGAGATTGCATAATATACATCTGATAAAGCACTCGCAATTAGGTGCCCGGTATGTGCGCTCACATTGCCACTTTCATGATCACTATGGAGAATGAAATACAAACGGGAAACATCGTCATACGGCTTTGGAACTCCCATCATATGAGCAAAATTACCACCCATATCCAAGTCAGGATCTGGAGCAATATACTCCTTGTTTTTATATTTCAGCCTGTAAATATAAGATGCAATTTCAGGCAATTTTGCCAGCAAGTTCAGCGAATCTTCATAAGTAGGATCCCAGTAATCAAACTTTTTAAGCCCTTCCATATATTGTTTTGCAAAAACGGATTCCCTTTGAAGGGAAAGAATTGCACTGGCAAACATGGTCATTGGGTGGGAATCTATGGGCAATGCATTTAACATATCAAAAACATAGGAAGGGACTTTTTTTCTTTTTTTAAATTCCTCCGCAGTTTGAGCTACTTGTTCCTGGGTTGGAATATCACCCGTTAACAAGAGGTAGTAAAATCCTTCTACCAAAGGCATTTCGCTATAACCGGTTTTTGGTAAAAGTTCGAATACCTCTGGGATTGTATATCCCCTGAAACGGATCCCTTCATTGGGATCCAGGTAAGAAATGTCAGTGACCAGACTTTTAATCCCACGCATTCCTCCGATTGCTTGTGCCACTCGGACACTATCAATGACCACATCGCCATGATTTTTAAGCAAATCCTGAATTTTTGGTCTTTCCTCCTGAATTTTTTTGTAAAGTGTTTCTTTTAATGATGCCATTTTTTTATTTTATAAATGTAATAAATCAAATATCTTTCATGCTAGCAAACGTGCTAATCAATTAGTGTGTTAATCAATTAACAATCCTGTATATATAAACAAATATAGTCCTAATATACAAAATAAAATATTTGTTTATTAGCAAATTCTCAATAGAAAAAGAAAGGATATTTTCTTCTTATTCGGCGATATCAGGAATTATTCCAGCCCTTGATTTGAACTCCCTGTCAAGCATGAATAATCCCTGTGAATTACCAGCTACCATCTTCACTTCATGCAATATTTGTTCAGCAGTTGAAACTTCTTCCACTTGCTCATCAACAAACCATTGCAGAAAACTATTTGTTGCGTGATCTTTTTCCTCAAGGGCCAGTGTTACCAAATCATTGATGCAATTGGTTATAAATATTTCATGATCGAGGGTCTCTTTAAATACGGATTCTACAGATTCCCAGTCAGTTTTTGGAGTCTTAATGCCATCCAACAAAACCCGTCCTCCAGCAGAGATAAGGTAATTATAAAATTTTCTAGCATGAAGATACTCTTCTTCAGATTGAACTTTCATCCAGTTGGCAAAACCGGGTAGATTTTTAGATTCAAAATAAGAAGACATAGACCAGTATAAATAGGAAGAATAAAGCTCTTCATTAATTTGCTTTATAAGTGCCTTTTCGATTTTCTTTTTTATCATGATTTGTTTTAAAATTTTAGGGTAATTGCAATTTCATTCCATACAAAATTAGATATTTCTCAGTGAATGAAAAGAACGAATTACTTAAAAAGGAAATCCCTTATATAGCTAACATCTATTTGCATTGGATCAATGACGAAATGAGCTTTTCTGTAATAGAGATTTCTTTTTTTTAAATGCCTGTCCATGAATTTTTCAATTTCCATGTCATTCATATCTGAAATCAGGGGCCTCTGCTGTCTGTTATTTTTTAGACGGTTTAAAACAAGCTGTTTACCGGGTTTCAAATAAATGGTAATCCCCTGCCTGTTCATGAATTCCATATTATCAGAAAACACAGGTGTTCCTCCACCACAGGCTACCACTGTATCAGGATGTAAAGCAGTCTTCTTAAGGACAGTTTGTTCGATTTTTCTGAAATATTTTTCACCTTTCGTCTGCCAAACCTCTGAGACACTCTGCTTTTCGGAATTTTCTATTTCGCTATCCAGGTCGATGAAATGATATGACAAATGAGTTGCCAGTCTTTGTGCGTATGAGCTTTTTCCTGCTCCCATAAAACCTAAAATATATATACGCATTACCTCATTATTTCATTTGCTGTAAGAGTATATCCTTTTAAAAATTCGGACACATCCAGTCTTTTTTTTCCTTCGATCTGCAAAGAATTGATATAAATATAGCCTTCATGCACAGCCACTTTTAAATAGGATTTATTATCCGAAACGATCAATCCAATGGGATCGCTATGAGAAGCCGGTTGAAAATGGATAGCATATATTTTACATACTTTCCCATTTAGAAGTGCCCAGGCTGCCGGGTATGGACTTAAGCCCCGGATTTGGTTAAAAAGATCTTTCGCATCCTTTTGCCAATCAATCCTGCAGATGGATCGATTCAGTTTAGGAGCTTTCTTTTCATTCCCCTTCAGCAATTGAGCTTGAGCTTGAAAAGTATTTGACTCGATTTGAAATACTGTTTTCAATAAAAGATCTGCCCCGATTACCGCTAATTTGTCATGCAATGTTCCTGCTGTATCCAGGTGATTTATCTCAACCTCCTGTTTGAGGAGTAAATCTCCGGTATCTATTTTTTCATTGATAAAGAAAGTAGTAAGTCCGGTCTTTGTCTCCCCGTTAATAATAGCCCAGTTGATGGGAGCTGCCCCCCGATAGTCAGGCAGAAGGGATGCATGCAGATTAATAGTACCTTTTCGGGGAATTTTCCATACTTCAGCAGGGAGCATTCTAAAAGCAACTACAATAAATAAATCCGATTTATAGTTTTTAAGTTTTGATAAAAACTCCGCATTTTTAAGTTTTTCCGGTTGTAGAACTGGAATGTTTTTAAGCTCTGCAAATTTTTTTACTTCTGTTTTAGAAATTTTAAGTCCCCTGCCGGATGGGCGGTCAGGTGCTGTAACTACTGCCTGGATATTTAGTGCGCTATCATAAAGCTTTTCTAATGACGAAACAGCAAATCCAGGTGATCCAAAAAAAATGATATTCATACAGCTAATTGCAAAAATGATTACCTGGCAAATTTAGCATATTATTTAAGGCTCTCTACAAAAACTCTTTTGCTTTCACCTTATTTATGGCAAAGCCTTTATTTTCGGATAAAGGAAAGCATTTAATTAACAATAAATCCTGAAATGTTATGTCGAATACAAATTGTTTTTTACATCATAAAATAATTCGCCAATCGTAAAAAAAATGGATAAGATAATTAATTAATGTTATCATTCTATTAATCCTGAATTATTATAAAGCTGGAAAATTATGAGCTAATTTCAAAGATTTACTTAATTAAGAATTGGCATCAGATTCATCAATCCCTACCTATGGGTTTGATAATTAATTAATTATGAAGCAGATAGCGTTGTTTTATAAATAATTTTCTATTTTTGAATTGTACCTAAGGGTATGTATTGGACAAAATCAATACTTTTCAAGTAATTAATTATACCATGTAGTAAGATAAATAAAGATTATGGGAGACATTTTTATTTTTCGGGGGATTGATTTTGAACTCGGATATTCTGACTACTCCACTTCAAATGGGCAAATAAACATATCAACTCTTTTAAATGAAAAGCTTTACAAACCTAAATCAGGTGATTTTTCCTACCGCATTATAAATCATTGGGAAAGTAACAAGCTATTATGCAGCACAAGAAATAATGGCAATGGATGGAGAAAATATTCTGTCATGGATCTAGTCTGGTTATACATCATCCGGAATATGCGAACTTTTGGTATATCACTGGAGTTGATTAAAAAGGTAAAAAAGAACCTGATTGATTCAAAAAATACGGAGGAAAGCGTGTTTCCATTACTGGAATATTATGTGTCAATTTGCCTGGTCAACAAGCCTGCTTATTTACTTGTTTTCTCCAATGGGCAAGCACATCCCGTAACTGAAAAGGAATATGGATCCAACAGGGAATTCAGTTCCAAAAACAATCACTTGCAAATCAATCTGAATAACATTCTGCAAAAGATTTTTCCAGATAGATCACTTAAAGCAAAATACAAGGAAAACACAGAATATTCTCCTGAAGAGAGAAAAGCTATTCAAATAATTCGTTTGGAAGCAGTGAATAGAATCCACCTGATGTTCTCAAATGGAAAGGAACAATTCTTAGGTATGAAAGAGAAAGATCAATTTGAAAGTATAGTCCCGGTAATTAATCAAAAGCAATACGGTCAAATTGAATTGGTCCTAGCAGATGAAAGTAATTTAGTTCTCGAAAATGAAGTGGTCCAGGTGGATAGTTATTCCTAATGGATTGAAAGAGATTCCAATTACGAACCTGGAGAGATCAGATTTACATTCACAATTTTATAAACTGAATTTGACAAAAAAATGCCTGCCAATCAAGCAGACATTTTGTATTGTTTTACAGCTATTCTATTCTTTGGAATCTTCAGGATTTTTATCTGTATCATCTTTTATTTGTTCACCCTCTTCAATTTTTTTGCCTTTCAGGTAATCAGGCAATTCCATTCCTGCCATTCTAAATATTTCATCCATTGGTGGAAGAGACTTCAGCATTCCTGATAAGAAATTTGCGGCAGCAGGAGTTTTTCCATCTCCACTTTGCGAATCCCAGACAGTGACCTTATCAATCTTCAGGTTTTTAATGGCTTCTACCTGGGTTTTAACTATCTCTGGAAGTTTATCAGCAATCATCAGCAATACAGCATCCCTGGAATTGTCTTTGGCTGCTTCAACCAGCTTGGTGAAACCGTCTGCCTGTTTGGTGAGCACTTCATATATTCCTGTAGCTTCAGCCGTTTTGCGTGCAACAATGGCATCAGCTTCCCCTTTAGCGATCCTTCTTTTTTGTTCAGCAATCGCTTCCGAGTCAATCTCTATTTTACGTTTATCAATTTCTGCAGGAACTACTACATCCGCTACTTTTGTAGCTCGTTCACGCTCTGAACGGGAGGTTTCAGCCAGTCTTTCCGCATGATATGATTCTTCTAATGCTTTGGCAGATTGAACCTTCTCTGCTGCAACAGCTTTCTTAAGAGCTTCGGCCTCCTTTTCCCTTCTTGCTGCATTAGTCTGTGCAATGGATATCAGTGCCGTGTTTTCACCTTCAACAGCTTTTGCATTAGCCTCTGCAACCTGGATTCTTTCATCCTGTTTTGCAATTGCTTCACCGATGGAACCATCCCTGTTTTTTTCTGCAACTGATTTTTTTGCATCATTGATCGCTTTTGCTGCTGCCTCTTTTCCAAGTGCTTCAATATAAGCTGATTCATCACGTATGTCAGTTACATTGACATTGATGAGTTTCAGACCAATTTTCTGCAGTTCTGCTTCCACATTTTGAGAAACATTTGCCAGGAATTTATCCCTGTCGGTATTTATTTCTTCAATATCCATAGTGGCTACAATAAGCCTGAGTTGGCCAAATATGATGTCTTTTGCCAATTCCTGGATTTGACCTAACTGCAGGCCAAGCAAACGTTCAGCTGCATTGGTCATGACCCCTGGTTCTGTTGAAATACCCACTGTAAATCGGGAGGGAACATCTATCCTGATATTTTGCCTGGATAGAGCATTGGTCAGATTTACTTCCAGTGAGATGGGGGTAAGGTCTAGAAATGAATAATTCTGAATTACCGGCCAAATAAAGGCTGCACCTCCGTGGATTGTTTTGGCAGAACGGTTTGCACCGGATTTTGTTTTACCCGTTTTGCCATAAACTACTAATATCCTGTCTGAGGGACATCTTTTATATCTGGAAAAAAGTGCCAGTATCGTAACGAAAATGACAACTATAAAAACGACAATTACGGTCAATGAAAACATAGTACTGAATTTATTTATTATACCATTTATTTAATGAACTTTTCTACAACTAAAACATTATCGCTGGCCAGGCCGGTTACTTTCACAACTGTACCTGTTGGCAGATCTTCTTTAAGTTTTGTCAATGCTTTTAATTCATGCAATGAATCCTGCACAGTGATTTGAATTTTCCCAATATTTCCACTGCTTGCTTTTATCGGAATATAAACTGTCCCGATTTGATTGATGGCGTTTTTTATTATAAGTGTGCCACCGGAGTCAGCTAATTTACTGATAAAATAAAATAGAGCAGATATAATTAACATGGCGATTACACCAAGAACAGCTGCAACAATTATTACCCATGGAGTACTCAGTCCGCCACGAATGCCAGCGATCCCTGACCAGCCGAAAACAGTGAAAAAAGCAATAAAATTTCTGATAGTAAAAACACCGAACTGGGGAGCGCCGTCTCCTGCCATGATGCTGTCATCATGGTTAAATACCCCATCGCTGTCTACATCTATATCGGCATCCGGTATGTCTACAACTCCTTCACCTATATCAGCAGATCCTCCACCCATTCCTGCAAATGTTAAAATAAGCTGGATAAGTAAAATAACTGAAAATGGGATTGCTATATACCAAAAAATCTGTTCAAAAGTTGAAAGGCTTGTCCAAAGATCTTGCATAATTTTTAGTTTAAATTGTGCTTTTTAAACGGAGTGCAATTCATCAGTAGAATAATCGTTTTAAAACAAAGTATTAAAATCCAAAAGAGCAATACCAATTATTCTAATGTGTTTAAAATTAATAACTTAATTTTGCACCCTTAATAAATTCATCTCTTATTTGGTAACCCAAATTAGTTAAAATTAAAGACAAAAAATTCATAAAAGTAAAAAACATGAAAATATCATTTCAATTAATTAGTAGTTTGATTTGGATAGGACTTTTATCCATTTCTTTCCATGGATTTTCTCAAATACCGGCTGATCTGAAAGCAGAAATGCCCATTGATAAATCCATCACAAAAGGCGTGTTGGAAAATGGACTTACCTACTATATCAAGGAAAACAGTACACCCAAAAACAGGACTGAACTTCGACTTGTTATTAATGCCGGCTCTTTGCTTGAAGATGATGACCAGCAGGGATTAGCACATTTTTGTGAGCACATGGCATTTAATGGTACAGAAAACTTTGAAAAACATGAACTTATCAATTTCCTGGAATCCATTGGGATGAAGTTTGGTGCTGAATTAAATGCCTATACAAGTTTTGATGAAACTGTTTATATGCTGACCATACCCATGGACCATGATGGATATATTGACACTGGTTTTCAGATATTGTCTGATTGGGCTAACCGCCTGAGTTTCGAAGGAGAAGAAATAGATAAGGAAAGAGGTGTAATCCATGAGGAATGGCGCCTCGGACAGGGAGCACAGGATCGCATGTCCAGGGAGTATCTGCCAGTGCTTTTTTATAAATCCAAATATGCTGAGAGGTTGCCAATTGGTAAAATGAATATTGTTGATAAAGGTCCTCATGAAGCTTTAATTCGTTTCTATAAGGATTGGTATCGACCTGATTTAATGGCTGTTATTGCGATTGGAGATTTTGAAACCCCGAAAATGGAGGAATATATTAATAAATATTTCTCGGTTATTCCTGTAATAGAAAATCCAAGAGAAAGAGTCGTATTTGAAATGCCGAATCATTCAGATCCTTTGGTTAAAATTCTTTCTGATCCGGAGAATCCCTATAGCATGATACAGGTTTTTTATAAGAAAGACAAAAATATGGAGGTTAACCACGCCTCCTATCGTGAAACTATTGTTAAGACACTCTACTCCGGTATGCTAAGCAATCGCTTGCAGGAAAAGCTTCAAGATGCAAATCCACCGGCTTTATTTATGAATGGAGGATTCTCCAGTTTAGTCAGAACAAAAGATGCTTTCATGCTAATGGCAGTCGCAAAACGAAATAAATCAATGGAGAGTTTTGAAATGATGTTAACAGAGAATGAAAGAATTACGCGACATGGATTTACATCAACAGAGCTGGAAAGGCAAAAAACTGATTTGCTCAAGAACATTGAAAAAATGTACAAAGAAAGAGATAAGGAGAAATCAGCCAATTACGCCAGGGAATACCAGCGTAATTTTCTTGTGAACGAGTCTATTCCGGGAATCGCATATGAATATGAACTCTATAAGGCATTTCTGCCGACTATCACTTTGGAAGAGCTAAACGCCCTTTCCAAAGATTTTATTTCAACTGAGAATATGGTGGTTATAATGACTTTCCCGGAAAAGAAGGACATCAAGTTACCCAAGGAAAAAGAGGTGTTAAAAATGCTTAAATCAGTTAAAGGAAAAAATGATATTGAACCTTATAAAGATGAAGTGATCGAAGCACCCTTGATTGCAGAGGAGCCTGCAGGTTCAAAAGTATCAGCTACAAAAAAAATAAAGGAGTTTGAGGCAACAGAATGGACTTTAGCCAATGGCGTAAAGGTCATACTTAAGAAGACAGATTTTAAAAATGAGGAGATTCTGATGTCAGCATATAGCCTGGGAGGACAATCTGTTTATCCATTAAAAGATGATGTATCTGCAAGTTTTGCAGGAAGCGTTATTAATCAAAGTGGTTTGGGGCAGTTCGACAATACACAACTTGAAAAAATGTTATCAGGAAAAGTAGTGTCCGTTTATCCTTATATATCACAATTAGAAGAAGGATTGAGAGGAAGTTCAACTCCGGAAGATTTTGAAACATTGCTTCAATTAAGCTATTTGTATTTCACAGCGCCCAGGAGGGATGAGAAGGCATACAATAATTATATGGAAAGGCAAAAGGACCTGATCACCAATAAGGGCACTTCCCCTGATGATGTATTTGGCGATACGATTACTGTAGTGATGTCGAATTATCATGAGCGATCCAGGCCATCAACACTGGAAAGTTTAAAAGAAGCTGATTTGAACCGCATTATGGAGATCTTTAAGGACAGATTTTCAAATGGGGGTGATTTTACTTTCTTTTTTGTTGGGAACTTTGACGAAGAAAAAATCAAACCCCTGATAGAAAAATATCTGGGTGGGCTTCCGGCAAATGACAAAGAAGAAAGCTGGGTCGATTTGGAGATCAGCAAGCCAGAAGGAGTCGTAAATAAAGTAGTATATAAGGGAACCGAGCCTAAAAGCACTGTGTTTTTAGCATTTCCGGGAACTTATGAGTATAATCAGGAAAACAGGGTAAAACTCGATATCATGGTCGACGCTTTAAATATTCGCCTGAGAGAAAATATCCGTGAAGAGCAATCCGGTGTTTATGGGATTTCAGCCTGGATCAATCACCAACATTATCCTAAAGCAGAATATTATATTGGTGTTTATTTTGGATGTGCTCCTGACAATGTGGATAAGCTGATCAATAGTGTGTTTGAAGAGATTGAAATAATGCAAAATGATGGTGCTTTGGAAATTAATTTAAGCAAAGCCCAGGAATCAGCCTTTAGAAGCCTTGAAAATAATCTGAGGGAAAACATGTTTTGGTTAAATACAATGAAAAACTTTTATTATCATAAACGTGATTTTGCTGAATTTGACAAATATGAAAATGTCGTTAAAGGCATTACTGTGGAGGATATGAAAACATTCTCTAATAAATATATTGATACAGACCGATATATTAGAATAGTCCTCATGCCAGAATCAGAATAATATAATTTGATTAAATCTGTGAAAAGGGAGGCATAAGTCTCCCTTTTTTATTGCTATTCGTTGAGAGAGGTATTTAATAACAGGAATCAATAGAATTTTCAACTTTAAAATTCTTGGTATGCATCAATGCAGCCAAAGAAGATGTGTTATCTGGACTATAAATCACATGTGTTATTGGAAATTCGGAATGGAAGAAATTTTAGCGGAAGTGGTCACATTCATTTTCAGGCGAATCAGACCAACCTCATCACCAGGTGAGGGAAGATGTGTTAAATGCATTTCGCAGTTTTCCAGGCTACTCAGCTTTTTCAATGCATGTTTTGCCGCCGGATTTGTAGAGCTGCTCATCGCTAATGCGATTAATGTTTCGTTCACATTTAGAGAACTTCCTTTCCTGTTGAGCAGACTGTATTTTAATTCAGTGATGCTTTTGATCACTTCAGGACTCAGCAGATCAATTTCATCAGGTATTTTTGATAACTCTTTGATCGCATTCAACAGGACCGCTGATTCAGCATGAAATTGTTCAGAATTCTTCCCTGTAATGATTTTTCCATTAGTCAGCTGGATGGCTGCCCCACAGCTGACACCATCAAAACCAGCTCCTTTATTTGAAGCATTTTGAGCACTTTCAACCACCTTTCTATCCTCTGGTTTTACTCCCACCTTTTCCATGATCCAATGCATCTGATCTATTGTTTCCTGGCTTTCAATTCCTTCAATCTTTTCACGATAATACCTGAAGTACCTCCGCAATATTTCTTCTTTTCCCGCCGCTTTGCATATTTCATCGTCAATGATTCCTTCTTTCGCCATGTTGACACCCATATCAGTCGGAGAGCGATATCCGAATGCCTCCAGCTCACCTGTGATAATTTTCATGAGGTTATGAAGTATGGTGAAATTTTCCACATCCCGGTTATAATTAATAGCTACTTTGCCATAGGCTTCCTGGTGAAACGGATCCACCAGGTTTACGTCCAGCATATCGGCTGTTGCCGCTTCATAGGCCACATTGACCGGATGGTTTAATTCTAAATTCCAGATCGGGAATGTTTCAAACTTAGCAAATCCTGTTTTAATTCCTCTTTTTCTTTCATAATAAATTTGACTTAATGCAACAGCCATTTTACCCGATCCTCCTCCAGCACCCGTAATGATTGTAAGTTTTTTACTGGTTTCAATGTAAGGTTGATTGTCATAGCCTTTCAGGACTTTTTCCAGGTCATTTGGGTAGCCTTCAATCTCTGTTTGGATATACACCTTTATTCCATAGTTTTCGAGCTTATTTTTGAACTGATCAATGCTTGATTCACCTTGATACCGGGTAATGACAACAGCTGAAACCTGCAGTCCGAATTCTCTGATATCACTAATATCCTTAAAGGTCTGGTTGGCGTAAGTAAGGCCAAAATCTCTTCTTACCCGACCCCTGATAATATCTTTCGAGCTGATGCAATATAAAATATCAATATCTCCCAGTTTTTTTAACAAATCAACTTTTGCAGTTGCCCGATAACCTGAAAGAACTCTTGAAGCGTGAAGATCATAACATAATTTGCCTCCAAATTCCAGGTATAGCTTTTCAAATTGGTTTACTCTTTCATGAATTTTATTTGTTTGTTCGTTTAAATACCTGTCCGTGTCAAATCCGATTTTTTTCATTTGTGTTTACTAATTCTTTAAAGGATTATGAGTATATCTGAAAGGATAAAAATAAGCAAATTCAGGTATATAATTTTTCTATTATGTTTGTTGGGGGAAAATTGTTAATAACATGGAATTAATATATTAATAAATGAAGAAAAGGTGTAAATGGTGTCTGGATCACCCGCTTATGATGGATTATCACGACAGGGAATGGGGCGTTCCTTTGCATGATGATAAGAAGCTTTTTGAATTTATGATCTTAGATGCTTTCCAGGCTGGTTTAAGCTGGATGACCATCATTAAAAAGCGTGAAAATTTTAGAAAAGCATTCGATCATTTCGATTATCATAAAATAGCTAAATACGGTCAAAATAAGATTAATGAGTTGTTGGAAGATACCGGCATCATCAGGAATAAGTTGAAAATTCATGCAAGCATTACAAATGCAATATCGTTTATAGAAATCCAAAAAGAATTTGGCACTTTTGATCAATACATTTGGCAGTTTACAAAAGGAAAAACAATAAAGAACAGCTGGAAGGAAATGGATCAAATTCCAGCCAAAACGCTTGAGTCGGATGCCATGAGTGCGGACTTGAAAAAACGAGGATTTAAATTTGTCGGTTCCACCATTTGTTATGCTTTTATGCAGGCTGCAGGAATGGTGAATGATCATAGCAGGGAATGCTTCAGGTATGATGAGGTGATGTAAGGCGATCTCCCAGGATTGCAGGAATGCAAACTACAACGCAATCCATTATTAAGGATGAATCAGAAAATCTATTTGACCAGCTTTTTACTTATGAGTTTATCCCCAATGGTCATATTTAATATGTACATTCCTTCAGACAGATTCGCTGCATGAATATCAATTTGATTGTTTCCTGCCCGGATCATTTCTGTTTTACGAATCATTGCTTTCCCAATCATATCCATAATCAAAAAATCACCTAAGGTATTTTCAACAGAATTTATATTAATGCCAACATGATCCTTTACAGGATTGGGATAGATAATTAATTCCATATCATCAATAGCAGTTTTTCCTACACCTAAGTAAGGGTCACAATGCCTGATTAAAGTACCGGCAACAGAGGCATCCTGTCCTCCATAGACATAAATGCAATCATCAATGACAGCGGCTTTATGGTAGGACCTGGGTTGAGGGAGTTTGAATTCCATCCTATCCCAGGCATCAATTGCCGGATCATAAACATAAATAGTGTCCCGATAATCAGTATAGGAATATCCACCCATCAGTATAATTTTGCCCTGGTAATTTACAGCAGCAGGTGCATGCAAGGGAATCCTGAAATGACCCATATCTGTCCAGGTATTCGTGCTGACCTCATAGCGGTCAAAATAATCGCGAGTGAGTGCCAATGAGCTTCCGCCTCCGGCTATTCGGTAGAAATAATCGCCAATTCCCACTGCTCCGCAATACCATGCACCATTTCGAGGGCTTGGACTTTTTCGTGTCCAGCTATCCAGCGCAGGATCGTATTCATCAAAATACCACTCCGTGGTTCCATCTCCGTTTTGACCTCCAATCAGGTAAATTTTATTATTGACAGAAGCTGAACTATGGTACATCCTTGGTGTAAGCAGATCGGCACCCGCAGACCAGCTATCTGTTTTGGGATCATAAATCAAGTTATAACTCTTTCCCGGATAAGGCTGTCCTCCGCCCATTACATAAATTTTCCCATTCACACTAACAGCGGTCGACCAAAAACAAGCTTGCGGTATTTTCGCTTTTTCAGTCCATTGATCGCTAGCCGGGTTATATTCCCAAGTAGCAGGAGCCTGGTTGTTTTCCCTTCCGGAAACTACATAGATTTTTCCATCACATGCAACCATCTGTGGCAGATTAGGTGGATTTGCGAGGCTGGTCAGGTCTTCCCAATATTGCGAAAAAAGGCTGGTTAAGCAAAAGAACAGACTTATGGACAAAAGAAGTAACTTTTTCATGGATTTTTATTTTATCCGAATATCGGGATAAATTATATAATTGCTCAATGCTTTTTTCGTTAATTTTTAGATTATTAAAACAGGTAGTAAGGCATCACATGGCTGCTGAAAGATGCATTACTAAATCTACCTATCTTTGTTATTTGCATCAGAAGATATCTTATCCCGCTTAAAATGAATTTGAGTTTTTTTGAAAATAAAGTAGTTTGCATTACCGGATCGAGTAAAGGCATTGGAAAAGCGACTGCCATTTTGCTTGGGCAGCAAGGGGCAAAAATATGTTTGAATGGAAGGGATGAAACTGCACTTCAAAAAACATTAAAGGAATTGAAAGCCATCGGAATTGCTTGCATTTCTATTGCTGCGGATGTTTCAAAAGAGGAGGATTGCACCACATTAATAAAAGCAAATGTTGATCATTTTGGGAAATTGGATATCCTGATCAATAATGCAGGTATTTCGAGCAGGGGTTTAGTAGAAGACATAAGTACTGAAGCCTGGAGGCATATAATAGATGTTAATTTATTGGGCAGTATTTTCCCGACCATCCATGCACTTCCGCATATTATTAATTCCAAAGGAAGCATTGTATTTATTTCAAGTTTAGGCGGAAAAGTTGGAATGCCGGGACAATCTAATTATAGTGTAACAAAAATGGGGCTTACTGCTTTTGCACAATCACTTCACACTGAGCACAAAGCCGACAATATTCACATCGGGATCATTTATTTGGGTTTTGTTGAAAATGAAAAGGACAAAAAAGTACTTTCTGCAATTGGGAATTATGTCCCTATAAAACAACTGAATAATAAAAAACCCACAAGCCGGGAGGATGCAGCACTTTCAATCGCAAAAGCCATTATCAAACGAAAGAAAAAAGTAACCCTGACGGTATTGGGAAAACTTCAGGCCATTTTACTGAGACTGTCCCCGGCAGCGGTGAACTGGTATTTAAGAAAAGAATTGGAGAAGTTTAAGGAGCATTACAATTAATGCATTTTGATAAAAAATATAACAAAGCTTATGTTCTTTATTAGTCCGGAATCAATGATGGCTGACTGCTGATTCAACAATTGTATCCTTGCAATATTGCTGGATTAGAATTAAGTTTCCATCCTGGTCATATAATTCAAATTTTCCTTCTTTGCAACCGTGATTGTATTTTCCTGTAGCCCAAATATGGCCGTTTTTATGAAATGATTTGTAGTTACCATGAAGTTTTCCATCCTGATATAATTCTACTGAGGAGATTTCCCCATTTGCATAATATTCTGTCCAAATACCCGTCTTAATTCCCTGTAAATTATACTGTCCGGAAACCTGCAATATTCCTTCTTTTGAATATTCCTTATGCTCTTTTATTTTCATTTGTTTTTTCACGAGGATTTATAAAAACACTTCTAATTAACGTATATTGAAAATTCGATATTTGAACACACAGAGAAAAATTTAAAAATGCCACAAGACTTATAAACATCAAGAATATTAATAAAAGATAACAAGGTTAGTGAATCTTTGTGATTTCCTTGAGTTTTGAGCTATTTGTGGCATTTTTTTTCTGAGTTAACCTACATTGAAAAGAATGTAAATCATTTATATTTATTTTGACATAAGTATTTTTTCAGCTTCTTCTTTTTGATAGTCCATAATATAGGGTATTCCGCTTATTTCAGTTGCTTCCTTTGTCAATGAGGCTAAATCATCCCTGGAGATATATGGCAAACCAAATTTTCTTGTACCGGCCATAAGTTGCCTTAATCCCTGTGCAAGTCTTTCATAATAGGTATATAAACCGATAGCACCTGTTGGTAATTTTTCAAATGTTGTATTGCCCAGTTTATTACGCAATTCATTGGCAGTTACAAATATCTGATCGATAGAATTCCCAAATCGTTCCACATATACAGGAGTTTGATGGTTCTTAACTGCATTGCCAATTGTTTTACCAACCATTGCTGCGGCAATCGGTGCTCTTGCCATGCCTATCAGTTTAACAAATGGTGCACCTACTGCAAGCCCTTTGAATATTTGATCCTCAAAAGTAAAACCTCCTGCAAAGGCTAATGCGGGTAAATGTTCACCTTTGTCTGTCAGTTGCTTGGCATAACGATAGGTTAACGAATGTAATTCAACAGGAGGAACGCCCCATTCATTCATCATTCTCCATGGACTCATGCCTGTTCCTCCACCTGCTCCGTCAATTGTCAAAAGATCCAGTTTGTATTTTGATACAAATTTCAGGGCTCTTGCCAGGTCAGCAGGACCATATGCCCCGGTTTTCAGGAAGATGTATTTTGCACCTGCGCTTCGAAGTTCTTCTACACGTTGTGCAAAGCCTTCTTCAGTAACCATTCCCACTCTTGAATGACGTTCAAATTCTGTAAATGCACCACTTTCAAAAGCTTTAATTACATGAGGTTCAGTTGGATTAGGCAAAACCACATAACCCCGCTCATAAAGCAATTGTGCTTTTTTCAGGTCTTTTATTTTTACCTCTCCACCAATGTTTTTTGCTCCCTGTCCCCATTTCAATTCAACACATTGAACACCTAATTCTTTTAATGCATATTCCTGGACTCCCAATCGGGTATCCTCCACATTCGATTGAACAACGATTGCTCCATATCCATCTATCTGATTATCAGTAAAGAGCTTAACTCTTCTTTTAAGGTCAACGGTGTCAACTATGTTCCCATTTTTAAATACAGCTTCGGGATCCATACCTACCACATTTTCACCAATGGTTAAACCTGTGCCTGCCAGGGCAGTTCCTATGGCAAGCCCTTCCCAGTTGTTTTTTGCGATATTCGTTGAGCCAATTCCGGGTATCATAAAGGGCAGTTTAAACTTCAAACCTTTATCATGTCCGAAGTTGACTTCCAGATTAACATTTGGAAAAATTGCTTTGTCGCTATCCGCTTCGATTCCTTTGGCACCAATTACACCACTAAGAATATTAAAATGTGAATAATCAACAGGGTAATTTTTTTCACCTCCACTGGTTATTATTCCAAAGGGTTGTGGATAAATAACTTCATGTCCGCGATAGGCCGATTTGCCAATTTCACACATGCCAATACAACCATCAATGCAGGTTACACACATACCGCTGGTTGGAACCACCGAGTCTTCAGTTCTGTTTTTGGTCAATGTTGCTGCTGTAGCATTTATCTTCGTTAAACTCATAATTTAATTATTTAAGTTTTATTAATACACTTTAATTTTTTTCTATTTCATTTTCAATTGATACACATGTTCCGCAATCTCCTTTCAATCCCATCCAGCAATTATGATTGTCATTTAATTCAATACAGGTAGGCTGGAGTGAATTTTCACATCTTCCGCAAAGTACAGCGGTCGGATCAGCTCCTTCACATCTCAAGGTGCATGCAGGACAGATATAAATACATGCGCCACACCTTCGACATTCATCAGAATTTAAGTTGAATGGAGTATTTATTTTAAGGTTATTTCCCCGGTTTATAAAACCAATCGCGCTCGCAACCATCTGCTCCTCACACATCCTGACACATAAGCCGCAATAGATACATTTATCCCATTTCGATTCAAATCTGACCTGGTCCAGTCCCATTCTGGCTGCTAAATCCTGCAAAACTTTTGATGTAGGACATTGTGCTATCAACAACTCAAGTATCATTTTCCTGGTTTTAATAACACGTTTAGAGCTGGTGCGGACTGTTAATCCATCTTCAGCAGGATATGTACATGAAGAAACTAATTTTGAGTTAGAACCTTCTCCAATTTCAACCACGCATAAACGGCAACCACCCCATGGTGTAAGGCCTTCATTGTGGCATAAGGTTGGAATTTCCAATCCAAGAAACTTCGATGCCTCAAGAATTGTCCATCCTTTTTGAGTTTCTATTGTTATTCCATCAATATTTATATCAGACATAATACTATACCTCCTCTGTTTCTTTTACGCTTTCTTTTAATTCTTTCATAAACTGTTTACCATCTTCAGTTTCCAGTTCGCAGCGCAAGCATCTTTTGGCTTCTTGCACTGCTTGTTCTTTTGTCAATGCCAATTCCACCTCATGAAAGTTATTATTTCTCTTATCAAGAGATAATTGCTTTGGTTTAGGTCGTTTCGCTGTTAATAAGTTTTCTGCTTCCTCTTCGGTTAATTCAATCGGTTCGGGATAGATGGAAGGTCTGGTCAGGGAATAATCTCTCTTAATTTCCTCTCCATTCAGGTACTGGTTAATTGACTGTGCAGCAATTTTTCCGGAAGCAACTGCATCCACCACGGTATTTGGCCCCGTTACAACATCCCCGCCAGCAAAAACACCATAGCGGTTGGTTTCAAAAGTTTCAGGATTAACCTGGATAGTTTCCCATTTTGTTAACTCAATTTTTTCTTTTTCCAGACAGGATGTATCAGGAGATTCGCTGATGGAGACTATTAATGTATCCAGTTCCACAGTAAATTCAGATCCTTCGATGGGAATCGGTCTTTTCCTGCCCGACTCGTCCACATTGCCCATGCGCATACGCATGAATTCGCATGCACTAAGTTTATCGTTCTTAGCAACTAATTTCTTTGGTGCAGTTAAAAACTCTATTCTAATTCCTTCCAGCAGGGCGTCTTCGATTTCTTCTTTATAGGCAGGCATTTCATCAATCGTTCTGCGATAAAAAATGGTAACGCTCTCGGGTTTCTCCAATCGCAGGACACTTCTGGCTGCATCCACGGCTGAATTACCACCTCCAATAATGCCTATTTTCTTACCAATTTGAACAGGTTTACCAAGATTGATATCCTTGAGCAGGTTCATACCCGGAATAACTCCATCAATATCTTCATTGGGGATTCTCATTTTTAATGATTTATAAGCACCAGTGGCAATGAAGATAGCTTTAAAGTCCTGCTTAAATAGATCATCCATGTTAAAATCTGTTCCAAGTGCTGAGTTTGTTTTTATTCGAACTCCGGCACTCTTGACATAATCAATATCGGCTTTTAATATATTTCGTGGCAGCCTGTATTCAGGAATACCTAAAGCCAACATACCTCCCTCAACAGATTCCTTTTCAAAAATGGTGGCCTCATATCCCATCTGAGAAAGGGAAAATCCACAGGCTAAACCTGCTGGACCGGAACCTACAATGGCTACTTTGATCCCTTTAGGTTCCACTGAGTTTTGAACCTCAGTCATTAGGTTATTTTTCAAACCGTAATCAGTGGCAAATCTTTTCAAATTCCTGATGGCAATTGGATCGTCTCCCTGGCCCGCCTGACATTTATTTTCACAGGGATGATTGCATACTCTGGATAGTGCTGAAGACAGAGGATTATCTTTTTTAATAATTTCAAGTGCTTCATTAAATTTTCCCTGGGCAATTAATGCTGTATACACGGATGCTTCTGTGCCAATCGGACAAGTATATTGACAAAGTGAGGAAACAATTTCCCTGCATACACCTGCATCGCATTTTTTCTTTACAATATGGTTTTCATATTCTTTCATGAAATAACGCAAAGTAGCAAGTACGGGATTGGAAGCTGTTTGTCCGAGCCCGCACATGGATGCATCCTTAATAACCTGTCCAAGCTCCTGAAGCAATTCAATATCCTCATTCTCCCCGTATCCTTTTGTTATTTTATCAAGGATATTGTTCATCTGCTGTGTACCTTCCCTGCATGTAGAACACTTCCCACAGGATTCTTCCTGGAGAAAGTTGGTAAAATATCTTGCAACATCTACCATGCAAGTGTTGTCGTCCATTACGATCATACCTCCAGAACCCATGATGGATCCCACTTCAGATAAGCTTTCATAATCAATGTGCAAGTCAAACATATTTTCAGGAATACAACCACCTGAAGGTCCCCCGGTTTGAATCGCTTTTATTTTTGTTTTATCAGGCGATCCTCCGCCAATATCATATACTACTTTGTGGATTGTTGTACCTAGCGGTACCTCTACCAATCCAGTATTTTTGATCTTACCTACCAGGGAAAATATCTTGGTTCCCCTGTTTCCCGGAACACCAATCTCTTTGTATTTCCTGGCACCCTCACTGATGATTATGGGCACATTGGCAAAGGTTTCTACATTATTGATGGATGTAGGACAACCCCATAAGCCTTTATTGACAGGATAAGGAGGGCGTTGCCTGGGTTGTCCCATTTGGCCTTCGATCGATTTAATCAATGCTGTTTCTTCTCCACACA
>JADHTG010000017.1 GCA_016776505.1 Bacteroidota bacterium
ACTAAGGAAGCTTTGATCCCAAATAAATCACGTGCAATCTCTGAGATTTCTTTTACTGATTTTGCAATGTATGGACACTGGTCTGAGTAATAAATTACCAGTCCTCTGTCACTCTGGCTGTTCCCAAAACCATGATCTTTAAAAGAAGGCAGTGGAAAAGTGTCATTGAACTTGAGTGCTAATAGTTCAAAATCGGGAGTAGTTTTTTCAATTACTTTAAATCTGTTTTTAATAAATAGAGATTTATTTGCCATCCAGCTGCCTTTCCTCACAAGAACTGCCACACCAGCTTTTTTTTGTTTCCTGGCATCCGATAAGCAAGCATCCAGTAATTTCTGACCATAACCCAATTCTTTGTAAAGTTTTTTCATAATATAGATGCAATGGATGAAAAAATATCCCATTGCATTAATAGGTCGCCAGCAAAATTCTCCCGGAATATATTCAATAGCACCCACAGCACCATCTTGTTTTGAGTATAAGACCTTGTATTTCATACCCTGGTCAAACTGCTGTTTATTCCATGCCAGCTTTCTTTTATAGCCTTCATGCTTGACATATTTGTATCCACACATAGAAAAATTATGGATATTGCTAACATCCGTGTCTATTATCCTGACATCACTCATTTATCTGATAATTTGGAAAGTTTGCTGATTATTTGAGCTCATTAATCTTGCGAAATATACGCCACTGGAAAGGATTGAACACGAAACCTGATGATATTGTGAAGATATATTCTCACTGCAGTAAACAATTTGACCTTTTGCATTAAGCACAATAAGTGTGTATGTGCTGCCTGTTTTATTTTCAATTCTGAGAATCTGACCATTTTCAGATGTATTGGGGTCAATATGAAATGAGGAGCATTCGGGATCTACTGCAGGAATTGAAACAGTCTTTGGAGATGCGGCTAGTTGTATCCCGCTTGTCCCTTCATAAAACATCAGGTAGGTGTTTTTAGTTGAATCGAAAATCACATCAGGAGCCCATGGACCATCTTGATCATTCAATGTGTCGAAAGGGGAATAAAACCTGTCATAAACAGGATTGTCTTTATGTTTCGTCCAATTAATTCCATCTACAGATGTTGCATATCCAATTCGCAATGTATCAAAAGCCGAGATGGATGAAAATCCTGAATACCACATTTCAAATGTATTGTTCGTTTTAATGACGGAAGGAACTGCCATCCACATGTCATCAAAACTTTTTGAAGGTCCCAGTGAAATGATCGGGTTGTTTGGGTGGCGTGTCCATGTAATACCATCAGGAGAAGTAGCCAGACCAATATGAATGAGCCAGTTCCAGCCAACCCCGCTATACCACATCATATACTGCCCGCTTTTTTCATCATACAAAACGGCAGGGGATTCTATCCATTTTCCATCCCATTTGGCACTGTCGGCTTTAGAGAAAACAGGGTTGGAAGCATGACGGGTCCAGTTAATCCCGTCCGGGGAAGTCGCGAGTCCATAAGCTGAACTGATTTCGGGACCCTGCTGTTTAACATCTCCATAATAGTATAATTTATATCCTTCAGGTCCATGCACCACTTCAGGTGCATCCAGCCACCCGCTATCCCAGCTTCCGCTTAAACCGACATCAAAAACAGGAGTGGCATTGTTAATCTTATTCCAGTTGATTCCATCCAATGACCAGGCATAGGAGATCCGGGCTTTCATATCAGTGCCAACTGCAGCATACCACATTTTAATCGTATCCTGTTCAAATAAAACCACGGGTTGCCCCAGTGCAATGGCTTCAAATGAAGAAGCTCCTTTTGACAATACGGGATTAGCGGCATGTTTTTGCCATTCTACCTGTGCTTTTCCATAATAACAGAGTAATAGAAGAGCATAAATAATAGGGATTATTTTCATTTTCAGTTTTTCTCAAAGATAAAAAATATTGCTTAACTGGATAAAAGTAAACGTATCCTGTTTGCATTAGTGGATGAAATCCTGCTTTGAAATTTTTTTAAAAAATATTTGGTGCATTGAAAAATATATTTTTACCTTTGACCGACCGTTCAGTCATAAATTAAATGCAATGCCACGAACTGAAGAGCAATTGAATGAGATAAGAGAAGAAAAGAGACTCTTAATTATGGAAACCGCGTTAGCACTTTTTGCCAAGCATGGTTTTCATCATGTCTCTATTAGCCAGATTGCATCATCAGCAGGTATTTCAAAAGGATTGATGTACAATTATTTTAGCGGTAAAAAAGATTTACTTGAAAAGATTATAAGTGACAGTTTCAAACATTTTACAGAAAATTTTGATCCCAATCATGATGGTGTTTTGGAAAAACATGAGCTATTGCAATTTATTGACAATGCTTTTGATATGATACATGACAACTTTGATTTTTGGAAATTATTTTACACCATGCTTTTACGACCTTCCGTATTTGAAATAGTCATTCAGAAGTATGAAGAAATGCTTGAACCTCTTTATAAAATGCTCATGACCTATTTTGAGAAAAGTGGCTATGAAAAACCACACAGGGAAGCTGTATTTTTTGCTGCTGTGATGGATGGACTGGCCATTAATTATATAATCGATCCAGGCCATTTCCCGCTGGAAGACATTAAAGAGAAAGTAAAAAGTTTATATAGATAGATTTAAACCAGAAAGAATGAAAAAGATAGTATTGATTCTAATCGTTTTTGCAGTTTCTTCATCAGGATCAATTGCACAAACAGCATTGGAGATTATAACAAAAGCAGACGAAAAACACAGGGGCGAGAGCAGCTATGGTGAAATGTCGATGACCATTATAAGAAAAGGATGGACACGGACCGTGGAAATGAAAACCTGGTCGAAAGGATCTGAATATTTTATGATATATATTACAGCTCCGGTGAAGGAAAAAGGGCAGGTATTTTTAAAACGGGGCAAAGAAATGTGGAACTGGATGCCGAGTATCGACCGCATGATCAAATTGCCACCCAGCATGATGATGCAAAGTTGGATGGGCTCGGATTTTAATAATGATGATCTAGTGGAACAATCCTCTATAATCAAAGATTATGAACATAAATTGCTTGGAAAAGCAAAAGTGCGTGATGTAATTTGTTTCAAATTGGAGCTGATTCCTAAACCTGAAGCGCCTGTAGTATGGGGAGAAATTATAAGTTGGATCACTGTAGAAGGCTATGATATGTGGGCTTCTGAGTATTATGACGAAAATGGAGATCTTGTAAATGTGGAGCAAGCCTATGATATTAAGGATTTTGGAGATCGGCAGATACCGACAAAAATAGAAATCATTCCGGTCGGTAAAAGGGGTGAAAAAACGATACTGAATATCCTGGATATGAAGTTTAATGAGCCGCTGGATGATGATTTCTTTTCTCAACAAAATATGAAACGGATTCGTTAGAATAGCCACTAAGGCACCAGGTCACAAAGGATCACAAAGAAAAGATGAAGTATAAAGCATTATCTGATCAGGAAGAAAGAATTGCTAAAGTAATTGTCAATTCTGCTTACAAAGTACATAAAGAACTGGGTCCGGGATTGCTTGAAAAGGTATACGAAATTGCGCTGACACATGAGATAATTAAAATGGGATGTTCTGTTCAGCGACAGGTTTATTTGCCAGTTGTATATGATGGAATTGAGTTTGACGAAGGATTGCGATTAGACCTGTTGATTGAGGATTTAGTGATTTGTGAAATTAAAGCAATTGAAATTGTAAATCCAGTCTGGAAGGCTCAGGTATTGAGTCATTTAAAACTTACAAATAGACGATTAGGATTTGTTATAAACTTTAATGTGCCACTAATTAAAGATGGAATTACAAGATTAGTTTTGTGAAACTTAGTGTCTTGGTGTCTTGGTGGCAATAAATTAATTAGATGAAAACTTACATGAAATTAGCCTGGCGGAATCTCTGGAGGAATAAGAGAAGGACAATTATAACTGTTTCTTCCATTTTTATAGCCGTGTTATTATCGGCATTAATGAAATCTATGCAGGAGGGTTCATATGATGGCATGGTGGATATGGCAGTCAAGTTTTATTCCGGGGCCATTCAGGTTCATAAGGATGGTTACTGGGAAAATCAGAGGTTAAACAATTCTCTCAGAATAAATGATTCTCTTATTGATGCACTTGAAAGTTCGGATCATATTAATTTTTATACACCCAGGATAGAGTCTTTTTCACTGGCATCATCAGAAAATCTGACCAAGGGTGTCATGGTTCTTGGAATTGATCCGGAACGCGAAAATCAGGTAACCAAAGTAAAATCCAAGCTGGTGGAAGGGGTTTACCTTGATCAGAACGATGAAGGTGTATTGCTTTCCGCAGGATTGGCAAAATATCTCAAACTAAATCTGAATGATACCCTGGTGATGCTCGGACAGGGTTATCACGGAGTCAGTGCAGCAGGTAAATTCCCCATCAGAGGAATCATTAAGCATCCAAACCCGGAGTTTAATAAAATGCTTGTATTCATGAGTATTGGACAATGCCAGATGTTTTATTCGGCAGAAGGATTATTGACTTCATTTGTCATTATGGTGGATGATTATGCTAAAATTCCTAAAATCCAGCATAGTTTAATAAAAAGTATAAATACAAATGAATATGAGGTAATGAACTGGGAAGAAATGCAACCAGTACTGGTGCAGCAAATTGAAAGCGACCGGCAAACTGCCGTTATCTTTAAAGGGATTTTATACCTGGTCATTGCTTTTGGTATCCTGGGCACCATCATGATGATGATGTCGGAAAGAAAAAGAGAATTTGGAGTTGTCATTGCAGTGGGAATGCAAAAATTCAAGCTTAAAACAGTGGTTTTTTTGGAAACGATATTAATAGGATTTGTTGGAACCATTGTAGGTGTTATCGGAAGCCTGCCAGTGATCTGGTATTTTTACAAAAATCCTATCCCATTAAGCGGAAAATCTGCAGATGCAATCATTGAATATGGCTTTGAGCCGGTCATGTACTTTTCAATGGCACCTTCTGTATTTTTAAATCAAGCCATTACTATTTTTGTTTTCACGGCTGTAATTGCTATTTATCCCATTTATTACCTGGGCAGGCTAAAAGTAATAAATGCACTTAGGAGTTAATTTATTAACCATTAGCAAATTGATTTGTAAATAATGAAAATGATTAGAAGTGGAGTTTAAATACAAGAAGAAAACTAGCATAAATGATTAAATAAAATGATATGATTTGGTCTATCGCATGGCGAAATGTATGGCGTAATAAGCTAAGAAGTTCAGTGGTGATAATCGCTGTCAGTCTGGGGCTGATGTCTGGTGTGTTTTCATCGGCATTCATGAAAGGCTGGATGGGGCAGCGTATGGATGCTGTTTTACTTACTGAATTAAGTTATATACAAATACATCATCCTGAATTCAAGGAAAATTATGAGTTCAGGTATTTTATTGAGGATCCTGATCCCATCATGAAAGAAATAAAGTACCTGGATGAAGATATCAAACTAAGCAAGCGTATGGTGATAAATTCAATGGTTGCTTCAGCTGAAACAGGAACTGGTGTTATGATTAAAGGCATTGATCCTGAGATTGAAATGAAGGTTTCTGACATCAACAAAAAGATCATAGAAGGAACTTATTTTGCAGATGCTGGCAGAAACCCTGTAGTTATCGGTAAAAAGCTGGCTGACAAACTGGATGTTTCTATCAAGAACAAAATAATATTGACTATTCAGGATCAGGATGGCAATATTACAAGTGGTGCTTTCCGCGTTGCAGGAATATATAAAACATCAAATACAGGTTTTGACGGATCGACCGTCTTTGTGAAGAATCATGATTTAGCTACCCTTATTGGACTGGAGCCTGGGAAGGCACACGAAATTGCTATTGTATTACCTGATAAACTGGATCTGGAGGAAATGACAGAAATAATAGCTGCCATAAATCCGGATCTGCTTACTGAGAACTGGAAAGACTTAAGTCCTGAAATGGGTTATATGGATGATTTAATGGGGGTATATATGTATATCATTATCATCATTATTCTTTTTGCTTTGTGTTTTGCAATTATTAACACCATGCTGATGGCCGTTTTGGAAAGAGTTAAGGAAATTGGAATGCTAATGGCGGTGGGAATGAATAAAGTAAGAGTGTTTTCAATGCTGATGCTGGAATCCATATTTTTGACCTTAACCGGGGGTGTTTTTGGAATCATATTAGGATACTTAATTTACATTTTTTTCCGGAAAAACGGTCTGGACATGTCTATTTGGGGTGAGGGTCTTGAGGCCATGGGTTTTGCTGCTATTATCTATCCTGAATTTGATTACGGGATGATTGTGCCGATTATTATATTGGTTATTCTTACAGGAATATTTTCATCTCTTTACCCTGCATTTAAGGCCCTGAGACTAAATCCATCTGATGCAATCAGAACAGAATAAAAAGTTTTAATTAAAGAATAAAAATCAGAAAAATGAATATCATAGAAGTTAAAAAACTCCACAAAATTTACGATCAGGATACACACCCTGTGCATGCGGTCAGGGGAGTAGACTTAAATTTTAAAGAGGGTGAATTTGCTGCAGTTGTCGGACCTTCCGGTTCAGGTAAAACTACTTTTTTGAACATGCTGGGTGGTTTGGATGATCCCACCGAAGGTGAAATTATGATTGATTCAGTAAATATTAATGAACTTTCGAACAGGAAGAAGATTAATTTCAGGATGAATCATATTGGTTTTGTCTTCCAGGCTTATAACCTGATCCCGGTATTAACGGCAAAGGAAAATGTTGAATTCATTATGCATTTACAAGGCCGGTCAAAGCATGATCGTGAACTCAGAACTAAGGAATTGCTTGAAGCAGTTGATTTAGCTGACAAACTGAATGTTCGTCCTAATAAGCTTTCAGGTGGTCAACAACAACGAGTAGCGGTGGCAAGAGCCCTGGCTTCCAAACCGAAGTTTATTTTGGCAGATGAACCAACTGCCAACCTGGACTCCAAATCAGCAGCCAATTTATTGGAGATCATGGAAAAACTGAACCGGGAAGAGCATATCACTTTTATTTTTTCAACACACGATCAAAGGGTAGTCGATAAAGCACGCAGGGTAATCACCCTGGACGATGGAATGATAAAATCGGATGTACAGGTTTAGTAATTCAATTTGAATTTTGAATCATTAATGCGTTTGACCATGAAAGCTTTATACATATCATTTTTACTGATCTTCTTCAGTTTATCATTCAATTGCGTTGCCCAGAAGAAACAAAAAAACTGGAGATTGAATGGTTATGTAAAAGATATGCAATCCATATTATTCACCGAAGTAGATGGGGATTGGATGAGCGATAATCTGATCCATAACCGGCTCAACTTTAAATGGTATATGTCAGAATCACTTACGCTGGATATCGAAATGAGAAATCGTTTTATGTATGGTGATTTTGTAAAAAATATTCCTGATTATGCAAAAATAGTGGATGACGAAAAAGGTTTCCTGGATATGTCTGATCTGCTGATCAACGAGAAATCATTTCTTTTGCACTCCAGTATCGACAGGGCATGGATTGATTATACCCGCAATAAATTACAGTTGAGGATTGGACGACAACGCATTAATTGGGCGCTTACCTTTGCCTGGAATCCAAATGATTTATTCAATACCTATTCATTTTTTGATTTTGATTATGAAGAAAAACCGGGAAGTGATGCTGTCAGGCTACAATATTATACAGGAATGACATCTCTTGTTGAGATAGCTGTAAAAGCAGATTACAATGACCGGATTACAGCAGCAGGCATGTATCGGTTCAATAAATGGGGTTATGATATGCAATTTCTTGGAGGAATGCTGAATGAGGAAGACCTGGTAGTGGGTGCAGGATGGAGCGGTCCATTGCTTAAGGGAGGCTTACGTGGGGAATGCAGTTTTTTCCAGCCTAAAGATAATCTTTCAGACACCACTGGTGCGTTCCTGGCAAGCTTAGGCTACGACTATACCTTTAAAAACTCCCTGATGGTGCAAACGGAAGTTTTGTATAACAGCAAAGGAAAAGAGAAAGGGGATTTTAACCTGAATGAGTTTTATTTTATGGACTTAAGCTCCAAAAATCTGTCTTTGACCAGGTGGTCTGTTATGGGCATGCTTTCATACCCGATTACTCCTCTTTTATATGGATCTGTATCCGCTATGTACAGTCCGAATGACAAATCCCTATTTGTAGGTCCAACCATTAGCTATTCGCTTGCTGAGAATTTAGACTTCTCCTTGGTAGCACAATCATTCTTTAGTGATGCTGCTGCCGGAGGCAAGGGAACTTTTGTGTTTCTAAGGATTAAAAAGAGTTTTTAGTCTTTGATACCAAAAGACAGCCAATAAATATTTTCTTCTGTAGGATCAAATTGGATATAAATATAAAGCTTATTGTATTCGCCCCGGTAAGCTCCAATTACGGATTGATTAAAAGCATATTGCGGTAAAGCTTTCTTGACTTTCGCCAGGCTTGTTTTGCTTGTTATTTTAATCCCATCAATGTTTAAGTTATCTTTAAATAATCCGGTTGGAATAAAATCGTAATCCTCATCCGGGTCACTGCCAAGGTATATATTAAAATCAGTCACTTCATCAGATTTTGGATTTTTGTACAGGATGATCCCCAGCTTATCGTAAGTGTAGATATCATTTACACCCGGATCAACGCGGTTGTGTTCTCCCAATGCCTCCATAAAGAGCTTGAATGACCATGGATGAATAAATTCATTCTTATTTATTTTTAATTCTCCATTACTGATTACCACCTTCACTTTCCTTACCTTTTTTTGGGAGGCAGGTGGTGTATATGAAGTCAGAAGCAAGGATAGAAAAATCATCATAAAAGGAAGGAGCATTTTGTTGAAGTTTCTGAACGACCTTTTCATATCAATTTATTTAAATAATTTGCGAATATACAAAATCAAAAAGTGAAATATGTTTTTAATACCAGAATGAATTGTGAAAGCGGAAGGTGTTTTCAAACATTGCATGGAAGATGGATATGGGAAGTATTTTTATGAAAATGGTGATAAAAAAGAAGGAGGTTCATTGGATAACGGTTCAAGATCAAGCGAGTGGTTTTACCAGGACAGGAATGGTGAAGTAAGCAAAAAATACTATTAATGAATGGTGCCTGTAATTCAGGTAAGCATCGAACCAGATCAGCTTAAATCTGCAGTAAAAGCAATAAAAATTGCATCAGGGATTGTTATTTTAGGCAATTTATTCAGCCATACATTGCATATCAGGAAAGCTTATTAAAAGAAGTTTCTGTATCGTTAATCCACTTAATGCTTGCATTCATGCCTGGAATTAGCTTCTTCTCCATGATGATGCTGATGTTGCAAACAGCTGATTCCTGAATCACTAAGTTGTCCCTTTAAAAAAGCTTCAATAATTTGAATTACTTCTCCTTTACAAGCCCGGACAACCTCAATACCATGTCTTTGCAATACATTGACAGCTCCTTCTCCCATGTTCCCGGCAAGCATGATTTCAACTCCCTTTTGCTGTAATACCTCTGCAATGTTACTTTTACATCCGCAGCCCTGAGCTGCAGGAATTATTTCTGTGTCCTCAATAAGCAGATTCTTATTGATGTTAAAAATTGTGTACATATCACAATGTCCGAAATGGTCTTCAACGACCGTTCCATTAGTTGGTATGGCTATTTTCATTTTTTTTTAATCCTCCCTTCTTTTGTAGATATAATTGATGGTGAAAACTGTTTTCCCTTAACATTTTTTTTCCGCATTTTTTGCATATGACTTCCCTGCATGGTTTGCCTTTGATATGCACTGATCGTTTTCCACAATGCACGCAAATACAATATCCATTGAATTCATTGTTTTTCATGAGATTCTTCATTTATATTCAATTTTCTTAAAGTCTTAGAGTAACAATATTCACACGTTCCAGATTCTTTGCTGCTGATATTCAGCTTCATACATTGGTCGCAACGATACCAGAAATCATCTGTATGATAATTCCCACCCTCAATGAATATCGCTTTTCCTTCCACAAATGCTTGCGCAATGGTACTTCTGGCCTGTCTATAAATACGAGTGAATGTGGGCCTGGAAATTTTCATTTTTTTTGCAGCCTGTTCCTGTTCCATTCCCTCATAATCTGACAATCTGATGGTTTCATATTCCTCATAGAGCAAAATGACTGGTTCAAGATCCCGGATGGGGATGCCAAAAGGTTTAAAACCCTCCATGGCAGGCGGACGGGCGATAAAACGATTTCGTTTGGGTCTTGGCATAAAACAAATTTAATGATTATTATGAACATATGTTCATAATAATTAAAAAATTTCATCATTCCAAAATGTTAGTTAAAAAAAAACAGGTCACCACAAGGATGACCTGTTAATCATGAGAAAACTGAAAATTATTTTACATAATCATAGCCCATAATTGTAGCATCGCTAAATACTGTGAGCCCTTTGGCTTTCATCACATCATAAATCATTCCACCGCATCCGAACTTAAGGGTTTTGGCATCATAGCCAAGCAGACGTAAATAAGCAGCCAGGAACGCACTTGTTTGACCGGAATAGCAGTAAACTACTATCGTTTTATCAACCGGAAGGGTTTTAAGGTCCTTTGCAAGTTTCAGGGCATCTTTTGGAGTATATTGCATAGCACCAGGAATATGACCCGGATCCAGGTAATGATTCTCAGGCCAATAATTAACAATGTAATAATTATTAAGATTGTCAAAAACCATAGTGTTTGTGATTGCAGCTGCACCAAAACCTTCTGCAAGTACCGCAGCAAGTCTGGCATCCAGAATCTCCTGACCAGTTGTCTTACCAGTAGCAAGTGTAGGAAGATCACCAACTGGGCCTTTGGCAGTGGGATCTGCAGTAAACTGAGATGCATAAGCATTTCCAGCAGCAATTACTGAATTGTATTTTCCAGCAAAATCTTCATGCCAGGAAGACATGCCCCATTTCATGCTAAATACTTTTTCGTAACCCATAATCCGGCAAAGGGATACAACCCAACCTGCTGTTTGTCCGGTATAGCAAGCAATGGCCACTTTTGTATAAGGAGACAGGTCTACCCCATCCAGATGAGCGATTACATCTGTGGAAGCAACATTTACAGCGTTTTCAATATGACCGCTGTCATAATCAGCTTGAGACCTGATGTCAATGATGTAAACTTGCCCTGTTTCATTTAATGTTTTGACCTCAGTTGGTGACATAATGGAGGGCATCTCAGTATTCACATAATCCTTTTTTAAGGGTGAATTTGCTGATTCAAGATACTCGATCAGAACCTGAGATTCAATTACGGGTACATCTTCTTTATCACAATTTGAAAAGAAGAAAACCACAAATAAGATGCTTAGCATCAAGAAAATTGATTTTTTCATTGGTATTGATTTTAATTAGGTTTCACAAAAAATTTAATATTTGTCTTTTTATCATTTTGGCCAGGAAGATGGCAATTTATTATCCACCGTGATAGATGATGTTGCTGTTTTTTCCCAATCCAATAAATTATCTTCAAATAGATACAAATTTTTATTAATCACATTTCCTAAGCTGTCTTGCCGGATATGACAATTCGCTGAACAGGAGTTCCCGCTGGCTACCTGAGTTCTTTCAGTCCACCTGAGAATATTGTGAGGTGAAGTGTAATTATATGTTGGAAGCACATCAAAATTTGGATATTTACTTACATCATATTTTTCCCAGTTATCTGGTGCAGCAAGTGTTCTTCTCACAAGTGTGAATTTGAATCCTGTTTTTATTCCAGGAAGTGGATTTGAAGCTAATTTAAAATCCAGGTAGGAAGGAACTCTTGCCCCCTCTCCATGAATGTGACAACTGCCACAATTATTATAGGATTGTGAATGACAGCCTTGACAATTGAATGTGGTGTAATGCATGGAATGATAATTATTATTAGATTCAAGATTCTTGTGGCAATCCACACATTTGGGTAACTTTGAATAAGCGTATCTCTGATCAACTTCCTGCCCATTCCCATGCAATTCATCTCCACTGTGGCAATCAAGGCATTTATATCCCATGTTTTTCAGATGCACATCAGGCAGGGTACCTGAAGCTACACCTAAGTAAGCATGTCCACCACGTGATGAATGACACGCAACACAAATACCGATCATATCAGGAGTTTTATTAAAAGAATGTCCATTCGATAAGCCTCCGCCTCCGATTGGTGGCCTTACGATATGACAATTCCCACAGGAAGCATGGCAGGTGGCACAATTGGAATTGTATCCATCAATCTGATGTTCAGGTAGCTGGTTAAAATCTTTATAACCTGATAAACCACTCCGCATACACACCTTTCTTCTCTGACCCATTCCGAGATGTAAACTGGTCTTGTAATTATCCACTATGTTTTTATGACATGAAACACATTTATCATCAGCGACTGTTGATGGATGGGATATAAAACTTCCTGAATGAGCTAATTTTTTATCATCAGTTTTATCTGTTCCATTGTGACAACCAATACACCCGATTGAATAATGGCCTGAATTCTTAAAATCATCATAACCAGATCCTCCCAAATAGACCCTGTCATATGGTTCATAATGTGGTGCTTCGCCTCCACAGCCTCCGGCAGGGGCCGCAGTGTCAGGTGAGTACACTATTTGAAGATGGGCATAATTTGTATGACAACCTTCACATGATGCGACATTTTGTTGGTCGTCAGGTATATTTTCTTTATTGCAATTGGAAAATAAAACAGCAAATAGTAGTGAAATGCTTAAAAATCCAAAAAAGCTAATTGTCCTCATAATCATATCTATTATAGCATAATTCGTGTCGACAAATTTTAGTAAAATCAATCAACCGCTGTTATAAACTTAACAGTCATGTTTACATGATCTGTTTGATGCTTGGTGGATATTAAATTGATCTCTGTCAGGTATTATTTTGTTTTTTAACGATATTTGAAAATCTTAACATGAGATTGGAATTATGAATAAGAAAGAGCAATACACCGGATGCACAATCAGTTCGAATCAAACATCTTGCTTTGAAAACCTGACTGATGAAGAAAAAAACTTGCTCGAAAAAAATTCGGTCAGGGTAAATTATAAAAAAGGAGAAACCATATGTAAGCAGGGAAGTTTTTCGACTCACATCATGTTTATAGAAAAAGGATTGGTAAAAGTATATCTGGAAGAAAAAACAAATACCCTGGTTTTGAAGATTGTACCTTCATGCAATTTGCTTGGACTGACATCAATTAATGAAGATTTTATTACTTACCAATATTCTGCATTAGCCTATTTTGAGACCGAGATTATACAGATTGATATACATTTTTTCAGGAAACTGCTTATTGGAAATGCTGTATTCGCCAGGGAAGTCATTAATATCCTAAACCGAAATAGTGTGCAGGTAAACGGACGGTTTTTTTGTTTTACGCATAAACAATCATACGGAAGGATGGCTGACATAATTATATGCTTATCAGACAGAGTTTTTAAAAACACTGAATTTGAGTTACTCCTAAACCGAAACGAAATTGCTGAATTATCGGGGATGTCTACAGAAACGGTCGTCAGATTACTTAGAAAATTTAAGGACGACGGACTGATTGAGACAGGTAATAAGTACTTAAAGATATTGGATTACGATCGATTGAAAATAATAAGCGAACACGGTTAAGACCTCTTAATCTGACATTCTTCAATACTATGATTTGTCAGCTTTAATAAATCAAAGACTTCCTCTTTGAATGAACTCCTGAAATCTGGATCATAGACTAAAGTCTTTTGACTTTTTTAAATAATTTGTTCCTTGCCTAAATTTAGTCGTTTCTGCACAGCCAGGTAAGAGACGCTTCGGTGAGCTCCTGAAAAACCTTGGTATAATAATAGGTTAGGCACAAGCAAATGCTTGCACCAGTAGTTTGAAAATAAAATTCAAGATCATCTGAATTGGATCTTTCCAATATCTAGATTTCCAATTAAGTCTACGCAACTTTCAACTCCCCGGGAATCTTCCCAAAATTCCTTCTCATCCAATAGTGAACTTTATGCAAACCTGTTCCGAATTCCATCATAGGACAAAGGCCATATACATAGTCCAGTCCGTTTTCCTTGCAATAGGCAATTGCTTCAGGACTTGCAGATCCCTTTCCAACTCCTCGCTGAAACCAGACTCTTTCAATTTCAGACTCTTTGGCATCTATCACCAATTGAAGTGCTGCCTCCGGTTTAGTTGCAATAATCAGGGATTTTACTTCCGCGGGAAGGGATTTCAAATCGTTATAGCATTTTTTGCCCTCTATTTCCCGGGCATGAGGATTAACGGGATAAGTTGTAATGTCCAATTTTCCCAATTCCTTCATCAGGGCATTGCCCCATTTAGTTTTATTGCGAGAAACACCGGCTATAGCAATATGTTTATCCTTTAAAAATTGATCAATTGTTTTTTTCATTCTGACCGTCTTTTGTTTAAAGCAGAAATATATAAAAATAGTTGATTTTTACAATGATTGTTAAGAACTATTTCAAGAACACAAATCCGACCTCTTAGATGATAATGAATGGGCCTTCAGATGATCGATCTGTAGCTAAAAAATTCCAATCACGATTTGAATGAATAGTGTAATTTTGTGTCATCATTCATTTTATTATGAAAATGAATTTATGAGAAGGTATTAAGAATGAAAAAGGCAGCTAAATACATAAAGGCTATGGGCTGGCCAGGGATGGTTTACTGGATATTTACTCTTGTGCTGCTCGCATTAATAGCCATTAATTACCATGTATATAAGGTGAGTAAGCCTTTTCAATACAAAGACATCAGATTGGTGCCATCCACTCAAGCCGGGCTGGTATTGGGAACTGCAAAATACAGAAAAACAGGTGGTGTCAATAAGTATTTTACCAATCGATTAATAACTGCTGCAGCCTTATATAAAGCAGGTAAAATAGAATACCTGATACTGAGCGGGGATAATAGTCATGATTCCTACAATGAACCCGTCATGATGAAGAAGGAGCTACTGAGAATGGGTGTCCCTGAAAATGCCATTTACCTTGATTTTGCAGGTTTTAGAACATTGGATTCGGTGATCAGGGGAAGAGAAATATTTGGTCAGCAAAGTTTTATCATCATTTCTCAGTCTTTTCATAACAGGAGGGCTTTATTTATTGCCCGAAAAAAAGGGATACAAGCTTTTGCCTTCAATGCACCTGATGTGGAGTCATTTGCATTGTTCAAAACCAGGTTTCGAGAGATATTTGCCCGGATAAAAATGTTAATGGATATTTACCTGTTTAACAGGGAGCCTCATTTTCTGGGTGAAAAGATCGAATTGGGACGGGAACAAGTTTTCTAATTTTTTGAGACAAGCTCTGATTCAACTACTCTTTAATAATCAGCTGTGTATAGACAGTTTTATCACCAATAGCTTTAAACAAATAACTTCCAGCCTTTAATTCTGAAAGTTTAACCTCTGCTTTCTTTGCATTTATATAAATCCTTTTGATAAGCTGGGCACTTAAATCATAAATCAGTATCTCCCGAATAAAGTCTTCAGAAGAAATTATTAAATGGTCCTGGAAGGGATTTGGATATAGATGATAATTGTTTTTACCATTCAAATAAATCGACTCATTGATGATATTCAAAACTTCCATACTGCTGTCTATTTCACAGCTGTTTGAATCCAAAACATCGATTATATAAATGCCGCTGCATAATCCGTTAGCCCGGGCTGACTGCTGTAAGTTTGGATCATCCCATTGATAATTATATGGGGAAAATCCACCTGAAACCAAAGCTTCCACTTCCCCTATGCATTTATTGTTGGTATCATTTACAACAAAAAATGAAAGCTGCAATGGATCAGGTTGGTTGATCAGGACTGAATCAGAATCTGTGCAATGATTGCTATCCACAACCTGTAGTTTGTAAAAACCTTGCATTAGATGGGATCGACTGGCCGTGCTGTCCAGGTCGTTCCATGCATAAATATAGGGAGTTGTTCCTCCTGAAACCATCGCTTTTATGCTGCCTGAACTGTCTCCAAAGCATTTTACATCTTCCGTGATGAAAGCGATTTGAAGAACATCGGGTTGTTCAATGATAAAAGTGTCCGACTGAATACATAAATTCGAATCCAAAACACTTAAATAATAGGTGCCTTTTTTTAGGTTATATAAAGAATCGGTTTTTGATCCATGCGCCCAGAAGAACTGATAAGGCATTGTTCCTCCCCAAACAGAAATAAATAACCTGCCATTGTTTTTACCGAAACAACTTACATTCCTTACATCTGCGAAGACTTGGATAGAGTCAGGTTCATCAACGATTACCGAGTCATGATGAATGCAAAAATTGCTGTCTGTAATGCTTAATGAGTAGGTTTTTGCAGTCAAATTGGATTGAAAGTAAGATGTATCTCCGAATGACCAGTTTAATTGATAAGGAGGAGTTCCCCCTTGTGGGATCAGCATCACTTCGCCATCTGCTCCTCCAAAGCAACTCACATCTTTAACGCTAAAGTGAGAAGAGATCGGATCCGGTTGTTTAACGTTAAATGTATCTGTAATGGAGCATGCATGTGTATCACTGACTGTCACCCAATAAGATCCCGAGAACAGGGAATCGATAAGCTGTGTTTTGCTTCCGTCAGACCATAAATAGCTATATGGTTTATATCCACCAACCATCGTAATTTCTATTTTGCCATCATCCATTCCGGGACAGCTGCAATGGTCTATTTTGGAATTTATGGTCAATCCGGCAGGTTCAATAGTTCCGCTTGAATCGATCATGGTCCACAGACCGCTGATATTACCCACATGCTTCAGTGTCACACTTTGCTTCATCGTGTTAACATCTCCGCCTGTGAGCAACCAGTCGATTCCATTATTGTAGGATTTCATCAGGATCAGGTTCGAATCTGTAAACAAATTATATGTTTCACTTATGTCATAACTGAATTCTAATTCTGCATCCCAATTGCATTTTTTATGAGCAAATACATCATAGGTACGTAAAACCTGCTTGAATGAAAACAAACTGGCTGGTCCGGTTGTACGGATCAGAATGACATTATTTTGAGGAAAAGATTGAGATATACGGGCCGTCAATCTTAAGCCTATTCCTCCAAAATTTTCAACATCAGGATTTCCTCCAAGCAGCCTGGAGGTTCGTATTTTTCCAAACAGCACATAACCCGAATCTTCCAGAATGATCCCTGAATCAGAAAGTTCAACAGCCTGATTTCCAGTATTGAAATATGCTTCACGATGTATAAACAAGCTGTCGCTTATGTATAAATCATTGTGGATGAGCTCTATATATGAAAGTTTATTGAAATGCAGGCTTGAAATTGTCACATATTGATCAGGATATATATTCATCATTCCACGGGCAAAGTAACTTTGGGAATAGTTGCTGTCGGATATGAATAAAGTCCATGCAGAAGGCGTAACATCCAAAGCATTCTGCAGCTTGCCATATACTTTATTAAACCAAACAATACTATCAGATTGAAAGCCAATTCTTGATGTTTGATCAGTAATATCCTTGATCCAGGTATAGGTTAATATGTCGCCTGTATTGGTTTTCAAGGTATCGTTCGGGAACGGACCATGTGTTGTTAGCCAACAATTATTATGCGCTGCGATATCGGCTTGAATATGGGAAACCAGGTTGACAGTATGATTGTAAGCAAGCTTGTTTTCCTGCAGTAAAACCTGGGTAGGCCCCGCATTGTTTTTCAAAGGTTCGCCAAAAACCAATCCATTTTGACAATAATGAAACTTGTTGCCTACTATTTTGGGATTGTTTAATGTAGCCGGGTTGGCACCATATACCGATCCGTCATCCCGTGCCTTAATGGTCATTCCACATCCGGCCTGCTGATTTCCGCCTGTTCCGCAATGAATAAATTCACAACCACTGATGGTCAGGTTAGCGTAATTCCCATATTTTAGATTGATATCAATTCCCGCATTCCATGCATAGGTTGTATCGATTCCACAACTATCGAATAAGAGGTTTTCAAAAAGACAATTATGCAACTTCTCGGCATAAACTCCTTTGTGTTTGTTTCTTCTGAAAGTACTGTTTCTTAATAAAAAATCAATAATATTGGCTGTTGCGGGATTGTCACAAAATATATAAATACCGGCATAGGTGTTGTCTGATATATCACAGCTATCGATCATCCAGGCTACTATATTGCAGCTGTGACCTACATAAATACCCGCACTGCCATTGTTTATGATCTGGCAGTTGGTCATAATAATATCCCTGAAAGAGATGTTGGGCCCATTCCAGAATCCATACTTAAAATTGTTTGAGACCACCACATTGTAGTAACTCACTTTTTCTGCCATGACCGCGCCATAACGAAATTGTTGGATTCGAATATCAGAAATATTGGTAAAGTGGAGAGGAGGACTCCCTGGAAATTGGATGTTTATCCCGGTGCCGTTTCCAGTTGAAGGACTTTGGACTATGGTGTTTGAATTCGTATCACTTCCTGAACCGCTTCCCAGCAAACTCAGTTGAAATGTGATGTTCAGATATTCGGTATAAAGACCTGGAGAAACAAATATTTTATCATTAGCAGAACAGGTATTGATTGCTGCCTGTATTCTTTGTTTAGGCCCATTCAATCCACCGCTATGGGTTGAATACAATCCATTGTAATTATCGTCACCCAGGTATTTATTTACATAATAATCAGTTGAATAGGCCGATAAAAACATGACCAGTAAAAGAGATGTAATTATTGATTTTCTCCTCATCTGAATTCATTCAAATGTGAAACAAAATAGACTATTATTCTGAGATGACTTTAATTCTCTCCTTGTATTCTTTTCCTTTAAGCGTTTCTCCCACTACTGTAATCCCCTTAATTGAAAGCTCATGCAGGTATTTTTTATCGAGAGAGGTCAGGATTTTAATGTTTTCCTTTATCGAGCGGGGTTCATGTGATTTGGAAAGGTATGTGACTGTAATTTGAGCATTTTGCCCGGCTTCAATTCGCATTGGATCACAAACGACCTGCATGCATTGGTCACAACTGCTTATCAATCCTTTAACAAGGACAATCGAGTCGCCTTCATTCTGAAGGCTGATGATAATTTCCTTTTTCCTTCCATATTTCATCAAGCCAAGATCAATGATTTGGGAAGAAATCTTTAAAGGGTATTGTGGTATTGGCTTAACTTTTGGCACCACTTTGCCATGGATATACAACACTTGTGCCTTTGCAGTTCCTCCATTGTCACGATTATATGAGACGATCACACTTTTCGCAAAACTCTTGTTTTTATATCCCCGGGAATTGAATACCACCTCAATTTCGCCACTTCCTCCAGGCAAAATAGTGTCTTTTGGCCAACGGGGAGTGGTGCAGCCACATGATGTTTTCACCTTTGTGAGTACCAATGGCTGATCCCCTACATTTTTGAATTTGAATGTTGTTTTTGGATAGCTATTTACGATCACTTCACCAAAATCATGATCCGTTTTGTCAAATTTAATTTTTGGCTGACTGGAAACAAAAGTAGATGCGGTAAATACGAAAATGAAAATGAAGAATGAACGTTTCATAACAAATAAAAAAGGGTTATACTTTATGTAAAGATAACCCTCTTAATTGTAATTCGTGTCGATTATTATTTTTTGACAAATCCTTTAATGTAGAGGATTATCACTTTATCATTCCCATTTTCAGGAACATTGGTGGTGACGGTAATTGATTTATGAATACTTTGACCACCCAAATTAGCGGAGTTAAAAATGGCTTTGATTTCTCCATTCTGACCGGGCATGATCGGGTGTTTTGGCCATTTTGGAGTTGTACAGCCACATGCTGGTTTCACATTTTTCAAAAGCAATGGGGCTGTTCCTGAATTAAAAAATGTAAAAACCATTTCTGAAGAGGTTCCTTCGGTTACGGTGCCAAAATCCCTGGCAGTTTCTTCAAAATAAATAGCCGGGGTTTTCACTTTGGCTTTTACCGGATTTTGTGCAAAATTATATGCAAAAACGAATGCGAAAACAAATAGGATTAATACTTTTTTCATCGCTAAGAATTACTGGTTCTCCACACGAACTGGTGACTGCACAGGTTGGATATCAGCCTGGGGCACTTTTTTCTTTACATTGCCTTTAAAGAATAATACTGTCTGACCATCTGCATTCATATTTGTAGTAACGGTGATGGATTTGTGAAATGATCTGCCGCCATATCCCCTGGAATTGAAAACTGCAGTTACTTTTCCAGATTCACCTGGCAATACAGGTTCGCGGGTCCATTCAGAAGCAGTGCATCCGCAAGCAGGTTTCACTTCTTTAAGCAATAAGGGCTTATCTCCTATATTAGTAAAAGAAAATACATGCTTAGCGTATGTTCCTTCCTGAATTTCACCAAAATCAAATGAAATATCTTCAAATTTGATCTTGGGTCCTCCAACAATCTCGCTGTCAGGTAATTGGGCGTGAACATGACTCAATGCAATTGCAGTCATCACGATGACAAGTGTCAGAACATTTTTCATATGAATTATTTTTTTATTTATCTAAAAATAAAGTGTTTATAATTGTTATTGAATTAGTATTTCTGATTTTGCAAAAACTATACCTATTAATGCTACAGCAGGTCAAAATTATAAAATGCATAAACTAATTGCAACTTATATTTTAAATATTATAAATGGGAAGTGCTATTATTTTTCGTAATGATAAATTGATTTTGATTCTCATTGTTAGTTAAAACATAGAGTCCCAGGTTGTTATGCTTAAACTGATCCATTTGATCCAGCGGTAGCTTCAAAAGTTGACAAATCAATATTCTCAAGGCCCTTCCATGCATGCATATCAAAACAGTATGTTCCTCTTTTCTTGACAAAATTAATTCAATGACAGGCTTTTGTCTTTTAGCAACATCATCCGGACTTTCGCCACCTGCTATAGATTCGGAAGTATAGCCATCTGCCCATTTTTTTGCAAGACTTCTCAATTTGATCCATGACAGTGGGTTCAGCTTATCACCTTCCATTTTCCCCCAATTAATTTCATTGAATTCAGCATATTGCTCAACAGAGATGCCTTTTTCAGCAAATGCCTGTACGCTTTGAAGGCTGCGTTTTAAGGCCGAGGTGTATATTTTATCGAAGGGAATGTCCGCATAGGCCCGGAAAAAAAGTTCGGCTTGTTTTCGTCCGTTATCATTCAGAGATGAATTAATACTTGATCCCTGTAAAAATCCATTTTTGTTGAAATCAGTTTCTCCATGGCGGATGATATATAGATTTTTCTGAATCAAAATGTTTGATTTATGTAATTTTACGGCACATTTTCAGGGCCCTAATTTAACGAATCAAATATGATAGACACATCAGTCAGTTTAGAAGCACTTAACAAATCAGGAATAAATACGCTTTCCGAACAAATAGGAATGGAATATGTTGAAATTCATGAAAATGAGCTCAAAGCCAGGATGCCAGTGGATAAGAGAACAGTTCAACAGCTGGGCATATTGCATGGTGGCGCATCAGCTTCTTTAGCTGAAATGACCGGAAGTACGGCCGCTTATTTATCCATTAACCGGGAAAAATTTGTTTGCGTTGGACAGGAGCTGAAAATAAATCACCTGAAGGCTGTCCGGAAAGGATATGTGTATGCTATTGCAACTCCATTGCACCAGGGGATCCGCTCTCATGTCTGGCAGATAAAGACTTATGATGATGAGGGAGATCTGGTTGCATTTAGCACCCTGACTTTAGCCATATTACCTGTGGATGAAAACTTCCATTTCGTATAAAGGATCCAGTTTCTTATCAGGCGCTCGTTTTTATCCAGTTAACCAATCCCTTTTTTAAAATAATCTGCATCAGTTTTTCTGGTAGAGGTGGAACTTTGAACATCTGATCATTCAATTTGATCAAACCCCCTTCAAAATCGACTTCGAGATGATCTCCGGATTTATAATTTTCTACAATTTCACGGTTTACGATCAACAGCAAACCCTGGTTGATGGAGGAACGGTAGAATATCCTGTTCACAGATTTTACGATCACCGCTTTTATGCCGGCATAAGCAAGACCTACTGCAGGATGCTCTCTGGAACTCCCACAACCGAAATTATCACCGGCAATGATGACATCACCTTCCTTCACATGATCAGAGAAACTTTCATCAAAACCTTTGAACAAATGGGGCATAATAGCTTCAGCATCTGAACTCAACACACTGTAAGTGAGGTTCCCGGCAAACATCTGGTCGGTATTGAGGTTGTCTACATCCGCATAATTCCAAACTCCATTCATTTTTCTGTTTTCACCTTTGGGAATAAGCAAAGTACTTCCCTGGGCTATTTCTGTTTTATACACATCTTTGGCTTTAATCCCTCTCGGGTCAGTGATTTCACCCTTTATAGCAGAATAGGCAACCGTAGCAGGTGAAGCCAGGTAAATACTGGCATTTTTATTTCCCATCCTGCCCAGGAAATTGCGGTTGGCTGTGGATATTACTGTAAATCCATCTGCAGGAATTCCCTGACCCGTACCGAGACAGGGACCACAGGATGATGAAAGTATGGTGGCTCCTGATTTTATCAATTTTGTGATGATTCCTTCTTCTATGCTTTGCATATAGATTTTTTCTGAAGCTGGTATAACCAGCAGTTGAAATCCATCTGCAATTTTTTTTCCATCCAATACCTCTGAAGCAATTCTCAGGTCATCGAGTCTTCCATTGGTGCAGGTGCCAATCACAGCCTGTTGTAATTTGGTCCCCTGGACTTCAGAAACAGCTTGGATGTTCTCCACATTATGTGGAGCAGCAACCAGAGGGAAAATGTCCTCAAGATTAATCTCAATTTCCCTGATATATTTTGCATCAGGATCAGCCCATATTCCTTCTATTTCTTTCATACAATAGAAATCTCCAAGGACTTCATCAGCAGGGAAAACCGCATTTTTTGCACCCATTTCGGAAGCCAGGTTGGCCAGGGTCATTCTTTCTGAAATAGAAAGGGTTTTTACACCATCGCCATGGTATTCAATAGACATATAATTGGCTCCATCGGTTCCAATCATACCAATAATCCAAAGGGAAATGTCTTTTGCATAAACACCTTTGTTCAATTTCCCATGTAATGTGATTTTCATGGAATCTGGTACAAGGAACCAGGTTTCTCCGCTTTTCCAGATACCTGCAGATTCTGTTCTGTCTATTCCTGCTGCCATGGCATTGAATGCGCCTGCTGTACAGGTATGGCTGTCACTGCCAACGATGATCATGCCCGGTTTTGCATGGTAAGACATGATCTGGTGACAAATCCCTTTTCCTGCATCATAAAAATTGTGAACTCCCTGGTCTTTCACTATGTTTCGAATTTCCTGGTAAGAATTAGCCAATTTTGCATCCGTTGGAGGTGCATTGTGGTCCAATACGATCAGCAATTGATTGGGATCAGCTACCTTGCTGCCACCCATTTTTTCAAAGGTCTTTTTGATACTGGCCGTATTATCATGGGTCAATACGATATCAGGTTTTTTAAAAACGATAGCGCCTTTCTCGGCTCCCAGTATTTTTTCAATGAAAGTTTTTCCACTCATGGCAAAGAATTTTAATAAATTGCTTCAAATTGATGTTAAATTACAGGGTAAAGATAAAAAGCTGCAGCCAATAACAATTAAGAAATTGATATGAAACTTGCTCTTATGTATTTCGAATATTTGATCTGATGAATACTTTGTTTTTCTACCAAAGGTCCAATCTCAATTGCTAATATTTTTGAAATGTATGCAGTTAACCTCATGAATTATGAATTTATCATTATAAAGTTAATAGGTGGAAATTTTTGATTGATAAATAAAATCCAATCCTTCGACCCCAATGCTCAATTGCCTGGCTACAGTCTAAGGATAGTGGGGGGCAGCATGGGGACTACGAACATGTTTACTAGATCCCAAATTTAAGGCTTTCGTCCTCAATTCAAAAAATCCTTTGATTTCTGAATAATCCCAATAATGGAATTTATCAATGTAAAGCTAATTGGTGGAAATTTTTGATTGATAAATAAAATCCAATCCTTAGACCCCAATGCTCAATTGCCTGGCTACAGTCTAAGGATAATGGGGGGTTTTCCTGGCCATTAAACCCGAACCTATTATCCTCCTCCATTAAATCAGCAGTTTTACAACAACCCCCCATTCTTAAATATCTCCAACTGAACGTCAGAAAATTTATTAATAGTAGTTGTTTTGTTGTTTTTCAAATTGGTGAGTTTTCCTGTAATAAAATCCAGCCTTATTGTATCACCATCCTGCAAATCAATTTCTTTTAGAATAGCAGGATCATAGATAAAAATGGGCATGGCGGCATTAATGGCATTGCGTTCGTAAATGGCTCCATAGGATTCAGCTAAAATGCAGGAAATACCAAGAGAAGCAAAACAATCCACTGCTTGTTGCCTCGAACTTCCTGCCCCAAAATTTTTGGAAGTAAGAATAATATCTCCTTCTTTGGCTTTTTTTGAGAAATCTTCATAACCTTTCAGGTTGTCGAAGGAATACTGCCCCATTAAATTAATATCTGTAATTGCCAGATAGCGATTATGAAAAATCATATCCGTATCTATATTATCCTGTAGAATGATCCAAACCCTGCCTTCAACAACGGTTTTCTTATCGCTTCCAACTTTATCCTTCAATTTTGCAGAAGGCTTCATTGTTTCCTTTTTTATAAATAGTGCAGGTTTTGAAGGAATATCATCTGCCGTAGTGATATGACCTGCTATCGCTGAGGCTGCAACAACTGACGGTGAGGCAAGATACACATAGCCTTTTCCCTGTTTGCCTGCAAAATTCCGGTTTCCTGTACTTAATGTCACTTCTTCAGGTCCGTTTTGCCCCACCTGTCCGGCAGCACATCCTGCACATCCTGCATTAGAAACCATGGCACCGGCATCTTTGAAGATTTTTATCAAACCTTCCTGTAAAGCTTGCTGCCAGATATCATTAGTAGAAGGAACAATTTTAAGCACAACTCCTGGAGCTACCTTATTCCCCTTGAGAATAGAAGCCGTTGTTCGCAAATCTTCCATACGTCCATTGGTACAACTGCCAATAAAAGCGGAGTCAATTTTGATTCCTTTGACTTCATTGATGTCTGTATCATCGTCAGGATTGCCTGGTTTTGCAATCATGGGAATGAATTTGGACAGATCAACTTCAAAAACCTCCTGGTAATGTGCATCAGAATCAGCCTGAAGAAGTTCTATTTTTCTTCCTGTTTTTTCTTCGCAGTAGTTCAGAATTTCTTGTGAAGGGGTGAAAAGTATAATAATCGCTCCCATTTCCGTGGCCATAGATGAGATAGTGATTCTTTCATCCAAAGTGAAGCTACCCACTTCGTCTCCGTAAATTTCAACAGAATAGCCTAAAAGTTTATTTGCTCCAAAAATTGAAAGCAGGTTGAGTACTATATCTTTTGCTGAGATATTAGATGGCCTGTGACCATTCAGATTGATTTTTACAGAATGAGGTACTTTGAACCAAACTGCTCCCTTGGCCCAGGCAGCAGCAATATCCTGGTCACCCATTCCCTGCCCGAAGGAACCAATCGCCCCCATAATGTTGGCATGTGAATCTGTAGAAACAAAAGTGCTTCCTGGCCATGCAAGTCCATGATCAATGGCTATATGGGTGCCAATTCCTGCATCAATATCGTAGACTTTGATGTTGTTTTCACGGGCATACCTGCGGCAAAAATGCTGGTTGGCAGCATACAACTGATCAGACCCCCCGGGATTGCAATCGAAAGTAAAAACAGTTTTTGTTGGATCTGCAACTGACAGTCCGTTTTCCAGGAGGTTTTTTACCACATTGGCTCCTCCAAAATCACGTGCAGCACGTGCATCAATATACACATCAATGATTTCACCAGCTTTGACCAACTCTTTGTTCGAATGCCCGGCAAGAATTTTTTCTATAAGATTCATGTTGTTAATTTTTAATGATTTAATTATGAATCCACACTTTAAAGTCAATTTTTACCACCAAGGCACGAAAACACCAAGAATTCACTAAGCTTTTATCTCAGATTAGCAGACCTTTGTGCAACTTTTGCCTTGGAGTCTTAGTGGCATTTTTATTAGCTTGGACTCATTAATTCTTGATTTTCAACCAGGCTTTACTTCAATCTATCCCTGAAAGGTTCAAATGTCATAAAATCAGCATGGTGCACGACAAAAGCTTCAGTGGTTCTTTTCACCATATCACCTTCACCTGCATGGGTAGCAATGATGTGGCAAACTTCGGCAGTAACGCCACATTTCTCAGCTAATGAAACACCTGAAAAAGGATGACGCAGGTATTTTCCATATTTCCCCTGGACTGATTTTCCATCTTTCAATTCATATTCAAGTAATTTGCCCACATCAGCCAGGATGGCACCGGCAATAAGAACATCCATATTAACCGGCAAATCGTCTTTGAAAAATTTATTCATCTGCTCGCCACAATCCTTTGCAATATGCACCACAGCTCGTTTATGTCCCATAAAAGTGACTTTCAGATCCGGGCCACAAAGAAGCGTAAAGGGAATTGTATTTAAATCATCCACGTTGAGAACACTTTGCTGTAAAGCCAATGCCCAGGTATTTGTAGTTGTTTCCCTTAATGATTCATTTTTAATCCATTCAAGTTCAGGCCATAATTGCCTGGCTTTTTCCTGAAATTCAGGTTTAATGTTATTTTCCATAATGGTATTTATTTCAGTTTTGCAATAATAGCATCAGCCATTTGAGCTGTAGATGCAGCCCCTTTAAGAATTACTTCCGGGGAACCTGACAACTTCATCATATCATATGCTTTCACTTTTCCTTCAGCAATCACTTCTGTTACAGCATTTCGGATATTGTTTGCAATGGAATTTTCGCCAATATGCTCAAGCATCATAACTGCTGAAAGTACCATGGCAATAGGGTTTACAATTGAAACTTCATAATCTGCATATTTTGGAGCAGAACCGTGGGTGGGTTCGAAAACAGCGACCTCTTTCCCTATATTGGCGCTGCAGGCAAACCCCAATCCTCCAACCAATCCGGCAAATCCATCTGAAACAATGTCCCCGAACATGTTGCCGGCTACAATCACATTGTACTTTTCAGGATTTTTGGTCAGCCACATCATTTGGGCATCAATGTTTACATTTTCTACCCAGATATCGGGATATTCATTCTTTGACATGTCCTGAGCTATCTTCAGCATCATGCCAGAAGTTTCCCTGATTACGTTGGGCTTCTCACAAACTGTTATTTTATCAAAACCCCTCTTTTTTGCATATTCAAAAGCGGCTTTAATAATACGTGTCGTATATTTTTTTGTAAATATCCTTGTAGAAACTGCTAATTCTGGTCTTGGACACCAATCAAAATTTTTCTTGAATTTAGGATGAGTCATGAGGGCATCATACACCTGGTCATTTGGGTTTGTCCACTCAACACCGCCATATAAACCTTCTGTATTTTGACGAAAGATCATCACATCAACTTCAGGTTCTACAATTGAATCTCCGAGTCCTTTTTTGATAAAATTCAGCGGATTGCCCACAAAGGTTTTACAAGGCCTCATACAAATATTCAGGTCAAAAAGTTGCCGCATGGATACAATAGGACTGTAATACTGAAAACCTTTTCCCTCCAGAGCAGGTGAAAGTTCGCTGGCTGCTTTGTCTTTTGGTTTGGACGTTATGGCTCCAAAAAGTCCGATTTTATGTTCTTCAAGCAATTTGATGGTTCTGTCAGGGAGAGGGTTTCCTTCATTACACCAAAAATCCCAACCAATATCTCCATTTACATAATCAGCATCAAAGCCGGCTGCTTCCAGCACCCGTATACATTCATTTAAAACTGCTTTTCCTATGCCATCTCCGGGCATTGCTACGATTGTCCTTTTCATGTGTTTCAATTTATCATTTTTAGTTATTTTGATTCCATATACCATATTCCGCTATTCCCCTTTTTGTAATAGAAGTATTAAAAATCCAGCATCTTAGCTATATCCAGTTTTTTTGAAATTTTACTTTCATTAAAAACATCTACCAGGGAATCGATTGGAATAAGCTCACTATTTTTCAAATAATAAAAAATGCTGTATATGGAAGAATTCCTGATTCCCACTTTTTCGCGGAATGGAAATGCAGAAACTTCAGCCTTTGTTTCAGGTATCTCCAGGCTGCTGTCTATAAGCAACTTTCCACCAGACATATTCCTAATTGTATTTCTGGCATAATCTAATCCATCCTGTGAAGTTACGCAAACAACATCAGGATTTGGAGAACCTGTATAAAGAATTTCATCCGGTGAAAGAATGATTTCTGCTGCTGAAAAACCGACTCCAACGGTTACTGGATAACTCCCTTTTTTGGTGGCGTGTAATCCTGATAACATACCTGCCTTGAGTAAGAATTCAGCTGCTACCTGCGTCCCTTCTCCAGCTGATCCGCACAACATGAAGCGCAAAGGTTTTTTGAGTTTGTTTTCATATTTTGTCGGAATGGCATCCTCTTTACTGAACAGGCTTTTTCTGTTTTCTTTTATTTCTGTTTGATAAAAACTGTTTTTGTTATCAGCAAATACTTTGATCTCCAAACCAGCTTCCTCAACCAGTTTTGACAGCTTCATTCCCGGGTTTGATTTAACACCATAACTCGGACAAATTTCCATGACTTCCACCAACGAAAACCCTTTTTTGGAAAATGCTTCAGTAAGCTGAGCAGAAAAATCACCGATACCCATCACCCGGCTCACATAGGAAGCTCCAGCAGCGGCAATTAATTTGCAAATATCATATCCCGCTTCTTTTGCTCCTTCAGGCAAAGTGGGTGTTTTGAATCCAAAAGGGGTAAATTCGCTGGGTTGGCCACCGGTCATGCCATACAGCATATTGTTATGGATGAGAACGGTCATGTTGAATCCGTTGTGTGCTGCATCTATCAAATGTTGCATCCCGATTGTTGCTCCACCGTCACCGATAAAAACAATCACTTTTTTATTGGGATTATTCAATCCTGCAGAGACACCGGATCCAAGAGCCACCGACCGACCGTGAAGACCATGAACTGTATGGGTTGTAAAAGATTTATCAATGATTCCATGACAACCGATGTCCGTTACCATGACCACATCCATAGGATCATAATTTAAATTCTGCAAGGCTTTTTCAGTGTATTGTGCAACCTGGCTATGTCCGCATCCTTTGCAAAATGGAAGTGCTGTGTCTGTTAAAAACTTATTCATCTGGATATTTCCTCCATAATTTCTGATGGCGTTATTAATTTGGCTATTCCGTTAACTCCTTTGACTTTATTATTTCCATAAACACCAAAAAGTATTTTCCGGTATTGTCCTCCCAGGTTTTCCTCTGCGATCACTACTTTCTGGTATTTTTCAATGATCTCGATATAAATGGGGGGAACCGGTAATAAGGTTTTTGGTATCAATAGAGACACTTTCTCTCCGTTCTCCCTTAGCGTCTTAATGGCTTCTCGACTTGCAGCAGCTGTAATTCCATAGGCGATTAATAATTTTTCAGCCCCCTCCTGTTTATTGTATTCATAAAATGTAAACTTGTCGAGGTTGTTGATTATTTTAGACTCCAGTCTTTTCGTGTTGTCCATTCCCGCAGCTGTAGTTCCCTGAATAATTCCATCCTGGTTATGTGTGGAAGCGGTTATTCTTACCTGGTGATTCTTGTTGCTGACGGCTAGAAATTCTGGCACCAGGTTTTTACCGGGTTTATAAGGCTGATAAATAGCTTTCCCTGAATAATAGTTGTTCTTTATGGGTTTTAATAAGGGTAAGCCTGCAATATCAAAGCTTGCCTGAGTCATTACTTCTTCCTTTGAAGTAAGTAAAATAACCGGGGACCGAAGTTCTACAGCCATTTTTAAAGCTTTGTTCGACATGGTCCAGCAATCTTCCATCTTGCTAATGGATATAGTAGGAAGAGAAAAACCGCCTGAGATTCCTCCATTCAAAAGGGCCAGGTCTCCCTGAGATCCACAGGTTGCTGTACCTGTGGCGGGTCCCAGTCTTTGTACCAGGACAACTACCATAGGCAGTTCCATCATCAGGGCCATATTCACCGATTCCAGCATCAGGGCAAAACCCGGGAAAGAAGTGGCTGTTACAGGAATTTTTCCGGTAGTGGCAAATCCACACATCCATTGCAAGGTGGTGATTTCATCAGGTGCTGCAATAAAAGTCGGGAAGCGCTTGTGGGAGTAAAGATATAAGAGATTGGCAGGTGTGATAGGATACCCAATGAAAATATCAGCTCCTGATTGAACCAAAGATTCCACTATTAGTTTTGACCCATCATGCAGGAGGCGGCTTTCCTTTTTGTTAACGATCATAATGTACCGTTTTTATAGTTATTTCGACAGCATGTATTTTCCCAAACAGAATTTCAGGCAGCTAAAATAATGAAAAAAATCAAACTATTCCGGCAATAGTCATTAATGAAAAAGGGATGAAAAATACATTTTAATAAGGCAGGTTTTTCATTACTTTTGCCTTCAAATTACCTTTCCTTCGGTATTGATAAATGTTAAAAATATGAATTAAATAATATATGGCATCTATAAATTCTAACGAACCCGATTATTTCCTGCTGGATGAATTTTTAACGGAAGAACATAAAATCATCAGGTCTGCCATTCGTGATTGGATTGATCGCTCAGTAAAACCCATTATTGAAGACGCAACTGAAAAAGCGAAATTTCCCATGCACTGGGTAAAAGAAATGGCTGAATTGGGTGTTTACGGACCTTATATTCCTGAAGAATACGGGGGTCTGGGTCTTGATTACATGGCTTACGGGCTTATTATGCAAGAGCTCGAAAAAGGTGATTCAGGTGTTCGTTCCATGGCTTCTGTTCAGTCATCCCTCGTCATGTATCCAATTTTTACATTTGGAAGTGAAGAGCAAAAGAAAAAATACCTGCCTCGTCTTGCCAGTGGAGAACTGGTTGGTGCATTTGGATTAACAGAGCCAAATCATGGCTCTGATCCGGGCAGCTTAACCACGAATTTTAAAGACAAGGGAGATCATTATCTTTTGAACGGGGCAAAAATGTGGATCACAAATTCACCTATTTCTGATATTGGAATTGTTTGGGCAAAGAATGAACAAGGAATAATTCATGGGTTGATCGTGGAAAGAGGAATGAAAGGTTATCAAACGCCCACAACACATAAAAAGTGGTCTTTGAGGGCATCCTCCACCGGGGAAATGGTTTTTGACGATGTCAAGGTTCCGAAAGAAAATCTGTTTCCCGTTACACAAGGATTGAAAGCTCCCATGATGTGTCTCAATTCAGCAAGATATGGCATTGCATGGGGAGTCATTGGCGCTGCCATGGAATGCTATAACACAGCATTAAAATACTCGAAAGAGCGGATTCAATTTAATAAACCCATTGCCAGTTTTCAGCTTATACAGAAAAAATTGGCTGAAATGCTGACAGAAATTACCAAAGCCCAAATGCTGGCCTGGCGGCTTGGAATGTTAAAAAGTGAAGAAAGAGCGTCTGCTGCTCAAATTTCAATGGCCAAAAGAAATAATGTGAAAATGGCACTCGATATTGCAAGAGAATCAAGGCAAATATTGGGAGCGATGGGTATTACCGGTGATTTCCCCATCATACGACATTTAATGAATCTCGAATCTGTCATCACCTATGAAGGCACACATGATATGCATTTGCTCATCACAGGCTTTGACATAACAGAAATCAGGGCTTTTTATTAATGGGATTGAGAAAATGAAAATGAGTCAATTATAGAATTAAGCCCAGAAAATTCACATATATGGTTAAAAAAGATGTCAGTGTTTTAATTTTAGCTGCTGGCGAATCGAAGCGGATGAAAACACAAAAGGCTTTTTTAGCTTTCGATAAAAACAGGACATTTTTTGATAAAATTCTGGAAACTTATATTTCATGGGGATGCATCCAAATGGTTGCTGTCATCAATAAGCAATTTAAAGAATATGCTAATTGGGAAAAGAAACATATTCCACAATTGACTTTTGTAACAAATGATCATTTGGAATACGAACGCTTTTATTCTGTAAAAATAGGATTGAATGCCATGAAGGAAACAGATTTTTGTTTTTTGCAGAACATTGACAATCCATTTATTAATTCGCAGTTGTTGGATCAACTGTATCTTCACAGGTCAGAAGATACACATGTGGTTCCGGTTTACGGTGATCAGGGGGGACATCCTGTATTGTTGAATAATAAAAGCATAATCCATTTGAAAGCACATCCGGAAAACAGGGCTAATCTTAAAAATGTACTGGGTGAATTAAATTCAAAAAGGTTGCTTGTTAAAGATAAAAGTATTTTGATAAATATTAATAATCCCGAAGATTATCGGAAATTAGTTGAGGTAAAATAAATGAAATGACATTTATCTATGACACAATTGCCCAAATTCTGAAATCCAACCAAAAGGCCGCATTATGTACTATTGTGTCTACCAAAGGATCAACCCCACTCAAAGCAGGTGCAAAAATGATCGTTTGGGAGGATGGACAAATCGCTGGTTCAGTGGGTGGAGGAAGATTGGAAAATAAAGTCATAGAAGATGCCATTCAGATAATAGAAGATAGCAAACCTCAATTATTTAAACATGAACTGCTAACCCAACATGAAATGTGTTGCGGAGGAAAGCTGGAGATTTATATAGAACCCATTATGCAAATGAAAAAATTATATTTGTTTGGTGCAGGACATATTGGAAATGCAGTTGCCAGGCATGCTTTAAATCTGGATTTTGAAATCTATGGCATCGATAATCGGGAGCATGTTTTTGACGACTGGACATTTGAAGGTTTTCATAAAATGAATGAAAACTATGATGATGTGATCCCGAAATTGTCATTTGATGATTCCACCTATATAGTTATTGCCACTTATGACCATGTTACTGACCGCGAAATACTTTCTCAATGTATTAATAAACCCCATGCCTATTTGGGTATGATAGGCAGTAAAAACAAAATTGAGGTAACGCGCAAAATGTTTATTTCTGCTGACCTGGCATCGAAAGAAGAACTTGACAAGGTGGATATGCCGATTGGAATTCCAATTCATGCTGAAACAGCAGACGAAATCGGGATCAGCATAGTGGCTAAATTGATCAACGAGAAAAACAAGCAACAAAAGAAATCATAATGTATGTTTCGGATTTTACTTATCTAAGACCCAAAAACCTGGAAGAAGCGCTTGACCTGCTTCAAAATAAGGATGATGCAGTTGCCTTAGCTGGTGGAACTGACCTGCTGGTTGAATTAAAAACAGGAGTTCGATTGTGCTCCCACCTGGTGTCACTTGCTGATGTAGAAGAATTTAAATTTATTAAGGAAGATGAAAAATCCATTCAAATAGGTGCCGGAATTACCCATAGTCAGATAATGCAATCTTCACTGGTAAAAGAACACATACCTGCACTGGCGCTGGCAGCATCTAAAATAGGATCACATCAGGTCAGGAATAATGGGACTTTAGGCGGAAATATTTGCAGCGCAGCAGCCTGTTGTGATTCTGCACCTGTATTGATCAGTCTGAATGCACAAATTGAAATTTTAGATGCAACAAACAAAAAGATAATTCCACTGGAAGATTTATTCCAGGGAAATAAAATAAACACCCTTAAAAAAGGGCAGTTGGTAAGTAAAGTAATTATTCCAAAAACAGGCAAGGGCACAGGAGTACATTATGAGAAATTTGGATTAAGGGAAGCTATGGCTGTTTCAGTTGTTTCAGTCTCAGTGATGCTAAAAATAAAGAATGAAAGCATCGAGAATGCAAGTGTGGTCATTGGTGCTGTTGCTCCAACACCAAAAGTAAGTGTGGCTGCTGTTGGTATTTTAATTGGAACCCCTACACATCTGCTGGTTGAAAAATCGGATCCAATTCTTCGGGTATCAGAAGCTGCCGTTGGAGATTCCATTCCTATTGACGATATCCGGGGCGGTGCCCAGTATCGCAGAGATGTCCTTTTTTCTCTGACACAAAGATGCATTTTAAAAGCCCTCGAATCAGCCCAAAAAAACGTTTAGTGGAATGAAGCACATTATAAAAATAGAGATAAACGGAAACCATTACGAACTGGCTGTTAAACCCGGTATCACCTTGCTGGACCTTCTGCGGGATGAGTTAAAACTAACAGGCACAAAAAGAGCCTGCGAACTGGGCGACTGTGGTGCATGTACAGTCATCATGGAAGGGAAAGCAGTAAATAGTTGCCTGGTGCTGGCCCTGGAAGCTGACGGCAAACAAATTGAAACTATCGAGGGACTGGCAAAAGGGGAAGAACTGCATCCGATTCAACGGGCATTTGTTGAAAAAGGAGCCATCCAGTGTGGCTATTGTACACCTGGTGTAATTATGCGAACAAAAAGTCTTTTGGATGTAAATCCGGATCCTACAGTAGACGAATTAAAATATGAACTGGCTGGAAACCTTTGTCGATGTACAGGATACACTAAAATTATAGAAGCTGTGCAAACAGCACAGGAATATTTAAAGGGAAAAGAGCCAGAAGCCATGGTTTTTGCTCCCCAGAAATCAGCCATTAACTTGTCTGTAGTGGGGAAGCGATTGCCCAAAATAGACTCTCCTGATAAAGCAACCGGACGGGCTTTATATACAGACGACATGACTTTGCCGAACATGCTGTATGGCAAATTCCTGTTAAGTCCGCTGGCTCATGCACATATCAAATCGATTAAAACAGAAAAAGCTGAAAAACTTCCTGGTGTAAAATACATCTTAACCGGGGCGGATGTGTCTGATATCAGATGGGGAACCTCCCCGGCCCGTTATGATGAAACCATTTTGGCTAAGGACAAAGTCCGTTTTATTGGGGATGTTGTTGCAGCTGTGGCAGCGATAGATGAAGAAACTTGCTACAAAGCCCTCCAATTAATAGAAGTGGAATATGAAGAGCTTCCTGCAGTTTTTGATCCTGAAGAAGCCATGAAAGAGGGAGCTCCGAGATTATTTGAAGATAAATACGAAAACAATATCAATACCCATGTAGATCACCATTTTGGAGATATTAATAAAGGATTTGCCGAGGCAGACCATATCAGGGAGCAGCGATTTGTCGGGAACCGAACCTATCAAAATCCCATGGAACCCCATTGTGCCATAGCTGAATGGGACAGACATGGAAGAGTTACTTTATATACCTCCACACAGGTGGTTCATTATGTTCATTATCAATTGTCAAGAATATTGAATATACCACAGGGAGACATCCGGGTTATTATGACCCATGTGGGTGGCGGTTTTGGAGCTAAAGCAGCTACAACAACTATTGAAGTAATGTCCATATTACTGGCGAAGAAAACCGGTTTTCCTGTAAAAATGAAGTTTAACAGGGAGGAAATGTATCTTTACGGCAGGGGACGACACAAACAATTTATTGATTTAAAAATAGGCGTAAAAAAAGATGGAACGATAACAGCCGTGAAGCAAAAAGCCATATTGGAAGGAGGCGCGTATTCCAGCTTTGGTGTCGTTTCTACATATTATGCAGGCTCCATGCTCCCTACTTTATACAAATTCGAGAATTATAAGTATGATGGTCTTCGGGTGAACACCAACCTTCCTCCTTCCGGTGCATTTCGCGGTCATGGCTGTCCGCATCCTCGATTTGCTTTTGAATCATTGCTTTCCATGATTGCTGATGATATTGGAATGGATCATATCGATATTCGATTGAAAAATGCCATGGAGCCGAAATATACAACCTGCAATGATCTGGAAATTCATTCCTGTGAATTCACTGCCTGCCTGGAGGAAGTCAGGAAAAAATCGGATTGGGAAAGGAAAAAAGGGAATCTGCCTGCTGGCAGGGGAATTGGTATTGGATGTGGTGGATTTGTCTCAGGAGCAGGATATCCTATTTACAGGTCAAAATTCCCACATTCGAGTGCGATTATCAAAATCCAGGAGGATGGATCCAAGGCAGTGTTATTTATCGGGGATGCCGATATCGGGCAGGGATCTGATACAGTATTGGCAATGGCTGCTTGCGAAGCGATGGGCATCAGCTACGACAGGATCAGTGTGGTTTCTGCTGACAGTGACCTGACACCCATTGGGTTCGGAGCTTATTCCAGTCGCGTTACACTCATGGGCGGAAATGCCTCAAAAATGGCTGGCGAAGATATCAAAAAGCAAGTGATCACTATGGCATCAGAACTTCTGGGTATTTCTGCTGATAAACTGGATGCAAAAGAAAATAAGATATTCAATAAAGAGAATCCTGAACAATTCATCCCATGGGAGGAATCTGCTTTTAAATTCTTCTCAGCTAAAGGTCCATTGACAGGACGGGGTCATTATTCGCCTCCTGAAGGATTGGGCGGAACATATAAAGGAGCTGCTGTAGGCACATCTCCGGCATTTTCATTTTCAGCCACTGTTTGTGAAGTAGATGTGGATATGGAAACAGGAAAAGTGAAAGTATTGAATTTCTGGGACGCACATGATTGTGGGACTGCAGTAAATCCGATGTTAGTGGAAGGACAGGCTGAGGGAGCTGTTCTCATGGGGATGAGTGAAACCCTGATGGAAAATGAAGTGTTCGACAGCAAGGGAAGAATGATGAATGCCGATCTTCACAATTACTTGATCGCCACTACTGCCGATATGCCGGTGATTCACTCGACCATTGTGGATAGTTACGAACCAAATGGTCCTTTTGGAGCAAAAGAAGTGGGTGAAGGAGCTACTCTGCCTGTTTTGGGTGCTGTTGCAAATGCAGTAGCAGATGCCATAGGAGCAAGAGTATTTGAACTGCCAATTACACCCCAGAGAGTTCTGGAAGCAATTCAATCTGTAAAAAAAGAAAATCAGAATATTTAGTAATTTTGGAACCCTTAAAAATCGAATAATTATGGAAAATACCGGATCTACAAAAACTCAATTAAACCTCGATGGTAAATCAGCCATAGTAACGGGTGGAAGTGTGGGAATAGGAGCTTCAATTGCCATTACTTTAGCTAAATGTGGGGCTAATGTCGCATTGAATTACAGGAAACATAAAGAGGAAGCTGAAGAAGTCATCCGTCAAATTGAAAAATACGGACGCAAAGGGCTGTTGGTTCAGGCAGATATTTCCAGTTTTGAAGATGCAGAAAAAATGTTTCAATCGAGCCTGAGTGCTTTTGGTGGAGTTGACATACTTGTCAATAATGCAGGGATCAACTGGGATGGAGTGATCTGGAAAATGTCTGAAGAACAATGGGACAGCGTGATGAACATCAACCTGAAAGGCTATTTCAATTACATTAGGGCTGTTGCTCCGCTATTCAGGGAACAAAAATTCGGCAAGATTATTAATGTCACTTCAATCAATGGTTTGAGAGGCAAGTTCGGTCAGTCCAATTATTCAGCTTCAAAGGCTGGTATAATCGGTTTAACTAAAACGGTGGCCAAAGAGCTTGGAAAGTATGGTGTGAACGTAAATGCAGTAGCACCCGGACTGATAGAAACTGATATGATGAAAAATGCGGATGAAAGCGTTCGCACTACTGCTATGGCAGACATCGTTCTAAGTCGGATTGGAATGCCGGAAGATGTAGCTAATCTGGTTGCATTTCTGTGTAGTGACCTGGGTCGTCATATCACGGGTGAAGTCATCAAAGTGGATGGTGGTCAATATATTTAGTAATTAAATTAAAAACCAGAATAATGAATTCGAATGATATTGTAGTAATTGCTGCGTGTAGAACAGCTATGGGCAGATTTGGAGGAACTCTTAAAGATATTCCTGCATATGAACTTGGAGCAGTTGTAGTTAAAGAAGCTTTAAATCGTGCTGGAATCAAGGGTGAACAGGTGGATGATGTAATCCTTGGAAGTTGCCGGCAGGCAGGAAATGGACCAAACCCGGCCCGTACTGCCTCTGTAAAAGGAGGAGTGTCACCCTCAGTTCCTGTCATCACATTGAATATGGCCTGTCCTTCCGGAATGCGAGCTTTGGCAATGGCATCACAATCCATCCGTTTGGGAGAGGCAGATGTGGTGGTAGTTGGAGGATTTGACAGCATGAGTTCAATTCCATATTTGCTTAAGGGGGCTCGCTGGGATGGATTTAAAATGGGTAATAAAACCATAGAGGATGGATGGAGTGACAGCATAGATCCCTTAATCGGACAGGGGATGGGTGACACAGCAGAAAATTTGTATGATAAATATAAAATTTCCAGGGAAGAGCAGGACGACTTCGCTGTAAACAGTCATCTGAAAGCCTCAGCTGCTCAAAAAAATGGATGGTTCGATGAAGAAATTGTCCCCATTGAGATACCAGCTACAAGGAAAACACCTGCTTTCAAATTTGATAAGGACGAAACTATCCGGCATAATATTGACATGTCAAAAATAGCCAATTTAAAACCTGCTTTTAGAAAAGAGGGCAGTGTTACGGCAGCGAATTCCTGTGGCCTAAGTGACGGGGCAACAGCTTTGGTGGTTACTCACCGAAAAAAAGCAGAAGAACTGGGTGCAAAACCCTTGTTTTCCATTGTTTCATACGCACAAATTGCTGTAGAACCTTCTACCATGGGGGATGGACCTGCATTTTCAATTCCAGCAGCCCTTGATAAAGCCGGAATGACCTTAGATGAAATGGATATTATTGAAGTCAATGAAGCTTTCGCCATTCAAGTGCTGGCAAATCAAAAGGTGTTGAATTGGGACACGAATAAACTCAATGTGCATGGCGGAGCTATCCCCCTGGGGCATCCAACAGGGATCAGTGGTGCCCGAATTTTGGTTACTGCCTATTATGCATTAAAACGGCTGAAGAAAAACTATGCTATAGCTGGTATTTGTGGTGGTGGTGGCGTAAGTACGGCCATGGTCATAAAACGAGAATCATAGTAGAGCCAGACCTTTTGTACCTCTGGATTAGTTGCATTATTATCACAAAATATAAAGTGAAATTTTCCTAATTCACAGGAATAAACTCACTACTTATTTATTTGAATTAGCGAATATTTGCATGTCAAAATATTTAAATTAATTTATGTAGATTTGAATTGTAGTGTATTGGTATAAGTATATTACAAAATCTCCAAACCTGTTGAGTTCAGGCATTACTGAATTAAAAAATGCTTTCTAACTAAATTCGCTGTATTAATTGAATACATTAAATAAAATACTTAATAAATGCGAAGAATTAGCATTCGACCTGAATTTTACTCATGCGAAAAACTGGAAAAAAGAGGCAGCAGATAGACTACTCATTGGCAATATGCCGATTTATTTTCCGAGGGAACGTGTTCATGCAACCAACGGACTTGCAGTTGGTATATTAGGTGTTGGAGATAAAACATTAATTATCAAAATAGTATGGATAGCAATCTTGATGCATTATTTAAACCCAGATCAGTTGCCCTGATAGGAGCATCTGCAAAGGAATTATCAATCGGAAATGTTATAATTAAAAATCTGCTGCATTATCAATACAAGGGACCTATCTACCCGATAAATCCCAAAATTGATGAATTAAGGGGGCTGAAAGTGTATCCTTCAATATTGGATGTACCTGCAGAAGTGGAATTGGCGCATATCGTCATTCCTCCACCTTTTGTTCCTCAGGAAGTTGAAAACTGCGGAAAAAAAGGAGTCAAGGCGATCATCATTAATACGGCCGGGTTCAAGGAAATGGGTGCCGCTGGTCAGGCACTCGAAGACGACTTTTTAAGACGCGCAAAAAAATATGGGATTCGGATATTCGGACCTAATTGCCAGGGAACCATAAATTCTGATCCCGAGATCAGGGCCTATTGTGATTTTACATTTACTTACCCGGAACCCGGTTATATATCCATTGTTGCTCAAAGCGGAGGAGTTGGGGCTGTTATTATGCAGGCTTTCCACGACATGAGTATCGGCATGAGAATGTATGCATCCAACGGAAACGGATCTGATGTTTCTATCCCGGAGATCATTAGCTATTACGGGAATGATGAAGGAACAAGGGCCATTGTATTGTATGTGGAAAGTCTGGATAATCCGGAGGAGTTCATGGAAGTTGCAAAAGAAGTAAGCGCAAAAAAGCCGATCCTTGCTATGACTGCAGGTCGCACGGATAAAGGGGCAGAAGCTTCACGCTCGCACATTGGAGGCCTGGCAGGCAGTATATCCATGGACTTGATTTTTAAGAAAACAGGAATTCTTTCTTTTGATAACCAGGAAGAACTTTGCCATGCAGCTGTTGCTTTTGCCTATCAACCTATTCCAAAAGGCAGACGTGTTGGCATACTGACCAATACAGGGGGACCATCTGTTATTGCCATTGACGAACTCGTAAATAATGGACTGGATATTCCTCAATTATCGGATCATGCCAAAGAAATTTTAAAAGAAAGCATGTTTGAATCCGCTTCTATTCATAATCCCCTTGACATTGCTGCAACAGCAGGTGCTCCCCAGTTTAAAAGCGCACTGGATACTTTGCTTAAAGAGGATCAATACGATAGCCTCTACCTGAATTTTGTAACGCCTCCATTTGTAGATTGTGAAAGTGTGGCCCATGAGATCGCTGAAGTCAGTAAAAAGAAACTTAAACCCGTGGTATGTAACTACATGACAGATAAGGAAAATTATAAACCGACTACTGCTATTTTGAAAGAAGGAGAGGTTCCCTGCTTTGATTTTGCTGAAACAGCCGCTAAAGCTTTGTCTGCATTGGTCCGATACCAGGATATCCGCTCGCAAAAAAAAGGAAAAACTGAATTATTTTCAGATGTAGATAAAGACAGTGTCAGGAAAATCCTGGATGGTGCAAAACAGGAAAAAAGAGAAGTTTTGAATGCCTTTGAGGTGTATAGCATTTTAGCCGCATATCAGATTCCGCATGCAAAATGGGAACTTGCTTCATCCAGCACGGAAGCTGTCATCAAGGCAAATAAAATAGGGTATCCTGTGGTTATTAAAGCCGATGCTGAACATATAATCCATAAAAGTGATGTGGGTGGAGTCGCCATTAATATTGAAAATGAAAATGAAGTAAGAAAAACAACTGAAAAAATGCATTCATTACTTGGAAATGATGTAAATTTCTTCATTCAGCAATTTCTTACATCTGGGAAAGAACTCATAATTGGCGCTAAAGCAGAGCAAGGCGTTGGGCATATTATCATGTTTGGTCTGGGTGGAATATTCGTTGAACTTCTGAAAGATGTTTCATTTTCAATCAGTCCAATTAGTGATGTAGAAGCTATGAAATTGATTAATGAAATTAAAGCAGCCCCATTAATTCATGGATATCGGGGCGAAAAAGGGATGAATAAGCAAAAAATAAAGGAATGCATCCAACGCATATCCTTGCTGGTCTCTGACTTCCCGGAAATTAAAGAACTGGATTTAAATCCTCTGTTTGCATTTGGTGACGAAATATGGGTGGTAGATGCAAGAATGATATTATAATAAATTATTCTACATAATGAAAACTTAATCTGATCTAAAAAACACAATATGGAGACAGTGAAATACAAAATTGGTATTATCGGTTTAGGGCCAATCGGACAAACTTTAGCCGTATTTTTCAAAGAGGCTGGTTGTGAAGTGGCAGTGACAGACCTGGATCGGGAAAAGCTTAATATGATACGCAAAAATGGAATCGAACTGGTTAGCAGAATCAGAAAGAAGGCATTCCTGAAATTTGTGTATTATTCCATACAGGAAATGTTGGAACATGATTTTGACATTCTGATAAGTGCTGTTAAGGATTATCATGTCGATTCCATCCTGGAACAGATTGAACTTGGATTGAGAAAAAAAACGTATTTACTGAGTGCCCAGAATGGAATAGATATCAGGAGAAAATACAGCAGCCATTTTGATGAATCAGAAATACTCAGAATGGTGGTTAACTTTGCGGGAAACCTGCAAGCACCGAATGTGGTAGCCCTAAACTTCTTTAATCCCCCTAATTATGTTGGCTCTGTAAATGATTCCTGCACAGACATTTCAAATTGGATTGCTGATACTTTGAATGATGTGAAAATGGAAACAATTTCAATCGATTCTTTTGAGGTATCTGATAAAATATGGGAGAAGACCATTATTAATGCTGCACTAAGTCCTTTGTGCGCGATTTCCCGCCTGACCATGAAAGAGGCCATGGATAATTCAGACACCCTGGAAATTGTTGAACAGATTTTATACGAAGCTGTTGAGGTGGCTAAAGCTGAAGAGATCAAATTACCTGACAATTTCATTAAACTGGCCATACGTTATTTGGGAAATGCTGGAAACCATATGCCTTCACTGGCTGTTGACCTCATTAATAAAAGAGATACTGAAATCGATTATATGAATGGCAAAATTGTGGAATATGGCAGAAAACATTATATACGGACACCCTTAAACCTGACCCTTACCAACCTGGTGAAAGCCATATCCATAAAAAATGGAGTAAGAGAATAGAGTTAAAAGTTGAAATGATAAAATTATGGAAAAACGAATGTATTTATGGCAAATGGTTGAACCGGATGCTGAATTTCAGTTGGTGGAAGCTGCATTTCCCCCATTGGAAGATCATGAAGTGCTGGTTAAAATTGCCGGTTGTGGTGTGTGTCACACCGATTTGAGTTTCTGGCACTATGGAGTGAAGACTAAAAAAGAACCTCCATTAACATTGGGTCATGAAATAAGTGGAGAAGTGGTTGCCGGAAACGGGGAATGGATGGGAAAAAAAGTAATCATTCCCGCTGTTTTACCCTGTGGCGATTGTGAATTGTGTAAAAAAGGGAGAAGCAATATGTGTCAGAATCAGCTGATGCCCGGCAACGATTTTCATGGTGGATTTGCTTCTCACATTAAAGTACCTTCACGTTTTTTATGTCCTGTGCCCCCAAAAGTACTTGAAAAATATTCTCTGGAACAACTCTCAGTTGTAGCAGATGCTATCTCTACTCCATACCAGGTAATCAAAAAATCAGAATTGGAAGCCGGAGATCTGGCAATTGTGATCGGTGTGGGTGGTGTTGGTATTTACGGAGCACTGATTGCTAAAATTGAAGGAGCAAAAGTACTGGCCATTGATATTGATGATGCAAAACTGGAAATGGCCACAGGAAATGGCGTTGATGCCGTCTTAAACATCAAGGATCTGGACATCAAGACAATCAAAGGGAAGGTTAGAGAAATTGCCAAAGAACTCGGAGTTTCGAGATACGGGTGGAAGATTTTCGAGATTTCAGGAACCAAAGCCGGACAGGAATTGGGCTTCAGCCTGCTCACTTTTACATCCACTTTGTCAATCGTAGGGTTCACAATGGAAATTCCGCATGCCAGGTTAAGTAACCTGATGGCTTTCGATGCAAAAGTGATAGGTACATGGGGATGCAAACCTGAATTATATCCCGAAGTAGTTGACTTACTGGCAAAAGATAAATTGAAAATAGATCAGTTTGTTGAACTCTTTCCGATGTCAAAAATTAATGAAGTATTCAAAAACACCCTGCAGCACAAATACAAAAAACGTTCTGTCATGGTACCTGATTTTGAATAGATTATTCATTGCACAAATTAAAATAATGCCACGAAAACACAATGGTTCACGAAGAAAAAACAAGCATGAGTGTAAATCTTTGTGAATACTTTGAGCTTTGGTGACACTACATATTTTTTTTAGTGGATTAATTAATAAAATGTTAAATACAATTAAAATATAATCACATGTTATTAAATCACGATCTCGTAAAAGTGGATTTCCAGGAAATTCTTTATGAAAAGCGTCCTTGTCTGGATGTGGCTGGTAATCCGATTGAAGGACTTTTTAGTGCCTGGATTATTTTAAACAATCCGAAACAATACAATTCATACACCACAAGTGCAGTCAAGGAAGTGATTCTCGCTTTCAGGCAGGCTTCAAACGACAGGAGTGTAGTGGCTGTGGTATTTACCGCAGTTGGCGACAAAGCTTTTTGTACGGGTGGAAATACCAAGGAATATGCTGAATATTATGCAGGAAATCCTCCGGAATACAGCCAGTATATGCGCTTATTCAATGACATGGTTTCGGCTATATTTATCTGTGAAAAACCGGTTATCTGCCGGGTGAATGGCATGCGGATTGGTGGAGGACAGGAAATTGGCATGGCCAGTGACTTTACCATTGCATCTGACCTGGCCCGTTTCGGACAGGCAGGACCCAAACATGGAAGTGCTGCCATTGGAGGAGCCACCGATTTTCTTCATTTGTATGTCGGTATTGAAAGAGCCATCAACTCCCTCACCTTATGCGAACCCTGGTCTGCACACCAGGCCTACCAGTTTGGTTTGATCACAGATATAGCACCCGCACTGAAAGTGGATGGAAAGTTTATCCCCAATCCATTGGTAATCACAGATAAATGGCTGGACGATTTCGGAAAAATGATTTATGGAACTCCTAAAAAAGGAGAAGAGATGCAGAAGGCAAAAGAGGTTCTGGCATCAGGAGAAGTCGATCTATCCATGCTGGATAAACTGGTCGAAAGGCATATTTCTAAGTTGCTTTATACTTTTCCAAATTGCACCATGAAATCCCTCACAGAAATGCGGAAAAAGAAACTCGAGCATTGGGATAAAAACAAAGAAGGAAGCCGGGAGTGGCTGGCTTTGAATATGATGTCCGAAGCAAAAGCGGGTTTTCAGGCATTTAATGATGGACCTAAGCATAACAGGGAAGTGGATTTTGTGAAACTACGTCTCCTGCTGGCTGAAGGAAAAGAATGGAATGATGAGCTCATCCGGGCTATATCTCCTCAATATCAATAGTTTATTAATTATTCACTGAAACAATAATATCATGCAGAAAATAAAATTCGAATATCAATATGATAATTCAGTGGCAAGAATTATACTGGATGATGGCAAGGGAAATGTGCTGGACAATATCATGATGAATGAATTAATCGATTTGTTGTCCTCTTTTAAAAGCAAAAAAGATATAAAACTGATCACTTTTGAAGGAGCCGGCAAAAATTTTTCCTATGGTGCCAGTGTGGAAGAGCACACTAAAGACAAAGCTGAAGAAATGCTGAAAACATTTCACAAGATTTTTCATACCCTCATCGATCTGCATATCCCTACCCTGGCTAAAATTTCAGGACAATGCTTGGGTGGAGGATTTGAACTTCCATTGATGTGCAATTTTATTTTTGCTGATCAAACAGCAAAAGTGGGTCAGCCAGAAATTTTACTGGGCGTATTTGCACCCCCTGCCTCTATTATACTTCCCTTGAAAATTGGGAATTCAAAAGCGGAAGAACTGCTTATTACCGGAAGAATAATCGGTGCAGAAGAAGCAAAAAAGATAGGATTGATCAATGATGTATTCGAAGACAGGGAATCGATGGATAACACCATTAAGGAATGGATTGAGAAATATATATTGGGTAAAAGTGCATCATCGCTCAGGCATGCCACTGAAGCTGCCCGTGCATCCTTTGATCATGTGATGAAAAGAGAGCTGGATCACTTCACTGAACTCTTCCTGGATAAATTAATGGAAACGCACGATGCCAATGAAGGGATCAATTCATTCATGGAAAAAAGACCCCCTGTCTGGAAGAACTGCTAAGTAAATTTACATGAATAATCTGGAGCAGGGAAAAGTAAAAAAGGACAGGAAAAAAGTCAGTTTTAGGGCATTGGGACCTGGGATATTGTATGCAGGAGCTGCCATCGGAGCTTCTCACCTGATCTTTTCAACCCGTGCAGGGGCAGATTATAGTTATCATCTGATTTGGGCAATAATCCTCATCAATTTATTCAAATATCCTTTTTTTGAATTCAGCTACCGCTATACTGCAGCCACAGGTGAAAGTGTTTTAACAGGTTATAAAAAACTGGGAAAGTGGGCCATCTTATCCTTTTTTATCATCTCAATATTTACTGCCATCATTAATTTTGCTGCAGTAACCAAAGTAACTTCAGATCTTACTTCCTATTTTTTTAATATTCAACTAGATCCTTTTCTTTCCAGTTCTGGACTGCTAATTATTGTCATCCTGTTTTTATTTATTGGCAAGTATACACTATTAGACAAATTCATGAAGGTCATCATAATGATCCTGGGTATTTTCACCATTATTGCCTTCTTTTTCGCCTTAAATAGGGGACAGCAAATAGCCCCAGGTTTCATTCCACCTGAATTATGGGATATTGCAGGTCTTACTTTTATCTTAGCGCTTATGGGATGGATGCCCACCCCGATCGATGCTTCTGTATGGCCATCAGTATGGGCAGTAGAAAGAAACAAGCAAAAGAAAATTACACCTACTTTTAATGAATACAGGTTTGACTTTCACGTAGGCTACATTGGCTCTGCCTTCATGGCCTTATTCTTTTTAGGTTTGGGTGCATTGGTCATGTACGGTTCGGGCAATCAATTTTCTGCTGATGGAGTTAAATTCTCGCAACAGCTGGTCTCCTTGTATTCTGAATCAATTGGTAGCTGGAGTCAGGAAATAATTGCCACCATCATTTTAATTACCATGTTCAGTACGGCTCTTACTGTTATTGATGGCTACCCGAGATCATTGGAAGGTTCTGTTTTTGAACTTTTTCCTTCTACAAAAAAATGGGGAAAGAAAGTTTATATGTTTTGGATCAGCGTGTTGGCTGTTGCAGCAGTTATTATTTTGGGTGCTTTTACTAAAAATATGAAGACACTGCTGGTTTTTGCAACAGTCATTTCATTCCTGACAGCTCCTTTGTTTGCGTTTGTAAATTATAAGGTGGTTACCAGTAATTTTATATCTGCAGAATATTATCCTAAAAAATGGCTGCGAATACTGGCTATAGCAGGAATTGTTTTTTTGGTGGGATTTAGTTTAATTTACATGTATTTTATTTTCATTAAATAGAGAGATTTTAGATATAAATATGAGCAATCAAAATATGCAAACAAGGGAAGAGATCATAAAGTTGCAATCTGTTCAAGCACTTCGTCAAACAATGGATGATTATTTTAGCCGTTTAAAAGATGCTACCGAAACAGGAAGAAAGAAGATTGCCTGGTGCACCAGTGTCGGACCTGCTGAGCTGCTCTACTCCATGGGATTTGAAGTGTATTTCCCGGAAAATCATGGAGCCATGTTAGGAGCAGGAAAGAATGCTGATAAATACATTCCAACAGCAGTTGCCCATGGCTATTCTCCTGAAATTTGTTCCTACCTCACCAGCGATATTGGAGCATTCATTCAAAATGAAACTCCTTTGCAAAAAATGGGATTTAAATCTGTCCCCAAGCCAGACATATTAGTTTATAATACCAACCAGTGCCGTGAGGTGGGGGATTGGTTTTCATTTTATGCCAAGCATTTTAATGTGCCTGTTCTGGGAATTTACACTCCTTTGGGGATTAATGAGCTATCAGCAGTTGTCATTGACAACATCTCAAAACAGCTTCAGGCACTTGTCCCTGAGCTGGAAAAAATAGCAGATCAAAAATTTGATATCGACAAATTCAGGGAAGCTGTCAATTTATCGCATGATGGCTGTGTTTTATGGCGGGAAGTGCTGGAAACGGCTATGCACAAACCTGCACCGATTAACTTTTTTGATGCAGCCATCCATATGGGACCAATTGTGGTCATGCGTGGAACTCAGTACGCAATAGATTATTATAAAATTCTGAAAGATGAATTAGAAAACAGGATTGAAAACCATATCGGAGCAGTTCCACAGGAAAAACACCGAATATATTGGGAAGGAATGCCCTTGTGGTTTAAGTTGAGTAGCATGGCGAAATTGTTTGCAAAACTGGATAGCTGCATAGTAGCATCTACATATTGCAACAGTTGGGTATTTGATGACCTGGATGGAAACGATCCTTTCAACTCCTCTGCTTTGGCGTATTCTAAATTATTTATTGTCAGGTCGGCAGATGCCAAGCAAGAGGTATTGGAGCAGCTCATGTCTGATTTCTCCGTTGATGGAATCATATATCACGAAGCCAAAACCTGTCCACGTAACTCCAATAATTGTTTTGGTATGCAATCCCGTGCAAATTCAAATAACAAAATACCTTATCTTGAACTAAACGGTGACCTGAACGATCCAAGATGCTATAGTGAAGAACAAAGCGTTATTGCAATTGAAACATTTATTCAGCAATTGGCTGGTAATTGATAATTTAAACTGAATATCGAATGATGAATCAATGTCATTTAGTAAGGAACTAGACTTCGACTTCGCTCAGTCCAACAGTTGCCCTGAGCGAAGTCGAAGGGTTGTTGGATTACCTCTAAATGGAATTAAATCACTAACTTAACGACATTGAATATCGAATGTTGAATACCGAATATCCCTGCCCTGCCGGCAGGCGGGGAATGATGAAGTGAATATAAGCCCATGAAGTACAAAATCGGAATAGATCTCGGTTCTTCTTACACCAAGGGTGCTTTGGTTGATGAAAATAATAAATTAATAGAGGTCCGTTGCGTGAAAACAGGATACGATTTTAATAGAGCAGCAAATAAAATCATTGATGAGTTTAAAGTAAATTATGAGATACAGGACCCGGTATTTACCTGCGGATATGGCCGGGATCAACTCAAAATTCCTTTCATCTCTAATTCAGAGATCATTGCTTTATCGAAAGCAGTATTTGATTTGTATAAAAGAAAGTGTTCGGTAGTGGATATTGGCGGACAGGATACCAAATACATCAAAATTAATGATCAGGGACAGGTAGATAAATTTAAAATGAATAGAAAATGTGCTGCAGGAACAGGTTCTTTTATTGAAGAAATAGCTTATCGCCTGGATATTTCAACTGAAGAATTCAATGATTTTGCCAAGCAGGCAACAGAAGAAGTCAAGATCAATAGTTTTTGTACCGTATTTGCCATTTCCGAGATCATTGGCATGATAAAAAACGGTACTTCATTGCCTAACATCATTATTGGAATTTACAATTCCATCGTATCCCGCTGTGTGGAGATGTCACCCATAGAGGACTTCCTTGTTCTTAGCGGTGGTGTGCCTCCCAGGCATCCCATGATAGTTGAACAATTTAAAAAGATTTTTCATAATTTAGAAAATCCGGAAAATTCGCAATTTTTAGCCGCTTATGGCTGTGTTTTATTAAATAATTGAATAAAAAAATATGAATAAGCAAAAAGAAGTTGTCATTGTAAGTGCTGCCAGGTCTCCAATCGGTAAGCATGGCGGCTACTACAATGACCTGCCTGCTGAGGATCTAGCGGTCCTTGCTGTTAAGGAAGCAATCGACAGATCGGGCATTGACCTCGGTAAAACAAGGATCAATGGTGTAATAGCAGGTATGATTTACATCGACTCACAAAATCAGCAGATCTACCTGCCAAGAAATGTGTCGGTTCGGGTTGCAGAAATGTTTAATGATACGGATAACCTGCGGATTGCACCAGGTAAAACTACCCTGAGGATATGTGGGACCGGTTTCCAGGTATTGGCAGATGCATTTGATTTGATTTCAACAGATCATGCAAACCAGGCAGATTGTATATTGTCGTTTGCAACCGAAAACATGTCGAGAACAAACCTGATTCATCATGGCAGAAGAAAAAAAGACAGTGTCTGGGATTTTGAGGATTCTCCTTTGACAGATTACCTGCTGGAAGGATTCAACCACAACCTGTTTAAAACGCTGATGCCTAAAACAGCAGATGTGTATGGAGCACAGGTTGGAATTACAAGGAAGGACTGTGATGAATTTGCCTATTTAAGTCATTCAAGAGCCATTGAAGCACAATCAAAGCAATGGAACAGGTTTTCGAACTCCAGCAAAAATGACTATTTGAAGGGTGTTTTTGTCCTGGACACCATCGACCAGGCTGGCAACGTGATCCGTGTCTGGAGAGATGAAGGGACCAAATACGACATCAATATGGATGAGCTTGGCAAATTACGTCCTTTACTGGGACCAAAAGGCCTGGTCACTCCGGGAACAGCAAGTCAGATCAGTGACGGTGCTGCAGCTTCCATCCTCATGAGCAGGGAATATGCAGATAAAAATAATATTCCCTACCTGGCCGTCATCAAAGGCTACCAGTTTTCTACCGTTCCCCCGGAAATAATGGGCCAGGGGCCGGTACCTGCTGTCAGGGATTTGTTGGCGAAAATGAACATGAAACAATCTGAAATCGATTTATTTGAGGTGAATGAAGCTTTTGCTGCCCAGTATCTTGGGGTTGAAAAAGAATTAGGACTGCCACGGGATATCACCAATGTGAACGGAGGAGCTATTGCACTCGGGCACAATATTGCGGCAACAGGTTTACGGATTACCACGGATTTGGTATATGAATTAAAAAGACGCAAGGCAAAAACCGGAATCGCTTCCGCCTGTATCGGTGGAGGTCAGGGTGGAGCAGTTTGCGTAGAAATCGTTTAACATTTTTGGATTAGAATTTTTTAATCATCAATTAAAAAAATAAATATGGGAACTTGTTTTTCATTTGGAAACAAAGCACTGCAAAAAGAAGCAGTGAAACTCAATCAGGTAAAAAAGATTGCAATCATAGGCTCAGGGACCATGGGAATTGGTATTGCGATTGATATATTGAATAAAACCGCTTATGATATCCTCTGCATTGATATATCCGATAAATCACTGGAAAGAGCCCAAAAGGACATCAAAGATTATTTTTTGGGTATGGCTGCCGGTGGGCGAATACTGGATAGACAGGTTGGAGATTTTCAGAAAAGGGTTTCCTATACGCAGGATTTTAAGGATTTATCTGCCTGTGAAATCATATGGGAAGTAGCCACTGAACGTCTGGATGTCAAGAAAAAAATATTTGCGAATATTGAGAAATACGCAGATATGAAAAAACTGCTGTTCGTGTTTTCGAATACCTCATCACACACTACAGCTGAACTGGCAGTTTTGTTTAACGACAGCTACTTAAGGGATAAGTTCCTGACCGGTCACGGTTATTTTCCTTTCCATGTCAACCGTTTGTTCGATGTCATGAAAGGCAAATATGCCTCCGAGGAAAGTTTTATGGCTGGTGTTGCTTTTGCTGAACAAGTCCTCGAAAAGAAAGTAATTGCACTGAGGAACGACCATCATGGTTATGTTGCCGATCCAATCTTCCAGGGGATGGGTGCTATAGTCAGCTGGGACATTGAAAAAGGACAGGACCTGGTGGAATTGCCGCAGGTTTTTGACCTGCTGACAGCAAATCCTTTTACTGTACTGGACAGAACAGGTCATATGCCTTATACCGAATCTGCTATACATTTGGGGCAACATCTTCCTGCCGATGACAGGCTTCGCTCACTGTATAACCAAAAGAAAAGGCACTATCCCCAATGGATAGAAGATCTTGAAAAATCAGGTAAAATCGGAATCTACAATCCCGGAAAAGAAGGTTTTTTTAAATGGGATGGCCCAGCCAACAGGGAAAGAATTGCCAAAGTATATGATCCGGCAGGCAAAAACTATGTGGATATACAGGATATTAACCAAAAGGATTATTGGTCACTGGCTGAAGCAAAAGCCATTGATCACCGTGAATCTACCATCAAAAGTATAGATGGTTTGATCAGGATTGCAGAATCAGAGGATAAAGGCGGAAAAACTTTCAGGCGTTATGTTATCCCCATTATGCTTTATGGCCTGGATATGATCCAGGATAATCAAGCAACTGCTGCAGATATCAATGCAGCTACAAAAGTGGGATTGCGATTTAAATTCGGGCTCTGTGAAATCATTGATGGTTTCATTAACCATTTCGGAATAGATGGCTTTGTAGCCCTGGTTAAAAAATCAGCTGCTGAAAACCCGGATAGGGATGAATTATTTGATGTTGACGGGAAGACAGGCCCTCGCACAAAAAAAACCAGTCTGCTTTATTCTATGAAAAAGAAAGGCTGGTTGAATTTGCTGGCTTATGGACGGATTTACGGAACACCGGTTAGGATGAGAAACTTTACAAGTGGGGACTGGGACATCTATTACAATGATTTGAGATTTATATATCCAGGCAAAAAAGACAGGGTCGCGTCCATTATTTTCGACAATCCCCTGCGCGGAAATGTATGGAATAAAAACACCCTCGATCAACTGGATGATGCAATAGGCATTTGTACAAAAATGCATGAGAAAGGAGATCTGGGCGCTATACTTTTCACGGCATCCGGAACCGGCATGAGAATGCTGGGAGCAGATGCCCGTCAGTTTAATAAAGGATGGTTTGATGCATCAGTCGGCTACCAATTTCTGGGAGAAGAAGACTCTTCCTACTT
>JADHTG010000084.1 GCA_016776505.1 Bacteroidota bacterium
TCCATTTGCAGATTGCATGTGAAAATACTGAAAATAACCCCTATTTATTAATGCCTCGCTCAAGTATTGCCAAAACACCTTTACGGTTGAGTAATTCCATTGGTCTGATTGACGGCGGTTATCGCGGAGAAATCATGGCGGCCGTTGATAATATCAAGAATGAAGATTATACAGTAGAACCGGGTCAGCGATTGTTTCAATTGGTTGCCATGGATGGTTCTCCCATACATTTTGAATTAGTCGATGAATTATCCCATACGACCAGAGGAAGTGGAGGTTTCGGCAGTACAGGGAAGTAAGTCAAAATGATTGATGAACGATTAGCAAATAAATGATTAAATTAAATAATTGAAACTTGATATAAGAAATGTTATCGTTTGAGTGGGACAACCATAAAGCCTAAAGTAATGAACAAAAACATGGTATTTCCTTTAATGAGGCAAGTACTGTTTTTAAGGATACGAATTCACTAACAATTCATGATCCACTACACTCTGATAATGAGGATCGTTTTATCATTATCGGTATAACACATTTGAATCGTATCTTAGTTGTTGTCCATACGTATCGTAATGATAATGTTAGAATAGTCAGTGCCAGAAAAGCGTCAAAAAAAGAAAGAAAATATTATGAAAAAAAATATGAGTGATTCCGAAATGTTAGATGAGTATGATTTTAATAATGGTACCAAAGGAAAATATGCTAAAAGTTATGCAGAAGGAACGAACGTTATAGTGATAGATCCTGATGTGAATCAGTATTTTCCCGATCATGACTCTGTTAATGAGGCATTGCGATCACTTCTTTCTATTGTTAAAAGACAAGAGAAAAAAATCGCAGAACAAGAGCATTAGAAAATTCTATTGTAGAGATTATTTCAATTAGTTGCCATGGATGGTTCTCCCATACATTATGAATTAGTCGATGAATTATCCGATACGACCAGAGGAAGTGGAGGCTTCGGCAGTACAGGGAAATAAAATATAATCTTGTGCTTTTAATTAATTTGAAATTTTACAGTACACTTCGTTAGAAAATGATTTTATTTAGAAGAATCTTCAATCCATTATGGTTTTCGAACAATTAACAATAAAGTTGGGATTGTTCGAACTTTAGAGAATTTTGGGCATGCCTATGAAGGACTGGGTGATTATGACAAAGCCTTATACATTTTTAATCAAGCACTTGAAGTTGGTCGGAAAAACGATTTTGAGGAAATAATGATTATGGAATTGCGCCATGGTGTTGAAATATTGAGTTTTATCAAGAAAGATTTGTATGATCAAGTCACCAAATAAATAGAAAAACATGCTAAATATTAATTTAATTAAGATTTTATTCATAATCTCGATCATTTATTCTGGAGCAATTTTTGCCCAGGAAAAGAAAATCAATATTTCAAAAAACCCCATTTTGAATCAACTCCAATCTTTAGATTCACTGGCAAATGCAAAATTGAATAATGATTCATTTGAAGCATTAAAAGTCGCTAATGATGGATTATTACTGGCTGTGGAAAATAATAATTTGAGATATCAGTCCGGTTTTCAGTCCATTATTGGACATGTCATGTCTAATATTGCTTTATGGGATAAAGCCATTGAACATTATTTATTGGCTTTAGAATTGGAAATACAGAAGGGAGACAGCAGTGGAATGGCATGGCAAACCATGTCTATTGGCACGGTCTATTTGCGACAGGACAGATATGATCCTGCTTTGAATAAATATAAAGAAGCCTTTGAATTATTCAAGCAAATAAATGATCATTACGGCATGGCTGTCTCTTTGCATAATCAAGGACATACCAATGATAAATTGGAAAAATATGATATTTCAAAAGAAAATTATTTTGCCGCAAAAGACCATTGTGTAGAATCGGGTGATGATAGAATAATCGCTTATAATTTAATGTTAATTGCCAGTGCCTATGAGAAATTGGAAATGTATGATATTGCCATCCAAACCTTGAATGAATCCACCGACATTTATACTGAAATACAAGATCAATATTTAATTTATTCTAATTATCTCATGTTAACGGATATATGGTTATCTATTGGAAATGTTGATTCAACGCTTCATTATTTGAAACAGACAGGAGCAAAATTAAACCATAGTCGGTTTTTCCGGGAATTGCCCAGATTTTATATGTTTCAGGCTCGGTTTTACAAGGATTTGAAACAATATGATGAAGCGTTATTAAATCTTGATAAAGGAATAAAATCTGCTGAAAAAAATAATTTCAATAATAGTAAACATGATTTGATGAAATTAAAAATTGAAATTCACAAAATCTTGGGGAATCATGATGTATTACTTGAATTGTACCCCAAGATTATTGAATTAAAAAATAAACTCCATACATTGCGGATTGATTTGAATGTGACAAAATCAGAATATCAAATTCTCCAGTATGAAAAAGATAAAGAATTGCTTGTGAAAGAATTTGAAATTGAGAAACAGAAATCTATTCGCAAGTTTTATACGATCGTGTCCATTTTATCCTTAATCATTCTCATTGGATTGATTTACCGCTATTTTCATATGAAACGAACAGCCCAAGAACTCCTGGAAAAAAGCCAAAAAATTCACCAATTAGAAACAGAAAAGTTAGATACAGAAATTCATTTTAAAGAAAAACAGCTTATGACAAAGGCTATGAATTCAGCTCAAAACAGGGAGTGGCTCATTGAATTAGCGAAAGATTTGGAACATTCCAGAGACCCGAAACAAATTGTTCGAAAAACAACACAGAATATCAGAGAAAAATTATCATCCTTCGATGATTGGAATGAATTTGAAAGCTGGTTTTTAGAAATTCATCAGGACTTTTTTGATACATTGAATAAATCATTTCCCGAATTAACACAACGTGAAATTCAAATTTGTGCATTTCTCAAATTAAATATGGTAACAAAAGATATTGCCAATCTTACCAATTTAACTGTTGCATCCGTTGATGTATATCGTTCTAAAATACGAAAAATAATGAATCTATCGCCGGAAGATAACTTGGTTAAATACATTCAGAATATCGTTTAATACTGTTTTAAGGAGTGGCCCGCCGAGAGTGACCATTCCAAAATTATTTTCATTTTTAAGATATTGATAAGGTCAATATCGTATGAGTTGTTTCTAATTTGGGTGCATGAAACAGCGCAAAAAAAAGCTCGAGCACGCTTCCCATGAATCCCCAACCATAGGGAAAATCATCGATAAACAGGAATCCAAATTAAAGTTAATCAAATCTATGATTAGCTTAAAATCCAATAAACCAAAAGATGGTAAATCATTATCCATAGAAAATAATTCCAAACAGATTAAAAAATGAAAATTATGAAAATATCGATACTAATTAAAATTTTACACAGCCTTCTTTTCATCATTTGTATTTCAGCCTGTGGAGACGATGATCCGACTCCCCGCACATTCTCAAATCCACCTGTTACCGATCAGGGAGAGTGGGTTGTGAATTCGAATGACTATCAGGATTTTATGACCATCGTCGCCGAAATTCATTTGGATGATGAACCGGTTTGTAATGTCGATGATATTTTGGCAGCATTCAGTGGTTCGGATGTTCGCGGTGTGGCAACACCTTACAATCATCTTGATTGTGTTTTATTCAATCTTATTGTTTACAGTAACGAAGGCGGAGAAGCCATCACGTTTGGCGCCTATCTATCGGATGAAAGCAAAACAGTTGCTTGTTCTAATGAAATAACTTTTGAAGCTGGCTTGGGTCTCGGCTCACCGGACACGCCCTATATCATTGAAATTAAATAAAAAGGAAAATAACCATGTTAAAACCAACTACAAAATCTCTCTTTTCAGTAGAGAAGAGTATCATGCTTGTGCTGCTTATGATAAGCTTCATTTTTGCAACGGACCCAATCCTGAATATCCAGGGCGTTTTACGTGATTCAGACGGGCAAGCTGTAACGGATGCAGATTATCAACTCTCATTTTATTTATACGATGCCGAAACGGGTGGTTCTGCCATTTGGAATGAGACCCATTCCAGTGTTACCCTGACTAATGGTGTCTATTCAACAACTATTGGTGGCGCAAGTTCATTGGGGACTTTGGCCTTTGATGTGCCTTATTATATGGCGGTTGGCGTAAATGGTGGCGCTGAATCAACACCAAGAATTCCCCTTTCTTTATCGCCTTATTCTTTAAGTGTGCGTGGTGTTGATAATGTATTTCCAAGTTCCGGAAATGTGGGAATCGGAACTAATTTACCCGACAGTAATGTTGAATTACATGTTATTGGTAAAACTTATACAACGGGAAATATATATACCAGTAACGCTGTTTCAGTGAATTACGGAGTATTATTTAATAATAATCCGAATCTAGGTTATTCATATTCTGATGCAGATATTTTATATGATTATCCCACTGAAGAATTCCATATTAGGCAATATGTAGCAGGAATTACTAAAACAACCCTTGTTATACAAGGCAATAGCGGTGATGTTGCGGCTCTATCGGGTAGATTGAAAGATAAAACAGGATATGTTTCTCCCGTAGGAGCTGTCATTGCCTTTGCTGGAAGTGCTGCACCAGACGGTTGGCTTCTTTGCGACGGTTCAGAATATAATATAGGCAGTCATGGGGAGCTTTTTAATGTCATCAGCTACACATACGGTCAAGGAAATGGTAACAATTTCAAGGTACCAGATTTGCGAAGACGGATTCCTGCAGGAACAACAAACGATTCTAATGATGGTTGGTTTGGAACAATGGGTCATACTGGCGGTTCTGAAACCCATACTCTTTCAGTTGATGAAATCCCAAGTCATGCTCATAGCTCTTTCCATGGAATCTACCAAAACAGTGCACATACTGACTACCCATCTGCTTGGGGTGACGCGAATAGTTCGGTTTGGGAAACTACTAAACACGCTGCCGAATATACTGGTGGTGGTGCGTCTCACAACAATATGCCGCCTTATGTTGTAATGAATTACATTATTAAATATTAAAATGTTTTTAGGGTTCAAACAATTTCTGGAAATGATTAAATCTAATCGAGCAAAATTATGATGAAAAAAAACATAGTAATTCACATTCTTTTTTTAGGTTTTGCAATGGGGCAAACCATTGAATTCGGAAATACGGTTTTCAACAGTGGCGGATCCGGCGAAACAGGGACATTGAATACAAATGAAACCCACCGTTATCAACATACGGTGAGTGTTGGTGCCCCCTTAATTGGCACAACAAGTGATGGGGGAAATTTCGCAACAACTTTTGGCCAATTTAGTTTTTATAATTTACCCACAAGTCTATTTACTGTTTCAGCATCTGCAGGGGATTACCCTGACAGGGTTAAAGTTTCTTGGGGTGTGGATGATCTGGGTGCCCCATTCCAGGATGGTGTAAAAGTTTATAGAAATGGTGATTTATTAACTGAATTTCACACATCAGAAGATACAGTATGGACTGATATGAATGTTATACCGGGAGAAATTTATATTTATAAAGTAGTGCCGAGAAATCACTACGGAGATGGTGTTGCCGATTCTGCAGATGGTTTTGTGAATCCCAATGGAAAAATTACGGGAAATGTTAAAACGACAACCCACCAAACACCCGTTGTGGGTGTGGAAGTTTCTTTGGACCCTTACTTTGGTAAAACATTAGAATTTGATGGAGAGAATGATTATATATCCATTGTAGAAAGTTTGTCAGATTCCATTAGTGGAAAAGATGCCATTACTATAGAATATTGGTTTAAAGGAAGTGAGTTTCAATCTGCATTTAGTGTTCAAGAACCAGATGGAGGACATATTATATCTGGTGCTGGTTCACCGCCAATGCATTCCATAAGTACGGATGGAGCAGGAATTTCTGCCGGGGCTGAAAGTATAATAGAAGATGGAAATTGGCATCATATTGCCATGACGTGGGAGCGGAATACAGCCAATGGATTTAGAAGTTATCTTGATACTGTTTTAGTTGATCAACGAAATAGCGCTGATGTGGCTTTGCCTATTTTCGATGATGTTATAGCAACCCTTGGGAGTTTGCAAGGGAGCAGTGAATTTTTGAATGGACATTTGGATGAAATTCGCATCTGGTCTGTGGCGAGAGATAGCGTAGATATTATGGCAAATATGCACCGTGTTGTGGGGAAAGATTCCCCAAATTTATTGGCGGAGTGGCGTTTTGACGAAGGCCAGGGCTCAAAAGTATTTGATATTACGGATGCATCTCATGATGGGGAGATTAATGGTGCAACTTGGTCTGACGATAACCCGGATATCCATAATAGCGGTTTCACAGATATGGATGGGAATTACAGTATTGAAAGTATTTATTATGAACCGGGTGGAACCACTTTTTTAGTAACGCCCACAAAACCATATCATGTTTTTCAACCCACGAATAAACAAGTAACACTTTCCACCAGTGCAACCACAGCAGATGGCCAAAATTTTCAGGATAATTCACAAATTGATGTGAGCGGTTATATAAATTTTTCAAATACAGAATGCTATGTAGAGAGTGTTGAAATAAAAGAAAAAATTGTGAATGATGATGGGTCCATTGATACAGTATCATTTCAGCCACCGGTATTTACAGATAGCGAAGGACATTATGTATGTGAATTTGAGCCAAGCTCGTCCCATCATTTAATTCCAATTCTGGGTGAGCATACATTTTATCCAATGTTTTATGAAACGGGAGCGATTTCTATACCCCAGGGGGAAGTGAATTTTGCCGATAATCAGACCTACTCATTAAGCGGAAACGTAACCGGCGGAGATTGTGAATTGCCCTTGGGGGGAACTTTTAATGTGCATATTTCTACGACGTCAGGTTGTTATTCCGAGATAGTAGAAACAAGCCCTAACGGTAGCTATACATTTGAAAATTTACCGGCACAGCATTTTGAAGTATCTGTAACACCCGTAGATAATAATCCCGAATACGATTTTACAGGACAACAGGCAAATTTGGTTCACGGAAATGATACAGTTAAATTCACTCATCGTAATGAATTACAAGTAGAATTATCGGATTTGCCAACATCGTGTGGAAATTTTGACCATGTTGTCGTTCAGGGAGAAGTGGATTCAGTTTTTTTATCAGCCTATGAAATTTACAATGGTGAAAAATGTTATTTGGATTCCATCCATGGTTCTGTGGTGGATAATATTACTGACCATAGTTATACAGAAGATGTTGTCCTTCCTGAAAATGGAAGCATTTCAATTTCTTATACAGCTAAAGAACCGAATTTGTTGGATGGGGGGGCACATCCATACCAGAAGAATTTAGAAGTTACGGTTATAGATAAATACGGGCGCCAAGGCACCACAGAATTTTGGGCAGTCATTAAAGGTGCCAAAATAATTCCTGAAAATAATTTTACAACAACCACAAGCACTTACCCGTGGTTCGTATTAAGAAATCCACCGGGAGATGGAAGTAGTACATTTTTTGGTGAGTCTAATACAACTTGTAATACTCTAAAAATTTATAGTCAAAGTGATATTGGGAATGAGAATAATAGCACTTTGCACTTGGGTCGTAATTCCAAAATAACTTTCGGTTTCTTTGGATTCTCTACAGAATTAGACATTAGTGTGACGGATGACATTGGGATGGGATGGAAAAAACATACAAGTAAAACTGATTCTTATGAGCAGACATCATGTTTTACGCGGGATCAAACTTTTTCAACTTCCGCTGATGGTTTAACAGGAGATGATGCTACAGTATTTGTTGGTGGGGGGCTTACCATGACTTTCAGCTTGGCCCGTGATTTAAAATTAGAAAATTGCGAAGTAAATATTGATACGATTCTTACCACTGATGTTCATGGAACCCATTCCACCTATATGCATTCCAAATATTATATACGAACCTTTTTGTTAGATAATTTGTTGAATCAATGGGCAGATACGAATGATTCCACTTATTTATTCAGTTACGAAAAATGGGTAGAAATATTACAAAAAGATTCAATTGCTGTTGTTAATGCTATTGATGATGCCGTGATACAAATAGGTACGGTAGTATCATATTCCACAATTGATTTTGATGCAGGTGCTTCCTTGCAATACTCGAATATGACTAATACAGATCGTTCTACCACGCATGAAATAAAAATCAACAATTCAGATCAGGAATTCAACGAATTTGGTATTACTGTGAATGGACAAGGATTCAAACGCGCTTATACTCATTCAACATCCACAGAAAAAGATACTATCACAACAGGGTCAAGTTCAAAAACGCAAACAATTGGCTTTCATTTAGATGACAATGATCCAGGCGATGCATTCAGTGTTTCTGTGTTAAAAGATACAATTTGGGGTTCTACTGTTTTTAAAGTAAACGGCGGACAATCTTCTTGTCCCTGGGAGCCCAATACGGTTAAGCGGGAACAAGTCCAATTATCCATGGATAGTCAATCAGCTATTAATATACACCCTACAGAACAAGCTGTTTTTACGGTGAATTTAGGAAATACAAGTGAAACTGGAGAGACCCAAACTTATGATTTGAGTCTCATAAACTCGAGTAACCCTAATGGTGCAATACTAAAGATTGGGGATCAAACAATGGGGTCCACAGTCTTTTCTTATTCAATCCCTGCTGGAGAAGTTCAAACATTAACGCTTACAGTTGAACGGGGACCTATTGAATTTAAATATGATAGCTTACAAGTTATGCTTTCGTCCCAGTGTGATGGTAATATTAATGCAATAGTTGCATTTTCTGTCCATTTTATTGAACCTTGCGGTGGTAATCTTGCCATTACAAACCCGGGAGATGGCTGGGTAGGAATTGATGATTCTACAATGTCATTTACTGTGTCCGGATACAATCGCGCTGATACAACAATGCCATTTTTATACATGGAATACCAACATTTTGATGAAGATACATGGTTTGTAGTGGATACTATTTACATGGATAGTTTGGATGCAGATTATTTTACGTGGGAATGGGATGTATCCTTTATGGAAGATGGTGGATATAATATTCGAGCTGTTGGTGAATGTACCGATGGTTTGGATAATGAATCCGCCGCTGTAGCAGGTTTTCTTGACCGGAAAGGTCCTGAAGTTTTCGGTGGTATTGAACCTATAGATGGCATATTGAATGTGGATGATGAATTAAAAATAATATTTGATGAAGCCATTAATTGTGATTTGATTTATCCCAATAGAGTTAGTTTAAAAAATAAAAGTTATGCCATGGATTTAGATGTATCCTGGTCTTGCGAAAACAATGAAATTGTGTTTATTCCTGAGGTCCAGAATCGTTTTATCGAAAACAGCATTCTTGAATTAACATTGTATAATATTTATGATATGAATGGAAATAGCACAGATTCAATCCAATATGAATTTACGGTGGATCGCAATCCCATCCATTGGAATCAAAATGAATTGTCTGCTGTGGTTATGATGGGAGAAGATAAATCTGTTTCAACCACATTAAGAAATCCGGGAACTGTTGCATCAGATTTTTCTTTTACAGGTCAGCCGTGGTATGTGGAACAACAAAATACACCGTTACCCTGGTGGATCAGTGTCAACCCGACTCAAGGTGATTTGAATCCGGGCGGAGAATTTCCTATTGATATTTCCATTAGCGGCATGTTGAATGCAGGTGAGCATAAAGAAACATTTTTTGCAAATACTCCTGAAGGAGATGAGCCACTTACACTTTCTGTTCGGTCCTTGTGTCAACCGCCGGTTTGGGATTTGGATGTTACGTCATATCAATATTCCATGAGTATCAATACTCAAATTTCTGTAGAAAATGAAGTATCCAAGGATGAATATGATTTTATTGGTGCTTTTGTCAACGATGAAGTGCGTGGTGTTGCACCGATTGAACGTGTATTGTATTTGTCAGCACCTTATGATTCTACCTGGGCGAATGAACAAGGAGATTCAATTACCCATACTTTTGTAGATACATTATTGGACAAATATATGGGATTTTTAACCATTGGCAGTAATACCCAAAATGGAGAAGAAGTTGATTTCCGCATTTGGGATGCATCCGATTGTGAAGAATATTGGGTTACAGCGCAGTCTATGACTTTTTCATCCAACTCGGTTGTGGGTTCTCCACTTTCACCCCATATAATAAATACGAATAGAACCGTAGCAGAATTTTTAACACTGGAAGAAGGTTGGAACTGGTTTTCTGTCCATTTAGAGCAAAATGATGCCACCATTGGAATTAATGATATCTTCAGTCATGAAGACCATTTTACCAGTGGAGAACGTATTATTAATCAAAACGAATTTGAAACTTATAGTGAAGCAACCAGTGAATGGCTACCGGGAATCATGATTTTTGATCCGACACAGATGTATATGGCACATATTGATACAATTACACCTGTGACTCTCATTGGTGAAGAAATTAACCCAGATTCATTGACATTTACACTTCAACCCAATTGGAATTGGTTTGGATATCCGTTAAGATATAATCATACTATCAATGAAGCATTGGAAAATCTGCCAGCTTCGGATGGTTCTGTCATAAAAAGTGAAAGGCAATTTGCGGAATATCTGGCAAGTATTGATATTTGGGTTGGCTCCCTTGTGTGGATGACTCCGGGAGATGGATATTTATTCGAATCCACAGCTGACACTACTATTTCGTTTACATATAGCGGTTTGGGTGCAGAACAAGGCGGTGGTATGGCAAGGATGATTGCAACGATTGAACCGGAAATAATTGATTCCCCTTGGAATTTCAATGCAAAGAAATTTCAATACAATATGCCATTTACAGGGACATTGGACGATGGAAAATGGACGATGGAAAATATTGTAATTGCTGCCATAATTAATGACAAAGTTCGTGGAATTGCGAAACCGGTTTTTGACCCGGTATTGGAAGAATGGCGGATTTATTTGATGGTTTATAGTAACCGGAAGATTGGCGAAACAATTCAATTCCGTATTTTTGATTCGGAAGAATCCATTGAGTATTTTGCCAATGAAATTTCTACTTTCAATGAGTCCGGGAAAGTGGGGAGCGTACTTAATCCATTCCCATTAACAAAAGCATCGTTGGTCATTCCGGAAGAATATTCTCTTTCACAAAATTACCCGAATCCATTTAATCCAGTAACGACTATACAGTTTGGCGTACCGGAAGAATCCAAAGTAAGGTTGCTGATTTATGATTTATTGGGTCGCGAAGTGCGAACACTCGTTAATGGAAATTTAAAACCGGGTTTTCATAAAGTCATTTGGAATGGAACAGACACGTTTGGTAAACAGGTTGCGACAGGTATGTATTTCACCGTCATGCAAAGTGGTAATTTTCGTGATGTGCGAAAGATGGTGTTGTTGAAATAATGAAATAATACCAAACAGATTAAAAAATGAAAATTATGAAAACTAAAAACAAGGAGTCAACAATGATAAAAATGCGAACGATTTTAGGAACAACACTCATAATGCTATTGGCATTGAGCGCGGGTTTGATGGCCGGCACCTACAGTGGTGGCAGTGGCACAGAGGGCGCTCCTTATCAAATCACCACAACCGCTGATTTAATTGAATTATCAAACACATCCGGTGATTGGGATAAATATTTCACCCAAACCGCCAACATCGCTTTTGATGCTACCGAAGCCAATGTGGACTGGGATAACAGTGGTTCTAACGGCCCTGCTGAAGGTTTTTCACCCATTGGGAATGGTACGACACAATTCACTGGAAACTACAACGGCGGCGATTACACGATAGACAATCTCTACATCAACCGCTCCAGCACCAATCATATCGGCTTGTTCGGTTGGACAGTTGGTGCCACAATTAACAACATCGGCGTCACCAATGTGGATATTACCAGCGATGGTGGTAATAATATAGGCGGTTTGGTGGGGTATAATACTTCTTCATCCACCGTCAGTAACAGTTACAGCGCAGGCAGTGTTACTGATAATAGTACTCAATGGTGGGTCGGCGGTTTGGTGGGGAATAATGATAATTCCACCGTGCGCAACAGCTACAGCAGGTGCAGTGTTACTGGTTATTCTAATGTCGGTGGTCTGGTGGGGCGTGCTTATTCAGCTACCGTCGAAAACAGCTACAGCACGGGCAGTGTGAGTGGCACCGGTAAAACAACAGCAGAGATGAAAACTCTATCCACTTTTACCGCCGCGGGCTGGGATTTTTCATCAATTTGGGATAGAGCTGTTAATACAAATAGTGGGTATCCTTTTATCAATACAGCAAGTCACGTTACCATTTCCGGCACTAGCGGTTTCCGTATGATGTCTTCTCCAGTAGCCGGACAAATTTATAGCGATTTACTTTCAGAACTGTTTACCCAAGGTATGACAGGAGGAGATGTAACCACAGGAACGGCTAATGTGTGGACATTGGATGTAGCGAATCAAACCTGGAGTGCGCTTACAGATATTTCTGCTAGTGGTAATAGCCAAACAGCAGGTCAGGGTTTTTTGGTCTGCCAATACCGATAATAGCGGAGGTGACGATTTACCGGTAACTTTGAGCGTAAGCGGAACGGAAAATAGTTCCAGTGCAACGGTGCCAAGCTCCGGCTCCATAGCAGATGCAGCTTGGGAACTTGCGGGAAACCCTTATGCTTCAACCATTGATTGGGATTTGGTAACACAAACAGCTGTTACAACGTCTTGTTATGTGTGGG
>JADHTG010000085.1 GCA_016776505.1 Bacteroidota bacterium
CAGGTTTTCTTGGACTTTATCTATTTGGAAGGAATAAAGTTTCGAAAGGTGTACACTGGTTTTCCGCACTAATGGTGGCGGTGGGTTCTACAATTTCTGCATTCTGGATTATCATTGCCAATTCATGGATGCAAACACCTGCAGGATATGTTATTCGAAATAATCGCGCTGAATTAATCAGTTTTGCAGAAGCCATATTTAATCCATCCACTATGATTCGATTTTTGCACACAGTTGACGCCGCATTAATTACTGCTGCATTTATTGTTGCTGGTATCTCTGCATATTTAATCCTGAAAAACAGGCAAGCGGAGATGATGAAAAAATCTTTGAAGATTGCTGTAATTGTCGGCTTTGTCGCTTCGGTCTTGGAATTATTCCCGTTAGGGCATTTGCACACTGTTCAGGTTGCCGAAACACAACCAGCAAAATTTGCTACGATTGAAGGAATTACCGAAACATCGGATAACGTACCGTTACTGGCTTTTGGCATACCGGATTCAGAAACTCGGGATGTGAATTTCAGAATTGAAATTCCCGGAGGTATTAATTGGTTATTATCCAAAGATGGAGAAGTTCAGGGAATGAATGAGTTCAAAGACAGAGATCTACCGCCATTTGGTTTGACATTTATCCCATTCCATTTGATGGTGTATTTAGGTTCATTTTTTATCATTTTAATGCTGGTTTCTGTTTTTCTGATAAAAAGCGAGAAATTATACAAAACAGATTGGCTGCTGAAAATTTTAATTGGGTCCGCACCTTTGCCATTATTAACAAATCAATTGGGTTGGATCACAGCAGAAGTAGGACGTCAGCCATGGATTGTTTACAACGTGATGCGAACGAAAGATGCCATTTCAACAAACGTTTCCACTGGTGAAATAATTTTTTCTATCGTTATGTTCGGAATAATATACATATTGTTGTTCGGCGCATATTTGTACTTCCTGTTGAAACAAATAAAACAGGGTCCCAAAGAAATTATTAAGGAGGTATAACAATGGAATTAGGAACTTTACAAATAATCTGGTTTTTTCTTTATGGCGTATTAATAACCGGATACGCAATCTTAGATGGTTTTGATCTTGGGGTTGGTGTGTTACATCTTTTTGCGAAATCTGAAGAGGAGAGAAGAATCAACATAAATGCAATTGGTCCTGTCTGGGATGGTAACGAAGTGTGGCTGCTTACTGCTGGTGGTGCATTGTTTGCAGCATTTCCACCTGTATATGCAACTGTATTCAGTGGATTTTACCTGGCGTTGATGCTTGTGTTACTTGCGTTAATTCTACGCGCAGTTTCAATGGAGTTCCGTGGACATGTAGAATCTGACAAATGGCGTTCAGTTTGGGATTTTGCCTTTGGGCTTGGAAGTCTGCTTCCTGCAATTTTGTTTGGTGTTGCTGTCGGTAACCTTCTTCGAGGAATTCCATTGGATGAGAACGGAATATTCACTGGTACATTCTTTGGTTTACTGAATCCATTTTCGCTGTTGATCGGCATTTTAAGCTTGGTCATGTTTGTGAAACACGGAGCGATTTATATGGTATTAAAAACCAAAGGTGAACTGAAGGACAGAATGAACAATATCGCTTCCAAAGCGTGGACTGTATTTGTCGTACTGTTCATTTTAGCTACAATCTATGCGTTCTTTGAAGCGCCATATTTATTTGAAGGTATGCTAAGTAACGCACTGTTCTGGCTGTTTTTCATTCTATTGATCGGTTCAATAATTGCCACGCCAACTCTTATTTTAAAGGAGAATGAATGGAAACCATTTGTTTCTTCATCAATTACAATTGCAGCGTTAATAGGTGTTACGGCAGTAGGAATGTTTCCGAAACTGGTACCGGCTATTGGTGATATGAGTCGCAGTTTGACGATTACAAATTCATCTTCTACAGCACCAACATTGTCTGCCATGTTGATTATTGCACTGATTGGAATGCCGATTGTGATCGGTTACACAATTTTTATTTATCGAATTTTCTGGGGGAAAGTGGAAATCACAGAGGAAAGTTATTAATATCCTTTCTTTTGCTTGAGAAACATATGTGATATTTACAACAGTGGTTGGACATTTTGATTCAACCCCTTTTGTATGTAAATTTTAATAATAGCTGGGTGAATGCTATGGATAAAAGTAAACAATCCATAACCGAGTAAAGTATCCAAGAATAGCTCTGATAATCAATAAAGAACACCCAACGAATAAACCCAGCCAAATTCCATCTCGGAATTTATTTTAACGACTGCTTAACGGATTTTCATTCTTAAATTCGCAGTTACGAAAAATAGTTATTGATTAAATTCATAAAATGAAACTAACGGTATTAGGTTCTGGGACGGTTATTCCATATCCAAAACGTGGAAACAGCGGTTATTTTCTTCAATCTGAGAATCATTCCATTCTGATCGACGGTGGTTCGGGTGCTCTCCGAAAAATAGCCGATTTCGGACTGAACTATCGAGATATCGATATTATTACATACACTCATCTTCATCCCGACCATTGTTTTGATTTTATACCTTTAATGTTCAGTTTAAAACACGATTCGTTACTGAATCGCCCCAAATCAGTACAAATAATTGCTCCAAAAGGATTTCAAACATATTTTTATCAATTGATGGAGATTTATGGAGAGTGGGTTATTGATGACGATATTCAATTTCAAATCAGGGAAATCTCAGAAGTACATATAAAGTTGAACAATTTAATAATTCAAAGTTTTCATACTTACCACACAGATAACAGTGTTGGATATTTATTTGTTGAGGTAGAAGGGGGGAAGCTGCTCTATTCAGGTGATATGGACTACTTTCCGGAAATCATTAAATATTCAAAGGATATGGATATACTGCTGTTGGAATGTTCATTTCCAGACGATATGAAAAGAAAAGGTCACTTAACACCTTCTGAGTGTGGAAGGATAGCATCGGAATCAGATGTAAAAACCTTGATATTGACCCATCTATATCCAGAGGTTCTGGAAAGTGAAATCATTCCCCAGGTAAAAAAATATTATTCCGGTGAAGTAATCGTCGCCAGCGATGGACTGGAAATAGAGATTTGATATGGGATTTTCATCAAAAGTATATAAAATATTTCTTCTTATCGTATTTACTGTATTTATTGGAGCAATTGGATTCAAAATTACCGGTGGTAAAGAGTGGAGTATTCTTGATTGTCTATATATGACCGTTATCACTCTTTCTACTGTTGGATTCACCGAAGTATATCCGTTGGACGCAGCAGGCAGAATATGGACAATCGTTGTTATTTTTCTTGGAATTGGAATCATCGCCTATGCAATAACACAACTCACTCAATTTCTATTAAACTTTGAAGTCTTTAGGAGGCATAAGATGTACAATAAGATAAAACGCTTAAAGAATCACTTTATAGTATGCGGCTATGGACGTATGGGAAAGGTAGTTTGTGAAGAATTAAAAAAACAAAAGCTTCCTTTTGTAGTTGTTGAATCTAATGTTGAAAAGGTGGAAAAAATAGAACGTCTGGGATATCTTGTTGTTCACGGCGATGCAACCCTTGATGAAACCATTGAAAAATCAAAAATCAGAGATGCAAAGGGACTTGTAACCGTTTTAAGCACTGATTCTGAGAATCTATTTGTTACGATGTCAGCTCGTACTATGAATAAAAATCTTTTTATTACCAGTCGGTGTAGCCAACAACAAACTAATCCAAAGTTAAGACGGGCAGGTGCTAATAAAATAGTCAATCCATATATTGCAGGAGGTCACCGGATTGCAGAGTTATTAATTGAGCCAGGAGTTGAAGATTATGTCGAAATCTCAACGCATAAACAATCTTTTGATTTGATGATTGAAGAATTTCGATTAGATGCCCTAAAACGCTATGATGGTTTAAAAATACACGAATCAAATATTCGTGAAGAATACAATTTACTCATTGCTGGTATCATTACATCAGATGGAAAGGTACAATTTAATCCTGAACCTGAATTCACACTGGATAATACACAGACGATCATGTTGATGGGACCAAAGGAGAACCTGAAGAAATTTAAAGAGTCGTATAAATTATGAGATATGAGATAATTTATCTTATTTTTTCTTTATAGCCTGAATATTCATTAGCGAACGTACTTACTGAACTAAGTGCAGAAATAATTATGGATAGAGAAATCATAACACTATGTAATTATGTAAAACGTAAATATTTAATTGATAGTGGTTACGTTTTACATATTTACGTTTTATCGTCGATAATAATCCAAACATTTGCATGACTTGTTCACAAATATTAAAAGCTGATGAATTAATAAGGATAGTTTCATTATACGCATAATATATATTATGTAAACTATCCGACCAATAAACATTATTCATTTAAATATTCATGTTAAAATAGTCATTTTGAGGGATTAATCAGTCACGATATTTACAAGGCGGTTTTTAACCACAATAGTTCGCTTTACTTCCCTTTCCTCGCAATATCGTTTTATTTTTTCATCGGTAAGTGCTGCATCAATGACAGTTGGATCTGGAGTATCACGTTGAATATCAAATTGTGAACGAACCTTTCCATTCACCTGAATGACAATAGTAACAAAATCCTGTCTGGCTAATTCTTCGTCGTATTCAGACCAAGGTTCATATGCAATTGAGTTCGTATGTTCAAGTGTCTCCCATAGTTCTTCACAGAGGTGTGGCGCAAATGGTGATAAAATTTTAACAAAGCATTCTGCCATCTCCATTGGAATTATTTTATACTTTCTTAATTCATTTGTAAAAATCATCATTTGGCTAATAGCAGTATTTAAATCAAGAGTTTCAATATCTTCCGATACTTTTTTAATTGTAGAGTGGAGTAAATGCAGCTGCTCTTTATTCAATTTTATATCACTAATCTCATTATTAACAATCGTTCGCCAGACTCTATTAAGAAACCGGTCAATACCTGCGATTCCTTTTGTATCCCAGGAAGCTGCTTGATCAAATGGTCCAATAAACATCTCGTAGACGCGGAAAACATCAGCACCATATTCACGAACCACATCGTCAGGATTGATTACATTTCCCCGGGATTTTGACATTTTTTCCCCGCCTTCTCCAAGAACCATCCCATGGGATGTTCGCTTTTTATAGGGCTCACTGATAGGAACCAGACCACAATCATATAAAAATTTATTCCAGAAACGGGAATAGAGAAGATGTAATGTTGTATGTTCCATTCCTCCGTTATACCAATCCACTGGCATCCAGTATTTCATCTTTTTCAGGTCAGCAATTTCTGAGTCATTATCAGGATCGATATAACGTAAAAAGTACCACGACGATCCTGCCCAGTTTGGCATAGTATCTGTTTCTCTGTAAGCATCCCTCCCGCATTTGGGACAGGTCGTGTTTACCCACTCCTTGATTGCTGCAAGAGGAGACTCTCCGGTATCAGTGGGTTCATATTTCTCAACTTCCGGGAGAAGTACCGGCAAATCTTTTTCGGGTACAGCCACCCAATCACAATCGTCACAATATATCATAGGAATCGGTTCTCCCCAGTACCTCTGTCTGGAAAAAACCCAATCTCGAAGTTTGTAATTAACAGCAAACCCTCCTAACCCTTTTTCTTCCAACCATCTGGTAACCGTTTTTGTGGCTTCCTCAACATTAAGCCCGTTGATGTCGAGATCTTTATTGTTCGTGGAATTAATTAACATTCCATCAAGAGTCCAGCATGCATTCCCATTAAGAACATCTTCGACCAGTACCCCGTCACGTTGTGCTAATTTCTCATCTGGACGATTTATACAACGGATAGGTAAACCAAAATTTTTAGCAAACTCAAAATCACGTAAGTCATGAGCAGGTACTGCCATAATCGCTCCGGTACCATAACTGATAAGGACATAATCAGCAACCCAGATGGGAATATTTTCCTCATTAACGGGATTAATTGCATAAGCACCTGTGAAGATACCATATTTTTCTGTACTGAGCTCAGTTCTTTCCAGATCACTTTTTCGTGAAGCTTCCTTTTTGTAAAGCTCCACTTCAGGTCGATACTCCTCTGTCGTAATTGTATCCAAAAGTTCATGTTCGGGAGAGAGAACCATATATGTTGCTCCAAACAGTGTATCCGGACGAGTGGTAAAAACAGTTATCGTTTCAGGATGACCTGAAATATTGAAATCTACATCGGCTCCCTCAGATCGCCCAATCCAGTTGATTTGTTGATTCTTAACCTTATCTGGAAAATCAACGTCATTCAAGTCTTGAATAAGTCTATCTGCATATTCGGTAATACGAAGCATCCATTGCTCAATATTTCGTTTTTCAACTTCTCTCCCACATCGCTCACAACATCCATTTACGACTTCTTCATTTGCTAATCCAATATTACAAGAAGTACACCAGTTGATAGGAATCCTGGCTTTATATGCTAGACCTTTTTCAAATATTTTTGTGAATATCCACTGAGTCCACTTATAATAATCCGGATCCGTTGTGGAGAACATTCGATTCCAATCAAAAGAAAATCCAAGAGATTTTAACTGTCTCGTGAATTTATCAATATTCTGTTTTGTGATAATACTTGGGTGAATTCCAGTTTTTATAGCATAATTTTCTGACGGCAAACCAAAGCTGTCAAATCCCATAGGAAAAAGAACATTAAATCCTTCCATTCTCTTTTTACGAGCAAGGATATCCAGTGCTGTGTATGAACGAGGATGTCCTACATGCAGACCATCTCCGGATGGATATGGAAACTCCACAAGACAGTAGAATTTCTTTTTGCGAGAAAAATCAACCGCACGGAAAACCTTGTTTTCTTCCCAGTATCTCTGCCACTTATTTTCGATTTCTGCTGGATTGTATCGCTGCTTCATAACGGGTTAATTTACCAAATATTTAAGTTTGGTGTAAAAAATTAATTTATTACCTCAAATGAAATTATTGAATGAATAAAAAAAAATATTAAATTTAATACAAGTGGTATGACCACTTACCAGACAAGATGTTGAATAGGAAAGTCAAATGATCAAAATAACCCCTCCAAAGCGTCCAACCCTTCATGCTGAAGATATTATAATTTCCTCAATTCTGGACGGAACCTTCCCTCCCGGTTCATCTTTACCCGGTGAACGGGAACTTGCAAAACAATTAGGTATTACTCGACCCCCTCTTCGGGAAGCTCTTCAACGTCTTGATCGTGATGGCTGGATCACAGTCCACCAGGGAAAACCCAGTGTTGTCAATGATATATGGAAAGATGGAGGTCTTAATATCTTAAGTTCCCTTGTACGATTTCGACAGTTTTTTCCTTCTGACTTTTTAACAAAACTATTGGAAGTTCGATCAGTCATTGCTCCCATTTATACTTGTGAAGCTGTAAAATACCACCCTAACAAGATTATTCAATTTTTTAACCAGAACATTTTGGAGGACGATACTCCTGAATCATTTGCGCACTTTGATTGGAAACTCCATAGAATTCTTACCGTGTATTCAGATAATCTCATATACCCGCTTCTTCTAAACAGTTTTTCGTCGTTCTATAAAGATATGGCAAAGCTTTATTTCAAAAATTCGGAAAATAGATCCACCTCCCTATCATATTATGAAAAATTACTTAATCTTGCTCGCGAGAAAAATTATCTTGAAGCAGAAAAAGTAACCCGAATCACAATGAAAAAAAGTATTATGCTCTGGAAGCGGATTCAAAAAAAGGAAAAATAATAACGTAACGGAATGAGTATGATGATGAGATGGAATGGTTGGGGTGACTCATCGGTTAATTATCCCCTGTCGGAAATGGCAGAAACATATCTTCAAGAAAAACTAGGGGTACTTGTTTCATTTCCCGATGTTTCCAAAAATAGTCTTCTGACCCAGATTCCTTCTTCGAAAATATCTCCCCATCCCCTGATTCAAACAACCTCCTCTGACCGATTGTATCATTCCCGGGGTCAAAGCCTACCGGATTGGATTGCTCTTCGCTATGGTAACATTACTACCTTTCCAGATGGTGTAGTTTATCCTCAAAACCTTGAAGAAGTCCGTGAGACAATTTCCTTTTCCTACAAAAATAACATTTGTTTAATCCCATACGGTGGTGGAACAAGCGTTGTTGGACATATCAATCCCACTCAAAATGATAATCCTATTCTTAGTGTAAACATGAAGAATCTCAATTGCCTTCTTGAACTTGATAAAAAAAGTCAGTTAGCTACAATTCAAACGGGTACATCAGGACCATTGATTGAAAAACAGTTAAATCAGCAAGGTTACACTCTTGGTCATTTCCCCCAATCGTTTGAATACTCCACATTAGGAGGTTGGATTGCCACCCGATCCAGCGGACAACAATCATATCATTACGGTCGAATTGAAGATCTTTTCGTAGGAGGACATCTGGAGACTCCTGTGGGATCTTTCTCTCTTCCTCCCCATCCTGCCAGTGCTGCAGGTCCTGATTTGAAACAACTTGTGCTGGGTTCTGAAGGTCGAATAGGAATATTAACAAAAGCAATTGTTCGTGTTCAACCGATCCCCGAAGTGGATGTGTTTTACGGAGCTTTTTTCAGAAATTGGAATTCGGGATGCGATGCAGTGAAATCAATTGTTCAAAATAATATACAGATTTCCATATGTCGACTCAGCGATCCAACCGAAACAGAAATCACTCTTCTGTTATCAGGAAAGGAGAATCAAATTAAATGGCTTGATAGGGGATTGAAAACATTAAATTACCACTCCGACCGCTGCCTTCTTATTTTGGGAATTACCGGTAATCGAAATAAAAAAAGGATAATTCGACACGAAGTAAAATCCCTGATTAAGAATCATAGTGGTATTTTCGTAGGAAGAATCATCGGTAACAGCTGGGAAAAAAATCGCTTCAAGACTCCTTATTTGCGGAACACACTTTGGGACTATGGCGTTGCGGTAGATACATTAGAAACTGCAGTACCATGGAAAAATGTTCATAAGACCGTGAATGAGATTAAATCTGCGATTTCAAATAATCTGGAATTTTTCAATGAAAAAGTTTTAGTATTTTCCCATCTGTCTCACATATATCGAGATGGTGCAAGTATTTATACAACATTTTTATTTCGTCGGTGTAAGGATCCAGATGAATTATTTATAAGATGGAAGAAAATGAAACAAGGTGCAAGCAAAGCAATTGTATCAAATGGAGGAACGATCAGTCACCAGCATGGAGTTGGTACAGATCATGCCCCTTATCTGCAAGAGGAAAAAGGTGAACTTGGTATTCAAACAATTAAGGCAATTTGTAATGAATTTGACCCGAAAGGTTTATTAAATCCCGGTAAACTTGTTATGTAAAATGAGGTAGTGTATGTGGTATCATGGATGGCGAGAAAATGTTTGGTCGCAGTTGGAACAACAATGGGACATCATCATCATTGGTGGTGGCATCACCGGTGCTGGAATCCTTCGTGAAGCTACTCGAGCCGGTCTACGAACTCTCCTTTTGGATGCAGGAGATTTTGCTTCTGGTACATCGAGTCGTTCATCGAAACTGGTACACGGAGGACTTCGGTATCTGAAGAATGCACAAATAAAAATCACTCTGGAATCGGTCCACGAACGTCAACGGCTACTGGCTGAGGGTAAGGGACTAATCAAACAGCTGGGATTTTTATATGCTCACCTTGAGAATGACAAACTGCCCGGTTGGGTTTTTGGACTGGGCCTGGTGGTTTACGATCTGTTTGCTCGAACCTGGCTACACCGTCATTATGACAAGCTGGATATGCGGGAACTCTGTCCCCCGCTCACTACACCAGCCCTTATTGATGGCTATCGCTTTTTTGACGCCACAACGGATGATGCACGCCTTGTACTCAGGGTAATACGTGAAGCAGTCCTCGATGGCGGGGTGGCTCTAAACTATGCGCATGTGGATAAACTACTTACAACTCAAAATGGAATTGTATGTGGTGTGGCAATCACAGATCAGTCGGGTTATCTGTCTGGGCGAAGTATAGAACTAAAATCCGATATCATTATAAATGCCACTGGAGTTGATGGAGATACCCTCCGAAGCCAATTGAAAAAACCTCACAGATTACGTCCTATCCGTGGCAGTCACCTGGTCATCCCCAAAAATCGTCTTTCAATTTCACGGGCGGTATCTTTCAATCACCCTGATGATCAGCGAGTCGTATTCACAATTCCATGGGAAAGCGTAATCATTTTTGGAACTACTGATGTAGATCATGGTGAGAAGACAACAATAAATCCATCCATCAGCAAAGAAGAAATTGAGTATCTTCTCCGGGGATTAAATCACGTTTTCCCAGATCAGAATCTGACCTTAGACGATATCCAATGTACATATTCAGGCATTCGTCCCACAGTGAATACCGGTAAAAAAGACCCATCAAAGGAATCCAGGGAACATGTCATCTGGTATGAAGATGGACTGTTAACCGTCAGTGGTGGAAAGTTAACAACTTTCCGGTTGATGGCTCGTGATGCTCTCCGGGCAGTTCGAAATAAACTACCTGAAAAGTTTAATTTTGACCGGCATCAACCCATATTAAATCCCATTCCAGAGGATGTTGTTAAAACTGTGGAATCCCTCCCCTACCCTACCCAATCGCGACTCTACGGTCGTTATGGTTCTGACTTACCAAATTTATTAGCGATTTCACAGGATAATGAATTATCTCATATTGCCGAGACCCCCTATCTGTGGGCAGAATTACGCTGGGCTGCCAGAGCGGAAGGAGTTGTTCACCTTGACGATCTGTTATTGCGTCGCATACGACTGGGACTTTTACTGCCGGAAGGAGGAAAACAACAAATGAAAAAGATTCGTAAAATTATACAACCAGAACTGGGATGGAAAAACCGTCAGTGGAAGAAAGAAGAAAAACAATATTTCTCCCTGTGGGAACAAAGTCATAGCATACCCAAATAGAGATCTCCTCCTTCACCATTTACTTTAATTCCCTTTATTTTGGTTCTTCACCGATCAGTCATATGCCAGATAAGTTTGTGTGGATATGGAAAGAACAAGTATAGAAAAGATGGCTTTTTCGATCCCGAGATATTCCCTCAGGAATGATCGACTCACGAAGATCAAAGCTACAAAACCTCCTCTCTTTCCCTTTCCTGCAGACAGGTGGAAGAGGAGATTCACAAAGGTAACGATTATCAGAGAGCAAGCGAGTTTAACCTTCTCCCCCTTGAGGGGGGAGAAAAAAAGAGGGGGTGATACTATGTCAAAATCAGGAAAGATAGCTTTAGTTCAGAGATTCAGGAACGGTAAAGTATTGGAAGACGTTGATGGTGTCCTTGATTTCATCTAGGAAGAAAGTATACGGAGGTAAGAGTGGTGAAGGATCACCCTCACCTTTACCCTGTGGAATTAATACTAAATTGTCCACTTAAATCAAAAATATTGGAAATGAAATGGGGTGTGTAATTTGATAAACATTGATTCCTATTCCACAGGGTAACTTCTCTCCCTTGATGCCTGTCCGATTTCCGACTGAGGGAAAGTCTTTTGGAAACATAATCACCCATCCCCAGGATTCTTTTGACAACAATATGTGACTAACCCCTATTTTTTATCATCATTACAACGTAACTTTTTATGTAAGAAATGAGGATTATTATGAGAAATATTTTGAAATGTATTCCAATTCTTTTTATTTGTCTTTTCATCACCGCTTGTCCATATGAATCTCCCGTTCCCATTACACCCCCATCCGAGCAACTTATCCCCACACTCCTTGGGAAATGGGTTATCGCTGGCAGTGACAGGGACTATGTGCAGATACAAAAGCTGAATCAATTTCACTATCAGATCACCAACTTTGACTACGATGATATTGGAGATAATATTACTAAAACCATTTACAGATCCCACTCGTCTACTCTCGATAGGGATATATATCTGAATATTTCTCCTGTTGATTCTGAAAAGGAAACATATTTCCTCTACAAAATTGAATTTCAAGGTCCCGATTCCCTCCTTCTTGTTGAAGTCACCGACCGAATACGGGAGAAATTTTTCAATTCCATTGAACTTGAGGAATTTGTGAAAAAATACAAGAATTTGAGTTTTTTCTACGGTGATGAAACTGTTTACATAAAAGGTGGAGAATAGAGTTAAATTCCAATTTTTAGTATATTATTAAAACACCCTCTAAACGACTATTTGAATACTTTATTGAAAAAGTAGAACTTGTAATCAAGTAGGGTAAAGCAAAACCAGATAGGGTTTTGCTATATCCCTCTCACAGAACCGTGCGTCCCGACGCTTCGGGACACGGCTCATGCTAAATCTTCTTCAATACAAGATTATAGTATTGATGCAAAGTATTTGTC
>JADHTG010000018.1 GCA_016776505.1 Bacteroidota bacterium
GTAGCACTTGGTGCAATATTATTCTGCGCCAGAGTTGAAAATGCAAGGACTAAACCTAAAATTAAAAGCGTAAAATGATTTCTCATGATTAGATTATTATAATTTTAGAAAAATTGAAGATACATATCGACAAATATAATAAATTCCTGTTAATTTCAAAGCTTGAAATGCATAATTAATACTTAATCTAAGTAGCTGATTATCTGACCTAAGCAACAAGCATAATGAAATTGATTCTTAAAGAAATTACATCTACATTAAGTTTTGCTTTTAAACTGTTTAATTTTTAACACTAATTTAATTATCCCGATAATAAAATTTTCAATTCTATTTTCAGGACACAGATTCAATTTTTTCTTTTCTTAGCACGTATATAATTCATTAAATATGATTGACTTTTAATTATCAAAGGAATATTTTTGCATGATGTTATTCTTAATTTTATATATATTCAAATTCTAGTAAATCATTAGTCCGGAAATAATATATTTGTCAGCTAATCAGACAATGGCATTTTGTATGAGGTTTTGCAGCAAAGCAGTCAAAGTGATCCTTTATCTTCTATTATTAAATGGATTTAACAGTTATGGAACTGATGATTATAAAGAATTATTTAAAGAAAATTGTGCAAGCTGTCATGAAATAGGAAGAATACTGACAGGTCCCGATCTGATGAACATCAATTCCCTGCGGACCACTGATTGGCTAATTGATTTTATTGGGGATTCAAAAAAGATGATTGAAGAGGGAGATCCCATCGCCAATCAACTCTATGAAGAGTATCAAAGAATTGAAATGCCCCCAGCCGGCTTAAGTAAAAATGAGATACTTGGGATACTGGATTATATTGAAAATTTTGAAGTTGTAAAACCAGTCTACCAGCCTTATACAGTGCAAGAAATAAATAAAACTAGATTCAAACCAACAACTTCATTGATCGCTTTATCCGCTCTCCTTCTTTTGCTGCTATTGTACCTTCTTGGATCCCCCCTATTAAGAAAAAGATTACCCATGAGTTTTTATATCATCACAATTTCTTTTTTCGGGCTTGCATTCAGTATGAGTGTTTCAAAAAACAGGACAAAACATCTGGTGGCTAAAGAACAGCATATTGCACAGCCTCTTGAATTCAGTCACAAAGTGCATTACACGGATTACCAGATCGATTGTATTTATTGCCATGAAAAAGCCCTGAATTATGCAACTGCCAATTTGCCTTTGCTTTCCAATTGCATGAAATGCCATGATTATATCAGGGAAGGGGAATCTTTTGAAAAAAAAGAAATTGACAAGTTGATCAAACTGTGGGAGCAGGAGAAGGATATAGCCTGGGTAAAAGGCTACAGGCTAAGTGAGCATGTGCACTTTGATCATGGTTTACACACTCAAACAGCTGGATTAAAATGTACTGATTGCCATGTGAATATTGAAATTCCAAGCATCACAAAGACCAACGTAAGCATGAAATGGTGTTTAGCTTGTCATGAAAAACAATCAGTTAACCTTCTTTTAAATTATTATAAAAATGTATATGATACAATATACAATTTCAGTGGATTGATATCATCCCTAAATGGAAGCAGCAATTGCTTTTGCTGTCATTATTGATAATGAGATGCTAATGAAGAAAAAGGACATATGGACAGCTCTGGATGAGGATGGAAATAAATTAATTCCTGGAAAAAGTCCAATCCCATCAACACACATGCGGGATCATATTTTCAATTTCTCATTATTAAAAAGTGACCGGAGAAACTTTCTTAAATCTGTTGGTTTGGGATCAGTTGCCTTCTCACTGGCTACAGCCTGCTCCAAATCAGCTGTTAAAAAGGGGCTGCCTTTTTTCCCGAATTCATCAGATGCCAAACCCGGACAGGAATTGTACTACAAAACGACATGCCCGGTTTGTTTGGCACATTGTCCATTGTCAGTGAAAACAATAGATTACAGACCGGTTAAGATCGAAGGAAATAATGAATATCCAAAAACTTCCGGAGGCCTGTGTGCAAGCGCTCATGCTTCATTATTTGATCTTTACAACAGGGAGAGAATTACAAAGCCATATAAAGGTCCGCTGGAAAAAACATGGAAAGAGCTGGATATCGAGATCAGAAGCAAACTTCAAGAGCTTTCCGCCAGGGGAAAAGAAATCGCCATTCTATCCGATCATATCAACAGTCCGGCCAGTTTGCAATTGTTAAGTGACTTTAAAACTGAGTATCCAGCAACACAGCTTTATTTTTTAAATCCATTATTCCCTGATGCTTTAATTCAGGCTAATAAAAAATGTTTTGGAAAAGCTGTAATTCCTTCTTTTCATTTTAGCAAAGCCAGGCTGATCGTAAGTTTTGGAGCAGACTTTTTAGCTAGCTGGTTAAACCCGGTGGAATTTACACAGGAATATCTTGCCATGCGGGATATTGATAATAGCCGAAGTCTATCCTATCATATCCAATTCGAAAGCCAGTATAGCATAACAGCTGCAAGTGCCGATAAACGCTTTCGGATCAAACCTTCTGAGGAGGGAATTATCCTCCGCGCATTATATGATTATTTGCAAACCAAATCAATTCTTCCTCCACATAAGCCGATAGAAGAAAAATACGAAATAGCCCGCTTGGCCGAAAAGCTACTGGAATACAGGGGACGTTCCATTGTGATCAGTTCTTCCAATGATACAGCAATCCAGATGCTGGTAACCGGCATTAATTCATTGCTGGATAATTACGGAAGAAGCATCGACCTGGATAATCCATTCCTGAAAATTCCTCAGGAGAATGGAAGTGTAAATGAATTGATTTCCAAAATTGAAAAAAATCAAATTGCTGCCCTGGTTTGCTGGAACAAGGACCTCCATTCTGATTATCCTGTTTTCAATGATCTGCAGGATAATCTGGAAGCCATCGAATTGAAAATATCATTCAATCATTATCGTGACCGATTTAGTGAATATGCTGATTATTTATGTCCTGATCATCATTACCTGGAAGCCTGGAATAATTATGTTTCAAAAGGCTATTTGAAAATGGCACAAGCTTCCATCAAGCCATTATTTAACAGCAGGCAGGCAGAGGACAGTTTACTCCGATGGATGAAGCATCCGGATGACTGGTATGCTTATCTTATCAAGTCAACACAAGCATTCCTGCAGGGAGTCAGTAAAGGGAATGAAGTCGCTATGGAAGAAGTTATTAAAAAAGGATTTTGGGAGATTCCCCTGACCAAAGCCAGGCAATATAATTTCAAGCAATACCTCGATCCTTATATTCAACAACTGGAATCAGAAAAGAAGGGATCCGGTGTTTTTGAGATACTGCTGGTTGAAAGTCCGGATTTGAAGTCATACAGTTCGAAACTGAATCCCTTTTTAGCTGAAAAACCAGACCCGGTAAGCAGTTCCAGCTGGAAGGTGTATGTCAGGATATCACCCAAAACAGCGAAGCAAAATGGAATTAAAGACGGCCAATTCATCAGGATCAGGACAGCCATTGCAGAAATTAAGATCCCTTGTCTCGTCCAGGCTGGTGTAGCTGATTCATGTCTCATTATTCCGGCAGGAAAGATGGCCGGGGCTTTAATGGAAAAGAATAATTCACTTCAACTTTTTGACAGGAGGGCTTTGAGCCATCAAAAAAGCAGCATGCAGGCTGAGATCGATGTCTTGCCAGGGAAGGAAAAAATTTGCAGAACGCAGTCACATCATACCATTTCAGTGGAAGCGATTGTTCCTGAAATAAGTTTAAGAGAATACCTGGACAAAGATCCATCACAAAAGAGTGCTGAGCCCCTGTCATCCCTCCTAACAAAGAAGAGAGACTTTCATCCACATCACTGGGGCATGGTGATCGACCTGAACCGCTGCACCGGTTGTGGAGCATGCAGTGTGAGCTGCCAGGCAGAAAATAACATCCCCGTAGTGGGAGAAGAAGAAGTCACGAAAGGAAGATCTATGGCATGGATGAAAATTCAGCGATTTTACGAAGGGGAAACAGACAATCCCTTGATCCGCTTTTTACCTGTTTTGTGCCAGCAATGCGACAATGCCCCCTGCGAATCAGTTTGCCCGGTTTCAGCAGTCAGTAGCAGTACTGAAGGATTGAACCAGCAAAATTACTCCAGATGCATCGGGGCTCGCTTTTGTGCCACGAACTGCCCCTATTTAAGCAGGACATTTAATTATAAAAACTACACTTATGAGAACCCGCACTCTCCTCACATGTCAGACAAAACCGGCAGACTGATGCTTAATCCGGAGGTAAGTACTCGGGAAAAGGGAACGGCTGAAAAATGCACTTTTTGCATACAACGTATTCAAAAACGGAAGGCCAGGGCAAAGCAGGCAAATCAAAGTCTTGCAGATGGGATGATCAAAACAGCATGCCAGCAATCCTGTCCTGCCTCAGCCATCTATTTTGGCGACATGAAGGATCCGTCCAGCAGGGTGTATCACCTGCTTCAAAGCAAGAGGGCTCACCAGGTTTTAGGAAGAATTGGAACCCGGCCTTCCATTTATTATTTATCAAAAGTCAGGAATATGGATATGGATATATGATGACCACAAATTCAAATATGGAATCAGCCGGAAGGAAAAACAAACTGTGGAGAGCATTACTTGCTCTATCCCTGCTGTTTTTACTTTTAGGAATGATCAGCATTTTCTATGTGTTCAAATATGGTTTGGCTGAATTGGCTCTCAGCAATAATATTTTCTGGGGTGTGCTTATTACTAATTTTGTTTTCTGGATCGGAATCGGACATGCAGGAACATTCATCTCGGCCATATTGCTCCTGCTACGACAAAGCTGGCGAAAAGGAATTAATCGTTTTGCAGAAGGAATGACCATAGTGGCCATTATCCTGGCTGCTCTTATGCCCATCATACATTTAGGGAAACCCGGATTTTTTTATAGCCTCCTGCCATTGAATAATAACAGTGGATTTTTTCTGCTTAACTTCAATTCGCCATTGAATTGGGATTTTTATGCAATAGCTACCTATTTATTAGTCTCCCTCCTGTTTTTTTATATCGGGCTTCTTCCTGACCTGGCAAGAATGCAAAGGCTGAAAAGAAAAAATAAAGTCATCGCATTCTTTGCAGCCGGATGGACAGGGACCCAAATGCAATGGCAAAATCACAGGCAAACTCTCTATTTACTGGCCGGACTGGCCACCGTGCTGGTTATTTCTGTTCATTCCATCGTGAGTTTCGACTTTGCAGTGAGTTTGCATATCGGCTGGCACTCTTCCATTTTTCCTGTTTATTTTGTTTTGGGTGCCTTGCTTTCAGGCTTTGCTATGTTGTGCATACTGGCTGAATTAAACAGAAGAATAAATAAACTGGATTCTGTTATTCGTCCCGCACATTTTGAGCACATGAGCAAGATCATGCTGGGCACTTCCATCTTGTTAACATTTGTATACCTGAACGAAATTTTCATGAGTTTATATGCTTACGACACAAGTGAAATTGCCCTGCTGATACAAAAAAGTTCCGGACCCGCATCACTTATCCATTACTTCTCTTTATTTCTGAGCATTGGCATTCCTCAATTGTTCTGGATCAAATCAATCCGGATAAATTCAAAATCAGTCATTATTTTATGTGCATTGATATTAATTGGCATGTGGCTGGAAAGATTTATGATCATTGTCAGCAGTTCTGAAATGGGTTTTATATCACGCATAACGGAGGAGTATTCACTCAACCTGGTTTCCGGTGGAATGATATTATTCGGAATAGGATTCTTTTTTACCTTTTTCTTATTGTTCATTCGCTATTTGCCTTCCATTTCTTATTACGAACTCTTAACCAACAGGAAGAAATGAAAGAAATAGTCAGCTCCCGGAAAGCAGTCATGGCAATATTCAGCCAGGAAGGATCCCTGAAAAAAGCGGTCCAGGTTTTAGAAGATTCCCATGCCGAAATACTCGAAATTAGAAGTCCGTATGATCTGGATATGGATGAATTTAATACGACCCGCTTTGCCAAAAATTCAGGTCGGATCACTTTTTGGTGCGGACTCACAGGTTTCCTGGCTGCCATAGCCGGTGTTGTGTACCTGCACAATGAGCTTCCCATCCAGTTTGCCATCAAACCTACTTTTCCATGGCTTTCTTTCTTTATCCCTGCATTCCTGGCTGCGGTTTTGTTTGCCAGCCTGGGATTGTGTGTATCATTTTTTATTAATTCGCATCTCATACCCGGTCAGCAGCAAGCAGATTACAATTGTAAATCCGATGGAGAATCTTTTCTTTTGATATTCACAGCTGGCAATGCGGATATTATTTCTGATTTGGCAGAGGAAATAACTGAAATAAATTATTACAAACAAAATAAAGCCATTCCTTTTCCAATTAAAATGGAGATTAAATGAAGTGGACGAAATTTACATACCTGTTTTTATTTGCTTTTTTATTAGGACTAAGTAGCTGTCGTCCACCTTCACGGCAAAAAGTCGAAATACCGGATAAAGCTCGATTAAAACCTTCTAATTCAATTCCTTATAATACGGATACAGAAGAATATTCATATCCAAATTCCAAAGAAGGTTACGAACTGGCAGGCTTGGAGTTAAGGAATCCACTGGCAGTTACAGGACAAAAGCTGGAGGAAGGAAAAAAACTCTACCTGGCCTTGTGCAAGCATTGCCATGGAGAAACAGGAAATGCGGATGCCGAGATGATCTTGAAGGAAAAATACCCGGTTCCACCCACTTTCAGCAAGCGCCTTCCAAATATTACAGAAGGAAAAATGTTTCATTCAATTACCTATGGCAAAAACCAGATGCCACCGAATGGGGAGGATTTCAGCAGCGAACAAAAGTGGCTGCTTGTTATGTATATTCAAAACCTGGTCAATCTAAACACACAAAAGCCAAAGTGAGAAAGCTAAAATTCATATCGCTGAAGAGAAAACAGACCGGCTTATTAATCCTGTCAGTTCTATTTATAATTGCTGGGGTATTTTGGGCTAAAGATAATATATGGATCAAGCTGTGGAATAATTTTGTGTACCTGAACTGGTATTTTTTATTGCTTGCACTATCCGGACTACTGCTTTATTCTTTGCTATCCATCATTCCCAATAATTGGTTTGAACCCATTCGTAATCAAGCCTTACAACAAAGTTTTTCCATGAAATATCTTTTATTCAGTTTTCTGGTCCTATTTGCTACCAGCCATTTTTTCCATGACCGGCAAATCGAAAGTGTTTTCCACGATATTTGGTTCAATCCTGTTTTCCTTTTGCTGAGAGCGATGATCATAATGCTCAGCTGGTATGCATATGCCAATCAATTCAGTTTGTATAGCAAAAGCTGGTCAGAAAAAATTCGAAAACGGAAATCCATAGAATTCCTTTTGGTTTTCCTTTTCACTTTTTCCCTTTTCAGCTGGGACTGGCTTATGAGCATTCATGTTGATTATTCCTCTGCCCTGTTTTCTTTTTACATGCTGGTTTCTGCCTTGTTGATGGGATGCGGATTTCTTTTGGTGAGGATGCACAGGAACAAGCAAATACATCCTTATTCAAATGACCTGGGTCGGCTTACACTGGCTTTTTCCCTCTTCTGGTTGTATTTGTACTTCAGCCAGCTTTTAATAGCCTGGTTTACAGCAATACCGCATGAAATCGCTTACTACCATCTTTTGTTCCAGCCTAAATTCCTTCCTTTTCTTGTGATCTCAGCTGGTGGAAATTTTATACTTCCTTTTCTCCTGCTTTTAAGCAAAAAAAACAGGCAATCTCCAAAGATCCTGCTATGGGCAGGTATTTCCATATTATTGGCTAAATGGTTTGAAATCTACCTGTTGGTTGCTCCTTACAACAGTAATTCAATTTCTTCTCTTCCATTAATGGAAATCGGATTTATACTACTGGCCGGACTGGGGTTGGTTCTTTTGCTGGATAGATTTAACAGAAAAGAATAATCGTATACGATTACTTCCTGGGCTATATTTCATTCCTCCTAAAATTAATTATTCTGGCCTAAAGTGAAATCCGTCAGTTGCCATCGTCTTGCCAAAAGCCAAGATGAAATCATAAAATGAAAATTTAAAATCAGGATCAGCTACCCGCAGTTAAAGGCACTATTTCAAACTTTCCAGCAGTACTTTTGCTTCGGACTGATAAGGATTCTCCTGTTCCATTAATTCGTCCAAAATGCTTCTGGCATCTTCCGTTTTCCTTAGCTGTATTAAAGTTTTAGCCTTTAAATATTTTGCCTGGTAGAAACAGGGATCTTTCTTTTGACTGAGCACCTGTTCAAAATATGCTAGCGCAACTGAATAATTTTTTAAGTTGTAATTCGAAACTCCTGCATAGCATGCAGCATCTACATTTGAAGGATCCCACATAAGGGCATGTGAAAAATAATTAATGGAGTTGCTGTAATCGCCAGCATTATAGTAACTCATTCCATCAATAAAAAACTCAAGGGAAACAGCCGATGAATCAACCGGCATATCCGAATAGCCCTCAATGGCATAATTCCTTTTAGACTGATGGTCTTTTACGGTTTTTTTCGGGCTTGATTTATTAGTAAAAATCCCAAAATTCTCTTCTGTTGCAACATTCGTTATTTTTTCTGTTTCAGCAAGTGCTTCTTTTTTTTCAATAAGCACTTCTTGCGTTTCTTCTGCATCTTCCTTTGCCTCAGGAACCTGCAATTTTCCTGGATTAAGTTCTAATCCTTTAGAATCCAAATGATCCTCTGCAGCAGCCATTTCATTCACTTCTTCTTCTAAGTCTTCTATAATCAGAACTTCCGCAGATTCTTCCTTTTCTTCTACCTCAACAGCTTCCACTTTTGCCTGTGCCAGCTGCTTATCTTCCCTGGAATTCACTTTTTTATCGATTGACTTCACCTCATCAAAAGATGGATTAATTGTTTGTTCTGTCATTTCTTCCTCTGATACAAGTTCAGCTGTTTCAAGCACTGGATTTTTAATGATCCTTGCCAGAATAAAAACGCTGAACACCAAAACTATCAAAATAGCAGCAACACGAAAATAGACCGACTGATACAGGGGAATGGCTTTTTTATTTATTCCTGCTTTTTCATCGATTTTCTGGTTCAGCTCATTCACAATAAACGGAATTTTTGTCTGATCCTGCATTTCAGAATAGCCCTCCACTGCATCCTGGCAAAAATCGCAGCTTTTCAGGTGATCCCTGATCATTTCAGCATCTTCTTCATTCAGCTTCCCTTTTACAAAACCAGTCAACAGATCCTGAGATGGACAGCCTGACTGTTCAGATTGACTCCTTATGTTATTTTCATCATTCATCTGTTTTGCTTAAGCGTATTTTCAGGTTTCTTTTTCCATTTTGAATATAACTTTTAACCTTCACCAATGAATAACCTGTCAGTTCTGCCACCTCTTTATAAGATTTCTCCTCCAGGTAAAACAAGCGTATACATTCCTTTTGTTCAGCCTTCAGAGAATTGAGTGCAGCATTCAATTCATCGGGATGGTGATCGATAAAATCTTGATGCATGGAAACTTCATTTTCCATAATCTCCCCTTCATAATTATTGATCACATGGTCGTCTGAAGATACCTCCACTTTGGTTTTGCGCAAGGCCATCAGGCAATGATTTTTACTCACACTGTAAAGCCAGCTTTTAAAATTGGAGATTTCATGACGATGCAGGTCGGTAAAGAGTTTTTCGAAGATCTGCATGACGGCGTCTTTGCTGTCGTCTTCATTTTTCAGGTACTTCATACACAGACCAAAAACAAGATGGGTATATCGTTTGAAGAGTTCTCCAATGATTTTATGGTCTGATCCAGTCTTATAGAGCTTTAGCAAGTCAACATCTGTTAACCCACTCCATTCACGATTTCTCGCTCCTTCCTTCCTGCTGAATGTAAACAAGACTTTTGCCTGATTTCGTTGTTTCAACAAAATTAGGGAATTAATGTGAAGTGGATGCACAAAGTTATACTGCCTGTATTTACTATTTTAGTTTCTGAATATCAGGCAATTAGGTAGCTTTTCGGTTAAATTTCATGGGCCTGCGAATCCCCGTCATTGGGTCACTCCTGCTGGTGGCAATAAACATGACATAAGGGGAGTGTGATAATTGAACAGGACAACTACTGTGGAGAAAGGATAGATCTTTTTCTATTTTGATTTATGATTCGTGATCCCGTTAATGATTAATTATGGTTCAACCATTTGGCCAGAATCTCCTTCAGGTGGTGTGGTTGAAATGGTTTGGTGATATAGTCATTCATTCCCAGGCTTAAGCAACGGTCCAGTTCACTTTTCATAGCACTGGCTGTCATCGCTATGATAGGTTGTGATAAATTATATTCTTCCCTCAAGGTACGGGTGGCATTATAACCATCCATCTTGGGCATCTGAAGGTCCATTAATATCAGGTTGTACGGTTTTACTTTCACACAATCAATGGCTTCCAGACCATTATTGGCAATATCCACTTGCAATCCCCATCCGCTTAAAACTTTTTTAGCCAGCATTTGGTTTACTTTATTGTCTTCTACCAGCAATATCTGGTATTCCTCCCATTTTTTTGTTGAATTAACCTCCTGCTTTTTCTTTTCAATTACTTTTTTCTTTCCCAGATCCTTTTTAAAGCTTAATTTGAAAGAGAATGTACTTCCAACACCAAAAGTACTTTTAGCCCAAAACTGACCTCCCTGTAACTCACAAAGTTGCTTGGAAATCGCCAATCCCAGACCTGTTCCTCCAAACTTACGTTCGGTATCTATGTTAGCCTGTGTAAAGCTTTCAAATATAAATTCCATTTTGTCGTCCGGAATTCCGATGCCTGAGTCATTGACGTCAAATTGAATGATGATATCATCGCTGGACTCCTCCACCATGCTTACAGACATTTTAACATGTCCTTTTTCTGTAAATTTAATGGCATTTCCCAGCAAATTGACAATAATTTGGTTTAAGCGAACAGTATCTCCGATCACATGTTCAGGTACATTTTCATCAATTTCAATTTGGAAATCTATATTTTTTTCTTTCGAGCGCACCTCCCATATTGCGGATGTGCTTTTTATTAATTCCCTGATGTTATAGCTGATTTGTTCGAAGGTCATTTTACCGGATTCTATTTTAGAGAAATCCAGTAAATCGTTGATAATAACCAATAAATTATCTCCTGAACTTTTAATGGCTTTAAGATAGCCAATTTTTTCCTTATCCTTTTCCATTTCAAGCATAATACCTGTCAGACCTAATATCCCGTTCATCGGTGTTCTGATCTCATGGCTGATGTTAGCCATGAAACGGTCGCGGGTATAAACGGAAGCTTCTGCCACTTCTTTCGCCTTAACTATCTGCCTTTCAATGACTTTCCTGTCGGTTACATCCTGTAAAGTACCCACCAGGCTGTCTACGTTTCCATCATCATCCACCATTGGGTTGATCCGGCAGTTGATGAATTTCACTTCTCCGCTGTCGAGTTTTGCTTTAAAGTCAATATTGAAAGACAGGCAATGTGTTATGGCTTCATTAATATGCTGAATCACCATGTTCACATCATCCTGATGGATTAATTTCATGAATCGCTTGTAGGACGCTTTTTCTCTTACCGGATCCAGGCCAAAAATGTTATAAGCCTCTTCTGACCAGACTACTTCCTGGTCTGAAACATTAATACTTAGGTTGCCCATTTTCGCCAGTTTCTGAGCTTCGCGCAGCCTGGCTTCACTTTGATGAAGTGCTTTCTGTATTTCAGTCCTCTCCTGGTCGATTTTAAAGTTACGTATCACATTCCGCAGGCTTTGAGAAAGATTACTGGCATTGATCGAGTCTTTGATCATGTAATCATTTGCACCTGATCGCAAAGCTTCTGTAGCCACTGTTTCATCACCATATGCCGTAACGAATATAATAGGAGTAGGTATTCCTTTCGAGCGGATCTTTTTGACCAAACTAATTCCGTTCATATCAGGCATTTGGAAATCAGTTATAATGCAATCAAATTGTTCCTTTTCAAGAAAACGGAGACCTTCTGATCCAAGTTTTGCCAAAACAGTTTCTACCTCCAGCCTGGCATCATGCAAGGCATGCTTAATGGCCATTGCATCCACTTGTTCATCATCTATGATTAATATTCGGTAAGACATCATTTTGTCATTAGTTAGGGTAATTCAATCATTTTCCAGAAATTATTCAGGGTGGATACCGCTTTGACAAATTTCTCGAAATTAATAGGCTTTAAAATGTATCCGGCCACATTGAGGCTGTATGCTTCAAATTTATCGCTTTCTTCATTTGAGGTCGTCATAATAAAGACACTAATCGACTTTAATTCATCATCCGCACGCATTTCTCTTAATAATTCAATCCCATTCATTTTGGGCATATTGATATCCAGCAATACGATTTTTGGCAGGGGTTCTAATTTTTCAACCCCATTCATGCCTTTTAGCATATTCAGGGCATCCAGTCCATCCACGGCTACATGCAAAGGATTCGTGATCTTATTTCTTTTAAATGCGCGTTGCACATTCATGACATCCACCTCGTCATCTTCTACTAGCAAAATGTTTATAAGTTTTTCTTCCATGACTTTGCCTTATAGGTATTTGATTAATAATTCTTGTTTAGATTTCATACAGGTCTTTCACATAAACTCCAGTAGCTATTTAATTTGGCTACCGATGACACAAATTTTTCAAATGAAAGAGGTTTAATAATATATCCTGCGACATTTAAGTTGTAGGCATTGATTTTATCACTATCCTGGTTAGAGGTAGTCATAACAAATACAGAAATCATTTTCAACCTGTCATCCTTCCTGATTTCCTTTAAAAATTCAATTCCATTCATCTTAGGCATATTGATATCAAGAATAATAATTTTGGGCAGCAACTTGCCTGCTGTTCTCAATATCTCAAGTGCTTCGATGCCATTCCTGGCTACTTCAAGCGGATTCGAAATTTTATTTTTCTTAAATGCACGCTTTACATTGATGATATCGACTTCGTCGTCTTCGACTAACAATATGGAAATTGGTTTCTCGCTCATATCATTATACTCTTAGTTCACTATTTCTTTGGGCCATGTAAAACTCACGGCTGTTCCTTCATTTATCTTTGATTGAATACTGAGTTCTCCTCCGGCAAAATCAATAATTTTGTCAGCAATGGTGAGTCCTGCTCCTGTGGTATCCATTTCATCCTTTAAATGTACTGTATAGAATATTTTCTTTACTTTCTCAATGGCATCTTCTGAAATACCAATGCCATTGTCTTTGACTATGAATTTATATGCTTCACCCTGGTCTTCAGCTTTAATTTGTAATTGGATATGTGAATTACTCTGAAAATTAGCAGCGTTTGAGATCAGCTCTGTAAACACTCTTTTAAGTTTCTGATAATAGGTTTTAAAAACAGGCATTTGCTTTATTTCCAATTCAATCTTATTGGAGTCCGGCCTGCCTTTTATAATTTCTAAACACATTTGCTTCACATCCACTTCTGCATGATCGAGTTCCATCCTGTGTATCCTTGAAATATCTGTCAAAGATGAGATCATTCGCTCCAACCGACTAACCCTTGTTTTCAAAAGATCCATGTTGACTGTCACATCATTGGGAACTTCGCCTTCCAGGTCGTCTTCTATCCAATCCACCAGGTTGGTGATAGCACGAAGCGGCGCCTTTACATCATGAGAAACAATATAAATAAACTCTTCCAGATCCTTGGTCTTGGCCAGAAGCTTTTCCCTACACTTTTCCAGTTCTGTTTTCATAACAATTATTTCTTTGGCCAGGTAAAGTGGAACTCAGATCCTTTTCCAACTTCAGAAACGATCCATACTTTTTCTCCTTTCTCCTCTACAATTTTTTTGATAATAGATAATCCTATTCCTGTGCTTTCCACCTTGTCACGGGAATCAATCGTCTGGAATATTCCAAAAATCCGTTCATGAAATTCTCCTGGAATTCCCGGACCATCATCTTTTACAACGAATTCAAACTTTCCATTGGGAACTGTATGATAGACGGAAATATGTCCTTTTTTCTTATCATGATATTTAATCGCATTGCTGATCAGGTTGGAAAATATCTGATGTAAAAGAACAGGTTCTGATTTTAATACAGGTAATTCGTTATCAATATCAATATTGAAATCCTTTGATACCTGGATTGAATCAACAATTTCATTGATCAATTTTTTCACACTGATTTCTTCTTTCTCAAGTTCATGTCTTCCCACCCTGGAATAATCAAGGATTGCATTAATGAGTTTTTCCATTCTTCTCACTCTTCCTCTCAATAAATTGAAATGTTTTTCTATTTCCTTCGGAACCTTTCCCATATCTTCAACGATCCATTCAGATAAATTGTTGATCGCTCTTAAGGGAGCTTTCAGATCGTGAGATACAATGTAGGCGAACTGATCCAGTTCCTGGTTTGTTTTTTCTATCCGCTCCGTATATTCAAGCATTTTTTTCTCATCTTCTTTTTGCCGTGTTATATCCTGGGCGACCAATACAGTGATCTTTTGATTGAAGTCATTTAACTTGTTAATAGATAATAACACAGGTAATTGATGACCTGATTTCGTATTGAAAACTGTTTCTAACAGGCTGTTGTCTTTAAAATCAGTCAAATCCACAATTTTGCTCACATGCTGACCAATAATGGAATCACTTTCACAACCCAGTTTTTGACAAGTGGTTGGATTGACTGTTTTAATATGGTTATTTTTATCCAGTACGATGAGAATATTTCCCATAGTCTGGAAGATGTCATTCAGATAGTTTTTAGCACCTGCTGTTTCAATGAGTTTTAATGAAGAAGTTAAGCTGGCCCTTATAACAAGGTAAACAAAAAGGGCACCTCCCATAAAAACCATACCGGTCAATATGTAAATCACATTTTTTAAGTCAAGAATGACCAATGTCAGTGAAGCTCCATAGGCCAGAGCAAAGGCCACAATAAAATATAACAGGATTTTCCAGGATTTAAACATTTTACCTTCCTGGATCGCCAAAAGTTTGCGGGTAAGAACAACAGAGGATATCATGAAGATAATCCCGGCTGTAATCAATATTGAAGATACTATTTGCATGGCTGAACAGTTTAATTAGGAATCTGATTATTTATTCTATTCGTTAGATTATTATTGACTTACAATAAAATCAGATTACGAATTCAAATATATTTAATTCCATATAGCCTTTGCAAATATTTCTCCCAATAGACTAATTATCTTTCACTTACAACATATATTTTTGCATTTATAAAAACGCAAAAATGCCTTAATTCAATTCAAGACATTTAATCATCGGATGCTCAAACAGCGTTTTAAATGTGAAAATGAATTGTATTTTTGAAGAATAATAAACAGATGAAAATAAGCGGCAACATCCTGAAAATGAAAAGTGAACTGGAAGATGTAGTTCATTATGAATTACCCATTGGAGACCAGTCGATTAATATGAATGCACTCCTCGGGGAACATATAACACTGCAGTTTGAAGGGCAAATAAATTGCATTAAATGTGGACGTAGAACTAAAACCTCCTTTCAACAAGGTTTCTGTTTTCCCTGTTTCCAGTCGGCACCTGAGGCTGATCCCGCTATTATACGCCCTGAATTGGACCAGGCTCACCTGGGTATTTCACGCGATATGGAATGGGCAAAAAAATACAGTTTGACCGAACATGTGGTTTACCTGGCTGTTTCCAGCGGACTAAAAGTCGGGGTCACACGGGCAAGTCAATATACAACACGCTGGATCGATCAGGGCGCCATCCATGCCCTTATTATTGCACATACACCCTATCGTCAGCTGGCAGGACTGATCGAAGTGGAACTGAAAGATCATTTTGCTGATAAAACCAATTGGAGGCATATGCTGAGCAACCAAATTGTGGAAGGAATTGATCTGCTGCAGGAAAAGAGTAAAGCGGCTAATTTATTATCCAATGATTTACAACAATACCTGACCGAAGATAATACGCTTACCCGTATTTCTTACCCGGTTAGTCAATATCCGCAGAAGATCAAAAGTATTAATCTTGACAAAAATCCTGCTTATAAGGGGAAATTATGCGGGATTAAAGGACAATACCTCCTGTTTGAAGACCAGTATGTAATCAATGTGCGTAAATATGGCGGGTATTTTCTGAATATAGAAATGTAAAGTATCATTCAGGTTTGCTTTTCTCTTTCTATATTTGCCCTGTATCCTTCTCTCTGGTTAAAATAATAATAAACGGACATATGAAAATAGGTTTTGGAATCATTTTGAGTTTGCTGATGCTGATGTTTAACCTGAATTTTATTACAGAAGTTAAAGGAGATGAAGGCGATACTATTAAACTGCATGTTTTTGATTATAGCATGAGGGGAAATGTAAAAGAAGGCTGGTTTGTTTTTCCTGATTCAAACACCCGCTACGAAAAAATATACATGTATTACAGCCTGAAATGTGATCCATTGAATACACCCTATAAATGCGGTGAATGGGATTATCTGACATATACCCATGCATATAAGAAAACTGGTAATTACGATAAATTTCCAAATTTCCGGGTTGATGGAAATACCGCCGACACCTTTAGTTTTATGAGCTCGCCCAGCTGGAATTATACCAGCCGCCTGGAGAAAACAATTTCCATTATAGATACGGCCGATCTTAAGCAGGTAAATATTGGAGACTCCCTTAATGCAGTTGAACATACATTTCTTCAACCCTTGTTGTTTTATCGAATGCAATTTTTATGGAAGGCAAACGAATTGAAACAGTTTGGCCTGGATTCGAATGAGCTGAAAGGATTTCATCTGTATCTTGGCGATGAACAAGGTGCAGCTGGAAGAGTAAAAATCCGAATTAAAAATACCAGCCAGGATTCTTTAACTGTTGCAGCCATCGAACAGAATGGCTTTACAGAAGTATATGACAGGTCTTTGCTTGTTGGAGCCGGTGGTTGGGTATTTTTTCCTTTCCATACCCATTTTGCATGGGATAGCCTGTCAAATCTGCTGATTGATTTTTCTGTCAGTCATAATATGAACCTTCAATCCAATAGTAGTTTACAGGAAACCACCGGTTGGCCTTCAGCATTATATTCCAATTCCACGGATTTTGCCCTTGATTTTGAAGGAGCAGATTATGTTGAGGTTCCTAACAATAAGTTTGACCTGATTGAAAATGAAATAACGATCGCTCTCTGGCAGTTCGGTGATCCTTCAATACAACCCCAGAATGACAATATTTTTGAAGCATTTGACTCCAACAATAGTCGTGTTCTCAGCAGTCACCTGCCCTGGGGCAACTCCAATGTTTACTGGGACGCCGGCCATGATGCAGGAAGCTATGACCGGATCAATAAAGCAGCTGATGTCGAGAACTTTAAAAACCAGTGGAATTTCTGGGTTTTCACCAAAAATGCCTTAAGCGGAGAAATGCAGATTTACCTCAATGGTGATTTGTGGCATAGTGGCACGGGTAAAACGAGGAAAATGAGTGGGGTGAAATCCTTTAAAATAGGATCGAATGGAAATGGCGGGGGAAATTATGATGGTTTAATCGATGAATTCAGTATCTGGAATAAAGTGTTGACGGATGAGCAAATCAGGGAATTAATGTACCATCAGGCAGATCCGAATGTTGCCCACTTCAATCATCTTATTTATTATTATGGATTTAGTGAAGGCGAAGGAGTGATCACTTCCGACCTGAGTGATCATCCTGTATCGGCCAGGCTGGAAGGATTGCCTCAGTGGAAGGAACATGGCTCCCTCGACCAATTCAAAAACTTTAAAGTATCGTCTACCAGGCCTATACTTGTCATGGATCAAAGTAACTATAATTTCAAAGAGTTAGAAACAGTTCAGATTGACTCCAGCCAGAAAGAATTAAAACAACTCGTTCTTTACAATGATTTTGTTTATCCCGATAAGGGCACGGATACACTGTATGTCTGGCCCACTTATTACCGCTATCATTTTGACACGATGGGAGTCAAAATGGATTCTTTTTTAGTTCATGCAGACTCAACACTATTCCGTGAAGATCATGCTGCCTATTATGATGAGAAATATGCACAGCTTGAACGTTTTGAAATAGGACGCTATATCACTCCTTATGGAATTAACCTCGACCTGGGGAAAGGCTTTTTGTGGGTATATGATGTATCCGATTACGCATCTCTTTTTCATGATTCTGTCAAAATTACTTCTGGAAACTGGCAGGAATTGCATGACCTGGAATTCATTATGATCGAAGGTACACCAGCCCGTGATCCTCTTGATGTGGTCAATTTATGGAATGCCAGTGTGCCCTATACAGGCCAGCAGGAAGAGATCCTGCTGCCAAAAACCATTAAGATTAATGAGGATGTGAAGGAAGCTCGATTAAAAATCAGGACTACCGGACATGGATTTGGAGGCAATGAAAACTGTGCTGAGTTTTGTGCCAAAACGCACAATGTATTCGTGGATGGCATCAAACGATTCGAGCAGTTTGTGTGGAGAGATAACTGTGGAAGCAATCCTGTTTACCCGCAGGGAGGAACATGGATTTACAACCGTGCCAATTGGTGTCCCGGAGCTGAAGTATATACAGATAATTATGAAATGGGAAAATACATAAGCCCGGGAGATTCGGTCGATATCGACTACAATTTCCAGAGCGGCTATTCATGGAATGGTTCCGGAAGCCGGCCCACCTACGTGGTGGCTTCACAATTGGTCACATTTGGAGAATTCAACTTTGATTACGATGTGGGTATTGATCACATTATAAAACCAAACAAGTGGGAATTTTATTCTCGTGAAAATCCATCCTGTCATAGTCCAAAAGTGATGTTTACAAATTATGGTTCCAAAACGATCAGCTCTATATTGTTAAAGTATGGATCACTACAGACAGATTTAGCCAGTTTTCGATGGGATGGAATACTGAAACCCCTGGAATCAGCAGAAGTTGAATTGCCTTTTTATTGGGGCAACTGGGATGGGAATGATCGTTTCAGAGTAAGTATTTCCACAGTAAACGGAATGGTTGATGAATATGAAAGAAACAACACCGCTTATAGCTGGTTTGAATTGCCGCCAGTTTATCATCATCAGCTTTTATTCTATTTAAGGACGAATAATGCAGCTTCAGAAACATCTTACTCATTGGTGGACGGGGCAGGCAAGACCTTGTATTCCCGGAATGCAGGCTCCATGTCGAATAATACCATGTACATCGACACATTTGATTTACCGGTTACTTACGGATGTTTTAAACTGGAGATCAAAGATGCTGAAGGAGACGGACTTTCATTCTGGGCAAATAATGATGGCAATGGCACTGCTCGTTTAAGGAAAATGGGTGGGACATTCTATCCACCTATTGAAGCTGATTTTGGGAATGAATCCATCATTTATTTTACTACAGGATGGTCTTTGGGTGAGAAAGTAACGGGATCCAATGCAAATGAGCTTCATGTTTATCCAAATCCTGCAGATAAGAAAATATATGTCCAGTTCAATCTTAATGAAAAGGCCAACACCCGCATACAGCTTTTGGATTTATTCGGAAATATTGTCCAGGATTTTAATTTAGGTTGGTCACAGGCCGATATGTTTGAAATCAAGCTTCATGAACTGGCTGCTGGTTTTTATTTTGTGAGGTTTCAAGCAGGAGATCAAATATGGACGAAAAAAGTATTGTTGAATAAGTAATGTCTGAAAGTGTTTCCACAGCCTTTTTTAGTAGCAGCTGGGGACACCAGCTTAAACATATATTGGGAACGCCATTTTTAAAAGAATTGTCCAAAGGGGTGTCCACACCCCGTTCCTAATGACTGCTGGGGACACCAGCTTTGACATTATTTAATCAAAACCACGGACAGGACAATCATAACCCTCGCATCCATGCACATTAAGATAGGATGGTGCCTGGTAACTTTGCCCCCAACAACCCTGGCTATCAGTATTATAAGACCACGTAAACTCACGCTCTCCCCAGGTTGAGTTATAAAAAACTTCTGATCGTAACCATGCACCACTTTCTAAAGTAACTTTCAACTGGAAGCGATAGTATTCATTGTTTGGGGCATAAAACTTCACTTTTACATGGACTTCACAGGGATAACTGGGATAACTCGTTAATATAACCGTGTGAAAATTATTACCATAAAGAGTCACATCAAAATCTCTGCTGGAGGTCCATTCTCCTCCGTCAGACACAAAAGATTGATTGTGAGAAGTAAGACTAAGGCCAAAAATAAGAATTAAAGTCAGAAATAAGTTTTTCATCATGTACCTCCTTGAATTTTTAATTAACAAAATGTTTATCCAAAGAATACCGGGAAGGGATAATAATGCAGCAAAGAAGAAATGTCATTTCAAATAACATTTCATTTTTCAGCTATATCAAAGGAAAACTGGCACGGCTTTCCGGACTGAGGTCAAGCAAATTTACTAATAAGAATTTGATTTACAAATTCATATGCTTAGTATGTGCTAGCCTCGGGCTACTACAGTATCAAGTAATGTCTGAAATGTCTTCCACAGCCTGTTTTAATAGCTGGTGGGGACACCAGCCCTGACGCTATTTAGGTCAGCAGCTATGACGTAACGTGGAGACACCAATACCCCCAGCTTGAAATAATGATGATCCATAATCTTTGGTTTAGCCAGGTTGATTCCCCAGTGATTTGAGCATTTTGATATGATTGTAAACAGCCTTCACAAAGTTGGGTTGAACATGATACGGCAGCTTGTATTTGTGTGCTGTCCTCTTTACATATTGAGATATCTTTCTATAATGGACATGGCTGATATTTGGAAATAAATGATGTTCCACCTGGAAATTCAGTCCTCCAATTAACCAGGAGAAAACCCGGCTTTTAGGTGAATAATCGGAAGTAGTTTTCAATTGATGGATGGCCCAATTATGTTCTATATTTCCCTCTTCATCCGGAACAGGAAAAGCAGTTGTTGGCATCACATGTGCCACTTGAAAAACAGCTCCTAGAATGATTCCGCAAACAAAATGCATCACAACAAAGAACAGTACAATCCATGACCAGGAAACTGGTATGAGAAGAAGGGGAATGACCAAAAATACGATAAAATAAAGTGCTTTTGAAACGATCAAATCGTATAGTAAGAAATTATAATTCAGTCGGCTGCTTAAAGCAACATTTCTTTTTTTATAATTCGCAAGTTGCCTGAAATCTTTGGTTGTCGCCCAGGATAATGTCATGATACCATAAAAAAACCAGGCATAGATATATTGGAACCTGTGAATTTTCTTTAGTGGTCTGTGCGGATTAAATCGAAGAATACTTATTGGGCTGATGTCTTCATCGTATCCATTGATATTAGTAAATCCATGATGCAAGCTATTGTGCTGTTCTCTCCAGGTGGTAGGAAATCCCCCAAGAAGGTATAATGTTTTAGCGAGGAAGTTATTTGTTTTGCTATTTTTAGAAAAGCTCCCGTGATTTGCATCATGCATGACGACCATGCCCACTCCAGCCATGGCAACTCCCATAATAATCCAGCAGATAAACATACCTGGTATGGATTGTATAACACCGGTCAACATCATCACGTAAGGTGCGAAATATAAGATCAGCATGAAAATGGTTTTTATAACCAGGTTGGCATTACCATACTTTGAAATATTATTTTTATCAAAATAGTCTTTCACCTGCGATCTTAATTCCTGCATGAACTCTGCTCTGTTTTGATTGTTAAAGCTGACCTTCTTTAATGACATGATCGTATTATTTAGCGATTTATAAATCGTAATTTATTATCATGTAAATTTCACGAATAACAGCCTTGTGTTCAAAAGGATAGAACATGTACCTGAAGCAGTGAAAAGGAGGCCTTAATTGTCAGAAAGAATTGCGAAAAGGATTATCCCTTTTTGCAATTATGAATCATTCATAAAATATCCAGGATATATATTCAAATATACTGAATTTTAATATAACAGATCATATTTAGGAGGTATTATTGGAGAGAAAAAATTATGGAATCTATGTACTAATAAGGCCACAATAAGCGAATTCCAATTTTTAGCATATTTTGAATATTCAATTCAGCCACCTCTTTCCTTAGCTTTCTTTTCGATCTCCTGAGCTACCTTTGGGTATTTCTTCATTACTTTATCAAATTCATTTTTGCTCAGGCTGTACAGATCACAATAAGTATTTGCCAGGATAGTGGCATTTCGAGGCTGTTCTTTGAAAAGGGCCACTTCTCCAAAAAAATCTCCACTGTGGAGAGTAGAAATCAATTTTTCGTCCTTTGAAAGTATTTCCAATTCCCCATTTACAATAAAAAACATGTGATGTCCTTCATCACCTTCTTTGAAAACATAATCACCAGGGACAAAAATTTCAGGTTTCAATTGCATGGCAATCTCCCTGGCAAATTTAGCATCCACATCCTTGAATATGGATATGGTACCTACCAGGTCCCTTTTTAAATGCAGGGCTACTTCTTCCTGTAAATTTACTGGCAAAGCATGCAGGAATGTCTCTTCATCATAACCCTCCCGTTTTTCGTACATGTATTTGTAATAATTCCTGATTTTAAGCTGCAGATCATCCGGAATCGGGCGGTAATGAATTAATCCAGTAAGATTCTTCATATTCTCATGATAACGCATCTTAGCAGGATCTTTCCTGCTCAGTATCCCAGCAATATTTCCAACCAGTAGTCCAAATCCGGTAACACCTGTAACCTGGACCAGGATCACAAATAATATCCTGTAATTGCTGTATGGTTCAAAAAGCATGGGTGTAATATCACCATAACCAACAGTAGTTAAAGTGGTCACAGTCCAATAAAGAGATTTAATGTAATTGGTCAGGGTATTTACTGTCGGATCGATTCCGATCATAGACACCCAGCTACAACTCAACCAATGTATGACATGTGCTATCCAGAAAAAAAGGTACACTAAGGATAAAAAACCTGCATACCTGATTTCCTTTTGCCTTAGCATATACATGAAATGTGCAACTTTGAGCAATTTCACTAACCTGAACAGCTGCAAATAAGGAATTCCGAATACAGACAAGGGCAAAGCTGCAATGATGTCAATCGTTAAATATCGTCTCAGGTAACGACCAACAGACAGATCTTCTCCATAAGGATTTAGTTCATCATCCCTTTGTGCTTCCATAATACTGACAAAAATGTCGAGGAGAAAAACCAGTGTAAAAAACAAATGAATCCCTGTCAAAACAGGTTTGTTATGTATTTGAAAAACAAAATTAAAAGGAATAAATATGGCGAAGAAACTTGCACCCAGGGTGACAATAGCTTTCCAAATAACATAAAAGCGTGAATACCCGAGTAGTTTAATGGATTCCCAAATGAACTTCTTTTTCGTCATAGGAGCAGATTAGAGATTTTGATTAACAAATCTACAAAATATCAGCTTTTATCTTTTCTGTCAGGCATGAAAGATTTGAATATTGCAAGCAATTTCTCTGGAGCTCAAAATTTGTGGTTCAATGAAATTATTCAGCACAGGAATAGATTAACTTTAAGTTATTATTTATAAAGTTCGTAGCCACCACGCTGTTCAGGCTACGAACAACAACCGAAAAATTATTTAACAGCTGGTCTAAGCAAACCACTGTTATCCTTAGCTTTCAGCTAAAAATCGCTGAATAGATAACATGTTGTTATCAATGAAAATTGTAAAACGCAAATGAGTTTGTATCTGCAAATATCATTTAGGAGCCAAGCAGCTATATCTCTTTTATCCTAATCAATACATAGTCCCAAAAACCACTCCTGTTATCATGGGTATCAACCAGATAATCCAGACTATTAAACTGTACTTGTGAAATTTTTTTATCATGACTTCATTTTTCCTGACAAGAACAATAGTTGCCCAGATAGCATGAAAAAGCATCAGAAGAATAGCAAGCAGTCCGGTTAAACCGTGAAAATTAAACTGGATCAGTGAACCGGCCATAATACCCATAGCTCCTGTTCCTGTTGCATCTGCTGTAACTCCACACCAAAAAATGATGGCATGCCACCATTGTAATCTGCCTTTTATTTTTTCAGACCATACTCCCACTGTATAAAGAACAAATGCCAGGTTAATGAAACCAACTGCAATGATCATGGTTTTATCCATCTTTTATTTTAATTATTTAATAACGACAAAACTAAAAAAATAAATTATTCTATCTAAATCATTTGGGATTAAGAAACATGCCAGCCATCGATGTGGTCAAAATGCGAACAACAAAACCAAGCTAACCACTCTATGGTTCAGACAAAAACGATTTGTAGTTAATTCATCACTAATATTGTTAAAGTCCTTTCATAAAAGCTGGAAGAAATGAGTAAAATTAAGTAATTTGCAAATCAAAGTATTTTTATATAAATCAACGCGATTACAAATAATTAATACAGATGACTAAAGAACGGAAAAGACTGATAATAATAATTTTGATACCTGCCATTATATTATTCATACCTGTTATAGCCATGCAAATTAATGAAGAAGTAAAATGGACTTTAATGGATTTTGTTGTTGCAGCTGCTTTATTATTCGGGACTGGATTAATTTTGGAAATTGGTTTTAGAAAGCTTAACAAAAATCGATATCGAATCATACTCCTTATCACTATCCTCACAGTGTTAATGCTAACATGGTTGGAACTTGCGGTAGGAATATTCGGAACTCCTATTGCAGGCAGCTAGATTTCGCTTGCACAAATAAAAAGCACTACACCCGTTAGAAGTACACAAGGGATTTGCATTGTATCTGCAAATTATTTTCAGGAGCTGAGCAGCTTCTTCTCCTTCCCTCGCACCAGGGAAGCAAACACACCTATCACACACATGATGGCAAAAACCACGAATGCCAGTTTCATGGCGGACAGGAAATTGGGAAAATGATCCATATTTATTTTCATTTTCCCAATGTAAATATTCATGATGAGCATAGCAATTCCCATGGAGAACATTTGGCCGGTCAGACGCATGGTACTCAGGGTGGCAGAAGCAAGTCCAAGGAAGCGTTTTTCCACCGAACTCATGACCGCATTGGTATTTGGAGAAGAAAAAAGAGCAAATCCAAATCCCAGCAGGATTAAGGAAAACAGGATGCTGCCAATAGAGGTGTTTTCATTGAAAAAAGCCAGGATTGTTAATCCGATCACCGTAATGGCCATACCTGCTGAAGCCAGTAATCGTGCTTCCAGTTTATCGGATAATCGTCCTGCCAAAGGACTGAAAAGTGCCATCATTACAGGCTGTGCGACCAGGATGAGTCCTGCCTGCTGGGGTTCCATTCCCTTCACATACTGCAGGTATAAACTCAATAAGAAAGCTACGGCAAAAGTAGCGCTGTAATTGATCAGAGCTGCCAGGTTGGAAAAGGCAAACACCCGGTTTTTTGTAAAATGGTGCAAGTCGAGTACGGGATATTTGAGTTTTGTTTGAAGGATGAAAAAGATGACAAAAAACAGCATTCCGATGGCTATGTAGATGGCACCCTGCAAAGATGGCAAAACAGATAATCCATAAATAACACCTAAAATAGAAACTGCATAAACAAAAGAGCCTATCCAGTCGAATTTTTCTCCCCTGGCCTCGGCCCATTCTCCTTTTAGTTTTCCCAATACCAATCCTATGACAACGAGTCCCAGTGGAATATTAAACAGGAATATACTTCGCCAACCCAAATAATGAGTCATAAAACCACCTAAAAAAGGACCAGCCGATAAGGCGATATATACGGAGGCAACCACCAAACCCAAAGCTTTGCCCCTTTTTTCTGCCGGATAAACAGAAACCAGGATGGCTGTGGCTGTGCTGAACATCATAGCACCTCCAAATCCCTGGATCACACGATATACAATCAATTGAGTGCCGTTGGATGCAAGCCCGCAAAACAATGAAGCAGTTGTATAAATGATAATTCCAAGCAGGTAAATCCGCTTCCTGCCATGAATATCTGCCATACGGCCAATTGGCACCAATACAATGGCTGCTGCCAAAAGATATGATGTAGCCACCCATCCTAAAGCGATCGCGTTCATATTGAATTCCTTGCTTATTTCAGGTAATGCTACATTAATGGCCGAACCCATAAAAGGGGTCAGGAATGACCCTAAAATCGACACCCAAAGAGCTACTCTCGCCAATTGAGTAGGTATGGATTCATTGCTTTCGGACATGGAATTAAATTTTGAGCAAATGTAATTATTTTGATAAACTTTAGTAAAAAAGAGTTGATTCCCGGGATTTGACATAGGTAATAGTCGAATCCTGTTAATTTGGCATTGCCGGATAAGGTGTATATGGTATAAAGGTAGAAGAGTAGAACTGAACCCTATTCTCATATACCCTTTTAACCTTTACACTCTCCCCACATTTTAATCCAAACCATCCATCCGGAATTAATTATCTTCGCAATTCTCAAAAATATATATCATGCTTTTCTGGCAAATGATAGTCGCTTATTTTGCAGTATTTATGGCTGTATTCCTGGAAGGGGAAACGGCCCTTATCACTTCTTCCTTTGCTGCCAGAATGGGCTACCTGGATGTGTATATGGTCGGACTTTTTGCCTTTTTAGCCACAATTACTTATGATTGGCTTTGGTTTTTTATCGGCAGATCCAAAGGAAAAAACGTATTATTCAAAAAAGAAAAGCTAATTAAAACAGCCGAAAAGATTGACATGCTGCTGGAGAAATATCCCTACCTCATTTTGTTGGGCTACCGTTACATTTATGGATTCCGATCAGTTATTCCCATGATCATTGGCATGAGCAACATTAAGAGCAAAAAGTTTTTTGCTTTTAGCGCGTTTACCACTGCTGTATGGACATTGATTTTTACTTCACTTGGCTTTTTATTTGGTTCTATACTCGAACCCAGGTTAAACATGATTAAAAGTCACCCTTTGCAATTTATCCTGATTCTGATTTGCCTTGGTTTGATAGGTGGTTTTTTCCTCCGCAGGTATTCGAAGAGGAAGTTGAAAAACATCGAGTGAAACACTCACCCAACTCACTGATTTACCATTCATAAGACTCAAAGGAGGACATTACCATTCTTCAGCAAACGCGTTACAAACGCGCTTGAACACTTGAAAAACATGACCTCATTCCGGAATCCCGAACCCTTTCAGGATATCCGGAATCTCAAAATTAATAATCTGAATAAAATCGATTATTTCAAGTCCCTGGCCATCGTAATCAATGCTGCACTGCTTTGCCTGTAATTGTTTGGATCAAAGGTTCGTGCATGATTCACCCAATCCAATACTTTATCATAATCGCTAACACCTTTGTACTCTGAATCACGTAATAATAATCCAAAAGAGGTAATGGCAGCTGCGAAACGGAAATTTTCTGAAGTGGAATTAAAGGTTGTCAGATCATCGGTCGCCTGCTTCACAATTAGTTCACTCACATCAGCAGCGGGTTTTTTATATCGAAAATTAATTGCAATAGGATGCGATCCCCTTAAATAGTTGACATTCGCAGATTTTATTTCATAAATAGCCGTAATGGTCTGTCCAGCCCCAATTTCACCTGCATCTTTGTCGTCGTTTGTAAAATCACTATCATTCAATACCCTGTTTTCATATCCTATCAGGCGATACAGTTCAACTACTGTGGGGTCGAAATCAATTTGAATTTTCACATCTTTTGCCACCGTAAAAAACTTACCGAATTCATCAATGAATACTTTTCTGGCCTGTATTTCACTGTCCATATATTCATAAGTACCATTGCCATTATTGGCCAGTTGTTCCATCATGCCTTCATTCAGGTTCCCGCTTCCTACCCCAATCACCGTCAGGAAAATACCTGATTCACGTTTCTTCTCAATGAGTTTGATCAGTTCGTCCTGATCTGATATTCCCACATTAAAATCACCGTCAGTTGCTAAAATAATGCGGTTGTTTCCTCCGTCAATAAAGTGATCCATTGCAATATCATAGGCTTTATTAATGCCACCTGCGCCCGCCGTACTTCCGCCGGATCCAAGTTTGTCAATGCCTTTTTTTATCTTTGATTTATCACTGGTAGAATGAAGTGCCACACCAGGGCTACTTGCATAGGTCACAATAGCCATCCTGTCCTTATCGCGCATTTCATCCACCAAAAAATGCATGCCTTTTTTTACTAATGGGAGTTTATCATCACTGCTCATCGAGCCTGATATATCGACCAGGAAAACAAAATTGGAAGCCGGATAGTCCTCTTTTAAAATGGTTTTTCCCTTGATCCCTATTTGGATTAATTTATGTTCAGTATTCCATGGACATTCTCCTACTTCTGTGCTAATGGCAATGGGATGTTGATCTACAGGATCAGCAAAGTCATATTGAAAATAATTGATCATTTCTTCTATTCTGATTGCATCCACAGGTGGCTTCTCACCATTCTTCAAAAATCTCCGGATGTTGCTGTAAGAGCCTCCATCTGCATCTATTGAAAAGGTAGAAACAGGTTCATCAATGACCTTCACAAAAGGATTTTCACTAAAGGAATTATAGCTCTCACCGGAGGTAAAACCAAAATTTTCAAAACGTCCAAAGTCTTTATTGCAGGAGACAAACTGAGCTAATATCAATACAATTATAAAAGGGATTATTTTCTTCATCTTCTTTAAATTTAAAGTTAAAATACTTCGTTAAGATGAAGAAGACCGATATAGGGTTGCGGTTCTTTCAGAAAAAAAATCAATAAATAAAGTCTGTTTGATAAAAATCCAGAAATGCTATCATTTTACCCTTTGAAACTGAAAGGATTATGATATTTTCTGCTTTTATGATACAATTCTTTATATGGATTGGCAGAGCAAGTAGTTAAAGATTTAAGAATTGTCAATCCGAAAAGATTAATCAATTTCTTATTTTAATATTAAAATTTCCCGATTTTCATGCTGATATGATAGCTCAATCCATTCAGTGCATCCGGTTCAGTTTCAATTAAATTCAAGTCTGTAATGTACCTGTATTTAGCACCTATCAAAATCCTGATATTGCGAACAAAGTTCACCTCCAGGTCAATTCCGGGTTCCACAACATAAAAGGCATCTGCATCTTCCCGCCAATAGCCATAGGATGAGGATTCAGAATCCCAATTATTCAATTCATCCACATAAACTGCCCCTCCTACTCCCAATAATAAGGGAAAGCTAAGATGCAAGGGAAACTTAGGAAAAGCGGCTGGTTCAATGTAAATTCCACCGTAGCCCATATAAAACTCGAGAGATCTTGGATCAGGGCCATCCCAACCTATATCACGCTGAACACCACTCAGCAAGCTGTATCCTCCCATACCGAATGAGAACCAATGGTTGATTATCCAACCACCTCTGGCTCCTGAAAATGCCACGTTTCGTCCGAAAACCTGATCGCTGTATCCAAATGAAAGTGCTCCAAATCCACCATATTCATTCTCTTCATTTCCAAATACAGTTTGAATATTTCCCTGCCGGTCCTTTGTTTTTATTGAATCAATCGTTTGTGTGCGGCCCATAACAGTAGTAGCCAGCAAAATCGCAATCCACATTATTTTCTTCATAATCTGTTTTTTAAAATATGTATTTGAATGAGAAACCAATATCAAATAATCCCTTACTCAAAATTCGGTAAGGACCAAATAAATTAATATAAGGTTTGTAATCGACGCTGGCAGAGAATGGTAGTATCAAAAATTTATATTCGAGGCCCACAATGCCATCAAATCCAATTGCCGGAAAATGCCGGTTATCCAGCTCTTCATATTCATTGCCTTGATTATCGATCAGCAGCCTGGCAAACGATTCCCTGTAATATCCCACGTGACAACCAAAACCATAGTAATACCTGAATCTTTCTCTTAACAAGGCAGAAGCAGGTTCGTGGAATTCAAACAGGGTGGTGATCAGGTTGCCTTTTTCTTTGTTACTGACGATCAACTCATAAGCAGTTTCATTGGATTGATACCATTTGAAATTGATCCCTGACGTTATACCGCCCCTTAATCCGATTGCATGATCCTGGGCTTTGACAATAGATGCAAAACTGATAAATACAAGGAAGCAGGCAGCAATTCTAAGTTTTAATCCTCTCATTTAAAAAGTTTAATGTTTTCAATTAAAAGTATCCAAATTTAAATGAGAAATTCATCGAAAGTCCGGACATCTCTCCATCTGTCAGGCTAAGCAGATTGCTTCCGTATACGTAACGATAACTCATTCCTACACCAAACCTGATCCATTTCAACAGATTTAATTCCAGATCGATTCCTGGTTCAACAACAAAAAAAGATGATCTTTCAAGCAGTCTTCCAATGGTGTAATCCAGGAAATAACCATTTTCCGATTCATGAATTCTCACGCCTCCTGCTCCAACCAGGAGAGGAAAAGAAGCATGAACAGGTTTTTCCGGCCATATAATATATTCTATCAATAAGCCTCCATAACCACATTGAAAATGGGCAAAAGAATCCCTTGTTTCATGAGATGAAATGTCAAAGCTTGAATGGGTTGATAAACCAAAGCCACCTCCACCAACTACCAGTTGATGGTTGATAATCCAGCCCCCTTTACCCCCTGTCATTAGTCCGGCATTTTTAGTAAATGAGGTGACTTTCATATCATATGAACCATAGAATCCTCCGGCTATTTCTCCACCAAAAAGTGTTTTTATTTCATCATTCTTCGTCACATTGTCCTGGGCAATCAGGGAAATGGAACAGCTCATAAAGACCATGATCAATAATTTTTTCATTTGTTTTAATTTTCTTGTTTTAACCTGTTGATTTTTCCTGATCCGACAGATGTCATCTCGATTTCGGGATCTCCCTGGTACATTAATTTGCCTGCTCCAATGATTTCAGCATCGATTAGTTGGCTGGCATGCACATAAATATGACCATTCCCATAAATTTTTGTCTGACATTCATTTTGAAGCAATTCCATTGCTTTTATTTTCCCGGAACCACTGATGGATAATTCTGATGAATTTGCATTTCCACTGAGTAGAATTTCACCCGATCCTCTTATGCTGGCTGAGATTGATTTGGCATTTACATCCAAAACTATTTTCCCTGAACCAAAATTTTGCATCTCGAGAAAAGAGCTGAAAATCTCTTCAAAATGAATATTTCCAGATCCATATAACTCTATTTCAAGATGATCTGATTTGAGCCCGATGGACTTCACATATCCGTTGCCATATACGCGAATTCGATTCAGTTCAGGCATTTTAATGTAAAGCTTCACATTTTTTGGCGAACATCTTCTATAGTCCAAAGTTGAAATAGTGAGCACATGACCGCTTACCAGTGTACGAACGGACTGAATGCTTTCCTGATCCCCTTCAAGGCTTATTTCAAATATTGGATTCTGAATGATGTACACCTCAAACGGCCCATTGACATGAATCTCAGAAAAATCTTTAATATCTCTCCATTCTTTCACCGGATCCCCAGTCCGGGCAGATGCAAGCGTCCATAAAGAGATCAAAAAGGACAGGATTAACAGGGATTTTTGTGCCTGACTATTCATCTTTTCCACTATTGTAAATTATAACTCAATGATATTTCCGGATCCTGTAATGGTAGAATAAACGGTAGGAGAGCCAGTGTAGTAAACATTTCCTGATCCAGTGATGGTTACATTCAGCGTGTTGGATACATCTACCCAGGAAGAACCACTACCTGTGATATTAACAACACACACTTCCTGGTCCAAATCAATGGATTTTAGATCCCCACTTCCGGTAATCCTGTTTTCAGAATCATGAATTTCACCATACAACTTCATTAAACCACTTCCTGAAATCTTCGTTTCAAGATAATCCGCTTCCATATACACATCCATATCTCCGGATCCTGATATGATTAATTCCAGATCGGTACTGAACACATCTGCACGAATGAATCCCGAACCACTGATACTGGCTTTGAATTTATAGCTGGATACACTATCACAAACCATACTTCCTGAACCAGCCAATACAAATTTGCTGATGGTTGGAGTGTGAACGGTTATGGTCACCGGACGAGTTGGATTCAAACACCTGTTATCCTTGTTTTTGATGATGAGCGCCCCATTGCTTACACCGGTTAAAATATACGGAATCAGGTTCGTTTCAGCTTCAATAATCACTTTGTAGACACTATCCTGTATAACGATTACATCAAAATCCCCGTAATGCCTGATGACATCAAATTCTGTCAACGAACGCTCTTTTTCATCTAAATTACCATCCCCCCTGATACAATCTATGAAATCCATATAACACGAATTGAGCGAACTCATGATCACTATAAAAAATACCAGCCTGTATACTGTTTTAATTACTTTCGCCATCATTTTATTTTTTTGATTTTTAAATTCAACCTTAAGGACAAGTGTTTTTTACTTAGGTTGCATCCGGCTTGAATTATTCCTGAAAAACTTTAACTGATCCTTTTTCCGATAGAATGATAACATTTGATTTTGTGTTCTGGCCAAGAGTCCCTTTGTAGTTGTATTTCCTCTTATCCCTGTCGATCTCCTTTTTAGTCAATGACAGTTTTTCCTTTGGATAACTAAAACTCACGTCTGTTGAAGTCAGTAAAAAGTCGTATGCCGAACCTCGCTCAAAAATCAAAGTGATATCTGTATAACCAGAACTGATATTCACGCTGGAAAACAATCTGGATATTTTGATTATGCTGAAAGAACCATATTTAAGACTCAATTTCAATTCATTATCGAATTTCATTATATTGATTTTTGAGAAATTACTACTTCCATTCAGGCTATTCAGCTGTCCTATTTTGTACTCATCCCTGCGAGAATCAATAGATAATGCATCCACATTTGAGATGTCGATGCTGGACGCTTTACTTTTAATGTCCAGCTCGTCGGCCGCCGACAGGGCCAGGTCAGCGTAATTCAGTTTGACTTCTCCCTCTTTCATAAATTCAATAAAAGCATGACCGAATTTTATGTCAATGATTGAATGTGAATTTAGTTTTCCGGCTCTTAAATCACCATGAGACAGTTCAATTTGAATATCTGGATCGATATTCCCCATAAATACATCTCCAAAACTGTTTTGTATTTTCAATTTATTTGTTGCTGGCAAATAAACTGTAAAGTCAATATCCACTTCGGCACCTATGGTAAAAATAGCATTCGTCAGGTTTGTTATTTCAGACATTAGATCTTTGGCTTCGTTGCCAATAAGTGTTTTAGCCCTGATGTAGTTCTCTCCACTCTGAAAACTAAAATTCAACAGGGCTTCCAACTTGTCAATTTTCTCTTTTGACTTTGCCCTGGTTTCGAGCTTGATGATATATTTAACTGAATCTTTTTGCCAGTGTATGATCTCAACCTGCCCATATTTATTGTAAACCTCCACCCGGGTTTCAGGCTTTATTTTATATGTTCTTACAAACCTTTTATTTCGTTTTATCTGCTGAACAGCTATGGTTTGAAAACCAAATAAAACAAAAATCAGCAACAGACTTATATATTTTAGTCGCATAATTATATTTCTTTTAAATCTGATGAATTATCATTACTCCAGCCTTCCAGCTGCTTCAATACTTCTTCCAAAATCTTTAATTTCAACCTGTAGACTTCTATCATGGATTCTATCACTTCCTGTTTATAAATATCACTGCCTAACTCATCAACCAGTTCGATATAGGCTGCATCCAATTCTTTGAAGTCAGACAATACATCATCCCGAATGTCTTTGAAATCGGTGCTGTAGGATTCCAGTTTTTTCATTTTCAGATTCAGTTGATTGGTATAATAGACCTCCGCTTCCATTAACTCCACGATTTCTGGATCCATCATCCTTTCATTTTCATTACCAGCAATTGGCTTTTCCTGCTTATTTTTTGTAATCCGATCGTAGGCTATAATTGATAGGGTTGCAATCAGAAGAACAGCCGCTATACGCAATAGATAAAAGCGAAAGCTATTAATCGTTGACGATCCTGCCTGTTTTATTTCCCTTTTCTGCTTTATTTTTTCCCATATATCCGGACTGGGTTCATGCATGTCGAATTCCTCCCTATGATCAGAAATGAATCGTTCAAGTTTATCTTTCATTGCTATTTGCTTTAATGGATTCAATAATTTTATTTTTTGCTCTCATATATTGTGTTTTTGATGTGGAAACACTGATGTTTAGTATTTGAGAGATTTCTTCATGGTCATACCCTTCCAGGCTGTACAAAGAAAAAATAAGTCTGTAGCCCTCGGGTAGTTTTTTTATCATTTCTCTAAGCTGGCCTACATCATAACGGATATGATCCTGATTCAATGCGGTTTCATCCATGGCTTCATATTTCACCAGGTCATCAGAAAGGAACATATCAATTTTTCTTTTTTTCAGAACATTAATACATCTGTTGACAACCACTTTCTTTATCCATGAACCAATAGTGCTTTCATATCTGAAAGTGTTAAGCCTTCGAAATACATCAATGAACGCATCCTGTAATACATCTTCTGCTTCCTCAAAATTGTTCAGCATTCTGTAGCTCACATTAAACATGGCACGCGCATATTTCTGGTACAACTGGTACTCTGCCAGCCTGTTACCTCGCTTAGCTTTCTCCACTAATTCCCTGTCCCTGTTAATATAGTCTACTTCCAAACCTGAGTAAATTCGATTTTAATGACAAGAAAAAAATTAAATAGTTGCATTATGGCCTTTTTTATATTTAATCATGACCCATTGCCATGATAAAGATAAAACTATTCATTTTGATTTATATAGTTTTGTATTTAAGGATATGATATGAGCAGTTGGTTAAAAAATATGGGAAGCTATTTGGGGGGTAACCTGGAGAAGAAAGTGAAGAGTCCCTTAAATGGAGATTTGTATGTTTATCATATCAAGGGTAAGTACATACTCAACTCTAAATCAGCTAACTACAGCTTTGGCGAATTGCATGTCGCTTTCCAAAAAGCATTCAGGCATATCGATGTGGCGAAAATACCCATTGACAATTGCCTGGTTCTTGGATTTGGAACAGGTAGTGTTGTTTCCATACTGAGAGAGGAATACAGCCTCAGCTTTCCCATTGTGGCAGTTGAAAAGGATCCGGTCGTCATCAAACTGGGCAAGGCCTATTTCGATATTGACCGATTTCAAAACCTAAGCTTGGAAGCCACTGATGCAAATAAATATATTGAAAACTGCCAGGAACTTTTTGATTTTATCGTATTCGATATTTATATAGACAATGTGATCCCCTCCTATTATGAAAGTGATCCCTTTATTAAATTGTTAAAGAAACGTTTATTACCAGGTGGATTGTTGTTATTCAATAAGGACATTAATAACCCGGAAATGAAATTATCCCTAAATGATCTGGAAACCAATCTGCGTGCTCACTTTTCATCTGTTGAAAAATTTCAGCTGGTAAAAAATCATTATTTCTTCCTTGCCAAAAATTAATTTTTGCGCTCTGACAACATCTGACGTTATTTCAGGCTGTTTGAAAATTTGTCTTAAAATCCCTGAAATTATGTCTTCATATCATTGATTTTCAAATACTTGTCAGTGACAATTTGTGTAAAAATCAGACAAATTATCCTTTTTTCTCAACGGCATTTTACTTGAACTATTGAGGTCAAAATCAATTTTAATGTTAAACAAATTAAATTATAGGAGGACAAAATCATGACACTCGTAAAATGGAACAGACCCAGTAATTATTATCCGACATATTCAAAATTTTTCGATAACTTTTTTGAAAATGATCTGGACTTTTTCTCACCCAGGGCAAAAAACAATTTGCCTGCAGCTAATGTAGTTGAAAGCAAAGAAGAATTTGTGATCGAATTAGCTGCTCCCGGTATGAAGAAAAAAGATTTCAATGTAAAAATTGAAAATGACGTCATCACTATCGAGAGCAAAAGAGAAGAAAAAGAAGTGAAGGAAGAAATGAATTTCACTCGCAGGGAATTCAACTACAGTTCTTTTTCACGCTCATTCACATTACCTGAAAGCATCGACAATGAAAAAATTGATGCCAGGTATGAGGACGGAGTTTTAAGAATTCATCTGCCCAAAAAAGAAGAAGCAAAGGTAAAAGCTTTAAGGGAGATCAAGATCTCATAAGTTTTGAACCAGATCAATTGGATAACCCTGTATTTGCAAAAGTACAGGGTTTTTTATTTTCTGGGATATAAGAGATATTTCTTTCTGATCCCTTTGAATTGATTTAAATCGTTTTGCCAGCTTCTCCTTATAAGATCTTCGCTTAAGCCTTTTTCAATTTGTTGTTTCAGTTCATCTGTTCCGGCCAGTTTGCTGAAGTAAGAGTTGAAAAAGGTCTCTTTATTCTCAGAATGTTCATAAAATTCCAGGATCCATTCCAGGCTTAAATGATCGCGATTCTCCTGATTTTCAATGGACCTCAAATCATATCCCCTGCAAATCTCACCCAAATGAGGTGGATTGTCAGAAACTCCAGGGATACTTTTTGGTGTAAAATAGAAGTTCCCCAAATTGATGCCGGGTTTTCCAATTACCTGGAAAGGATTCTCGGTTCCCCTTCCTACACTTACATCCGTTCCTTCAAAAAGGCAGAGTGAAGGATAGAGTTTCACTGCATGCATATTGGGTAAATTGGGAGATGGAGGAACAGGAAATACATATTCTTTCATATTGAAGACATCCTTCATGGGAACCACTTTCAGTTTGCATTTAAATGCATTTTTCAACCAGGATTCATGGTTGATCATGAGAGCATATTCTCCCAGTGTCATGCCGTAAACCAATGGCACCGGATGCAAACCCACAAAGGATGTGAATTCCTTCTTTAATACAGGGCCGTCCACTACCCCCAAATGAGGATTTGGCCTGTCTAATACGATCAAAGCAAGATTATTTTCTGCACAGGCTTCCATCACATAGGTCATGGTGGAGATGTAAGTATAACACCTGACACCCACATCCTGCATGTCAAAAATCAGGATATCAAGATCGGATATATCCGAACTGCCGGGCTTTTTATGATCCCCGTACAGAGAGATGATTTGAATAGGAGCCTTACCAAATTCTGAATCTGCTATTTTTGCGCCATCTGATTTGTTTCCTTTAAATCCATGTTCAGGAGAAAAGATCTTCGTGATATTAATTTGCAGTGAAATCAATGTATCTACCAGGTGAACCCCCTGTATTAATGAGGTATGGTTTGCAACAACACCCACTTTTTTGTCTTTTAACAGCTGTAAATATTTATTCATTTGCTCAGCTCCTGTTTTTAACTGTCCAAATGTTAAATTTGCACACAGATAAAAAATCAAAAATCCAATGGTCCTTTTCATATAAGTTTTGAAATTTGAATTTTACATAGCAAAAAGAATCACATTTCAGTCCAAACGTACATTTTCAAAAACGGTCGTTCGAATTGCAATTGCAGCTATTGCCCTCAGTTTAGCTGTCATGATGGTTTCCATCTCCATAGTCAAAGGTTTTCAGCAGGAAATAAAAAACAAAGTCACTGGTTTTGCATCCCACATTCAGATTACACACACGAATATAAATTATACTTTTGAAAATGAACCTATAGAATATTCCCCGGATGTTTATAAACGCATCAATGAGATAGATCAGGTAAACCATCTACAGGTGTTTGCAAATAAGCCAGGCATTATCAAAACCCAGGAGGCGATTGAAGGCGTTATTTTAAAAGGGGTATCATCCACTTACGACTGGAATTATATGAATCAATTCCTGCGTGAAGGAAAACATCCTGAGTTTAGTGACAGCAGTTCCTCCACAGAAATACTTATTTCTGCCACCACATGCAGGAAACTCCGGCTGAAAATTGGGGATGATGTGGCCATTTATTTCGTTCAGCAACCACCACGTGTCCGAAAATTTACTATTTCGGGCATTTTCGAAAGTGGAATTGAAGAAATTGACGAAGTATTTGCTGTCTGCGATATCCGGCAGATCCAAAAATTGAATAATTGGTCTGAAAACCAAATTGGAGGCTATGAGGTATTTATGAACGACCTTGAAGAACTGGAACGGGTAAATGATCTAATCAGGGCGGGTGTAAACTACAATGAGGATACAAAAATGATCACAGAGATTTATCCCCAAATATTCGACTGGCTAAATTTACTGAATGTGAATATCCGAATTATCCTGTTGCTCATGGTCATTGTAGCGGCAGTCAATATGATCACTGCTTTATTAATTATTATCCTGGAAAAAACAACGATGATCGGTATCCTGAAATCATTTGGATCAACCGATCAGAGTGTTTCATTCATATTCATCATACATTCTGCTTTTCTTATACTGACCGGAATTCTGATTGGAAATGTGTTCAGCCTTGCAATCATTTTTCTGCAGCAAAAGTTTGAGATCATTAAACTTCCTGCTGAATCTTATTACATGGATCATGTCCCGGTTTTATTTACCTGGGGACGATTCATTCTGCTCAACATGGCTACATTTGTTATATGCACCCTGATCATGTTTATTCCTGCCCGCTATGTCGCGGGAATAAAACCCATTAAAGCAATCCGTTTCGATTAAGATTTTTCTTCTGTTAATTTGGGCCTTTACGGGGAGGTAAATCAGACTGCCTGAAATGTATTCCGATGATGAAATAAGTAAAACCGATTCAGGTATTTAATTATTTATTATTGGGGGATGATAAACCCTGGTTTTAATCCATCAATCCATTGAAAAAAATGAATTTGTATTCCTGCAGAAAGCCAGCTATTTAATCCATACAGGCTGCTCAATATGTGCTGTGATTTGATGGTTTATTTTTCCCTGCCTATCTGAGAATTGCTCTAAAAATAAATAAAATCCGATTCTTTTGTTATTAATTTTATATACACAAAGCAATAATTAACAAATACTTACACACATGGCGAAAAAAAATATTTGCAAACGCTAATCCCAATTTTTTACTTTTGATTTATGCATTATTTCTAGGATGTTGAAATATGCACCCGATTTACTACTAGCGAAATGTAAATTTTACATTACCAAACGATAAAACTAAAGCAATGAAAACGCCATCCTTATTCAAATTACTTTTCCCTTTGGTTTTTTGTACTCTTATATCTTTTACAGAAGCTTTATCTCAAAGTTATGCATTGGATTTTGATGGTGCGAACGACTACATTAACTTAGGGAATTCTTCCACGCTTAAAGGAAGTGATTATATCACCGTTGAAGTCTGGGCTTATTCAACAAACTGGGCCGGGCTTTCAGATGGAACACTGGTAGGAAACGAACACAACGATGGAGGATGGCAAATAAAAGTAAATGCAGCTGCTTCTAAAATCCAGGGATGGTTATGGAGAGATGGTGATGTGGCTAAGCCTGGATATGACTTATCGAGCTTAAGCAGCGGTTGGCATCATTTTGCTATGACCTATGATACACGTTACACCAAGTTTTACGTGGATGGTATTTTAAGGGAAACAGATGATGCTACAGGAAATAATCCTATTGATGACAATCCTACAAATTCAACACTGATAGGTGCTGATGTAGCTAATGGCGCTATTCCACAAACTGCTTTCCAGGGAGGACCTGACTATTTTTCAGGTTTAATTGAGGAAGTCAGGATTTGGGATGAAGTTTTAGCCATAGCCACCATCAGGGATTGGATTCACCGTGAAATATCTACAGATCATCCCAATTACAGCAATTCTGTAAGTGATGATTTAAAGGCCTATTATCAAATGTCAGATGGATCAGATTCCAGCTTGACTGATAACAGCGCCAATACCAACACAGGATCCATGAAGAATATGAATAATAGTGACTGGGTCAGTTCAACTGCACCTATTCCCTTTACATCAGTTTCCAATGGCAACTGGAATACCAGTTCGACCTGGTCGAGTTCAACGGTTCCAAATTCAGAATGGGCCATTGTAGTAATTGATCATAATGTAAACCTGGATATGGATGCTACCTTGTTTAATGTAACGATCAACAGCAGTAAAACATTGACTGTCAATGCTGGAAAATCTTTAACCGTAGGTGGTTTAATCAGCAATTCCGGTACTTTTAATGTCAAAGAGAATGCATCATTTATTGACAATGGCAGTGTAAACGGGGGTGGAACCTACCAGGTAGAAAGACCTATCAGTGAAAGCGGCTGGCATTATGTTTCACCACCGGTGGCAAATCCTACTGCGAATTTATTCTGGGGTTCCGCATTATATGAATACAATGAAACCACTGCAAGCTGGGATTCAAAAAAAGCAGGAGACAACCTGGTGGTCTGCAAAGGATATGACACTTATTACAAACCTTCTGCAGCCGGTACTGTCACATTCGCCGGAACATTTAATACAGGAACACAATCCATCAATATCAGTTATACCGGCGCTGCCGGTACAGGCTGGAACCTGGTGGGAAATCCCTACCCTTCTTATCTGGATTGGGACGCCAGCGGCTGGACAAAAACCAATTTGAACAATGCAGTGTATGTATGGGATCCTGACCAAAGCAATGTGGCTTCTTATGTTGGTGGTATAGGTACAAACGGGGGTTCACCTTATGTGGCACCTTCACAGGGATTTTTCGTAAGAGTAAACAGCGGAGGTGGTTCAGTTGGAATGACAAATGAGGTCAGAACACATACCACAGAGACTGAATTCCGTGATAATGCAAAAGATGATTTACTGAAACTAAAAATAAGTGGAAACGGATACAGTGATGAAACAATCATTTGCTTTGATCCACATGCTACAAATGACTTTGATGGCAATTATGATGCTTTTAAAGTAGAAGGTTCAAACCTGTTAACTCCACAGATTTATACACGAAGTGCAGATATGGAAGAACTCTCTATCAATACATTTGAAGGATTATACGAAAGCACCTCCATTCCGCTTTTTGTAAAAGTAGGTAAAACTGCTGAATACGAGATTTATGTGAATGTAGCTGACTTTGATCAATACACCCAACTTTATATGGAAGATCTGACAGACGGACAAATTTATGATCTTCAGGAACAATCCAAATTAACCTTTAAAATAGACGTCAATGATAACCCTGAGCGCTTTATTATTCATTTCACTCCTTTACAGACAGTCGAAATGCAAACAACCAATGGAATTAACCAAAACGAAAAAGAGATCGTTAACATTTACACAAATAATAAGCATATTTACATCCACATTGATGAGTGGGAGTATTCCCAAATAAGTATTTACAGTATAATAGGTGATGAGGTTTACAAAGGAAACCTGAATAGCTCACTTAGCAAAGTAAATCTTGATGACTCAGCAAATGGATACTACATTGTTCATGTGAGTAAAGGCAATCAAACCTATTCACAAAAAATTGTAATCAAGTAAATTTCTCATACTAATAATTTTAGATCAGCAAACTTTTCCAGAATGGTACTCATTTTAGTTAACCCCAACTTCTGAAATGAGTACCTTACCCTAAAAACCAAACAGATTATGAAAGCACTAAAATTATCCTTCATCCTTCTCGATTTTTTACTGGCATTAGCTATGTCTTTCTTCCAATTGAAAGATCACAATAAAATAGACACATATGATGATTACAGTGAGCATTTTGAACAATATGTCGAAAAAGGAACATATTCCTGATACATATCCTGATCTTAATACGCTCAAAACACAATTATTTTAAGAAGGATGGGAAAAAGGAAGGAAATTTACTTCAAATGAAAATGAGATATAATTTGAATTAAACAAAGGCATGCAATATTTACTGTTCATATGGATTCCGAAGAGCATGTTTTTCATAAAGAATTTCGTTAGGTAGGATAAATCGGTTGAACAGTTCATTTATCCTCACAGCCATAGGTAACAGTACTTATGGCTGTTTTTATTTATAGGGTTGATTACTCCATCCAGGAGAATCAATGAGCATCCGCAGGCAAGAACCACCATGCCAGTATACATTTAGTTAGCTATAAATTAACATATTTAGCGGCTGAAATCATACTTTACAAAATTAAACCTCGAAATTTATCTCTATATATCAAGGATTATTATGATCATAACTCCAGGATGTAATTTTAATTTAAAATCCAGGGTAACCTTTACAGGCTGAACAGTATAAATATATGACAACAAAAAGAAAAGCATTTATTGTTTGTTGGTAGAAAGAAAAGATCCTTAATTAACCAAACAAAAAGCCAACAACGATGAAACAGCTTAACCAACTAAAACGAATTTCTATTTTTCTACTGTATCTGATATTAATTACTTACAATTATCAAAAAAACACCAGTGTTAAAAGCGACATTTTCGTTCCAAAACATAATGTTTGCATGCATTCATAAGCTCATTCAATCTCTCTTTCGTGCAGCTTTATTTATCGCAGATTAACACTTGTCCACTATGCTGAGTTCCGCCAGGAACTCTTTTTTTTACCTATTATTTTATTAGCGAAGCTATTCTTTGGAGTAGCCCAATCAAAAACAGCTGACTCCTTAATAAATAAAAATCTCAGAAAGGAATTTACTGTACGATGAAAGTATAATAATAAGCTCCATAACCACCCCACACTCCCAATCCTCCATTCACATTGGATTTAATATTGACAGGGCTTGCAAAAGGACCTCCTGAAAACTGATCAGTTGACAGCGTGCTCCAAAAATTATAGTGTGCTTCATCAATGCTGCAAAATTTCATAGTCACCTGGTCTCCCACCTTAAAAGCACCGAAACTAACCGGATCAAATTCATCAAATTTTGACGAACCTCTCAAAAGGGGTAAACTCACACGTTGCCCGTTTTGCAGCTTATCATCCATCAGTGATACAAATAAATTGGTATAAAAGGGTTCATTGTTTCTTTGGGTAAAAAACCGGTAATAATTGGGCACAACCGGAGGATCCTCAAAACTGAAGCGATAATACATTAAGCTGTCATTATTCGGATCTTCATGATGCTCAGACCAGATGGAATCAGGGATTACCGGTTCAGGTATTGTTGTAACTGCTGTTAAAAGATGCTGGTCTTTTTCGACAGTCAATGTATATTCCTTTCCAATTTCACCTAATAAAACTGGGGTGGTGTAGATGATGTAATCAAAATCAACTATTTCATTTGCTGAAAGTTGAAATAAATCCAATAGCAGGTCTTTCAGTGAATCAGCTAAATTGTTGAAATTTAACTCAATCAAATCAACAGTTGTTGATCCATCAGATATTTGGACACTCGCTCCTGAAACAAACATATGATCGAAATCGCTGATGGCTGTGGAGGAAAAATAGGGTAAACTACGTGTCAGCATCACGATGGGTGGTCTCCCCTGTTCAATTTGTCCTTCCACCACTATTTTTTCTTCTCCCTGCGGCATATCGAGGGTCACATCTTCTTCACAGGATGTAAGTACATACAGAAAAGTAAATAATAATGCTATGTGTAGTAATACTTTCATTTTTTGAAATCTTTTTAATTTAATTCAAAGTCGTTTAGCTAGAGTATTCAAATAAATTAATACCAGTCCAACAACCCTTCGACTACGCTCAGGGCAACTGTTGGACTGAGGGTAGTCGAAGTCCTGTTCTTAACTAAACGGTATTGAAATTTAATTATTAATTTCATTCTTTAAAACTTAAAATTCCAACTCACTGAAGGAATAATGGGGAAAAGTGATACTTTTTTTGCCTGTATTTTCAAACTGCCATCCATTGGATTTCCTTCTGTATCGATGTAGAGGAAGTAAACATTTTTATGATTATACACATTGTATACCGAGAACACCCAATCGCTGCTGAATTTCTTCCTGTCTTTTGACTTCAGAGTGGCTGCAATATCCAATCGATGGTAAGCTTCCAGTCGATATGAATTCCGTGGCATGTATTCATTGACGATGGTATTTTCTATTAAATATCTTCGGGAAGGCAAGGTGGTGGAATTCCCGGTTCCATAAATAAATGTTGCAGCAAAACTCCAGCGCTTATTCAGTTCATACATACCGACTAAAGCCACATCATGAGTTCGGTCAAATTTTGCCGGGAAATGCGATGTAATCAGATCTTCAAAGTCACGGGTAGTTTTGGACAGGGTGTAACCAATCCAGCCTGTAAAAGTTCCCTGAGATTTATTGATAAATACTTCCATGCCGTAGGAGTTTCCTCTGCCAAACACAAAATCCCACTCCAACTCGCGCGTCAGGTCTTCTACATAACCATCTTTATACTCGATTTGATTACGCATATCCTTGTAATAGAATTCAAGGGATGTTTCAAACATATTTTCTTTGAAATTTTTGAAAAATCCAATCGAATATTGGTCACCCACCTGTGGTTTTACCACTTTTGAACTGGGCACCCAAATATCTGTAGGCAAAGTGGATGTTGAATTAGAAACCAGGTGCAGATACTGGTAATTGTGATTATAGGATAGTTTGACAGATGATTTATCGTTTAAAGTAATACGCATATTTATGCGGGGTTCTAAACCATACCAGGTTTTAACCTTGTCTCCTTTCTGATAAATAAGGGTATCTGTTACTAGGCCCTGGGCATTGTGTATAAGCTCTGTATAGGGGGGCGCAAGCAGAAAAGTTGAAAAACGAAGACCTGCATCAATCTGAATCATCTCATTCAAGGCAAAATTATCTGTTAAATAGACAGCTGTTTCGTGTGCATATTTCTTTTTGATGTCATCAGCGACAATGTTTAATCCATCAATGGAGGTGGCTCGTGCTGAATTGGGTATGAATGTATGATATGTATAGTGAGTGCCAAATTTCACCTTATGTACTGCACCCGGGAAATAACCAAAATCCATTTTCAGGCTCATGTCTTTAATACCAGAATACAATCCTAGCTTAAACTCATCACTAGTCATATCAAATTCAAAATGATAGTCGTTGTATATAGCCGTGGTGTTCAGGAATAGTTTGTCATTGAATAAATGATTCCATCGCAAAGTGGTAGTTGCATTTCCCCAGGGGATCTCTACCTTAAAATCATCATCAGGGCTTGCAAAAGTAAATATATCTCTTCCAAAATATGCGGATAAAAACAACCTGTCCTTGTCACTGAATGTGTAATTGGCCTTAGCATTAAGATCAAAGAAATGATATGCATTCCCTTCAAAATCCGTATTCCGGGTAAATGGTTTAACCAGGAAATCAATATAGGTTCTACGGGCAGACAGCATGAATGAACTCTTATTTTTTACCAGGGGACCTTCAAGCGTCAAACGGGAAGAAATCAGGCCAATACCCCCGGTTGCATGATAAGTCCTGTTATTTCCTTCTTTCATACTCACATCCACTACCGATGATAACCTTCCGCCATAATTAGCAGGCATGCCTCCTTTGATCAGTGTGGTACTTTTTATAGCATCTGCATTAAATACTGAAAAGAAACCAAATAAATGGCCGGTATTAAACACCAGTGCTTCATCCAGCAACACCAGGTTTTGATCCGATCCGCCACCTCTCACATAAAAACCTGAACTCCCCTCCCCTGCTGACATGACTCCGGGCAATAATTGAATCGTTTTGAGAATATCCACTTCTCCCAGCAAGGCTGGAATTTCTTTTACCCGAATGGTGGACAATTCAATTTTACCCATATCGGTGCTTTTTACATTTTCGTCGGTTTTATTGACGATGATCTCTACTTCATCCTGCTGAATGGCGATGGGTTTCAATTCGATATTATTCCTGACATTTTTGTTCAACAGGACCTCTATTTCCTTGCTTTGATAGCCGATATAAGTATAAGAAAATTTGTAGGTGCCTTTTTCAAGCGTTATGGAGTAAAAACCATACAGGTTGGATACAGTTCCCTTATTGATGTCGAAAATACTGACTGTAGCACCAATTAAATCTTCTCCTGATTCAGCATCTTTAATGTAGCCGTTCAGGGTATATTTCTCCTGTGAATAAAGAGGCAATGCCAAAGCTAAGGCAAAAAAAATCAAACTGACTTTTACTATGAATTGGCTTATTGATGTGCTCACTAAATTGATATCCTTTTATAAAATTTGCTATTACATCAAAAACTTATCCATTAATGATTGCAATGGGAAATGGAACAAATTGTCATTATCAAAGCCCTTGACTATTGTTTTGTGGAAATTAAACACATAAGCAGGATTTATAGCAGCTTGATTCGCCATGGATTTGTAAAGGGGCGGTCAGGAAATTCAAATTATATATCGTCCCTGACGGGACTTTATGTGTCCATCATGGGTTTGTTACCAAAATTATGTCCCCTATCAGCTTTTGATATCATCGATTAATTCAATACTTTTGTTCGAACTGACATCCCATTGTTTATGAAGATATTGATCATAGAAGATGAAGTTAATTTGGCTAATTCCATAGAGGAATACCTGGAGGTTGAAGGTCATGTTTGTGAGCTTGCTTACAATTTTGGGGAAGCAAAGGAAAAAATCATTTCACACCAATATGACTGCATGGTGGTGGACATCAATCTTCCTGATGGCAGCGGGCTGGATCTAATATCCTATATCAAGGAGCAGAACATTTCATATGGGATCATCATTATTTCAGCTCGTAACTCATTGGAAAACAGAATTGAAGGTCTGGAGATTGGTGCCGACAGCTATTTGACCAAGCCTTTTCACCTGGCGGAGCTGAACGCCCAGTTAAAATCAATTAATCGAAGGATGAATTTCGGAGGAACAAATGACATTGTTTTTAACGAGATCAAACTCTTACCAGATGAATTCAAGGTTTTTATCCATCAAAAAGAGTTGATCCTGACCCGAAAAGAATATGATCTGCTGCTTTTTTTCATCTCCAATAAAAATAAAGTAATCACGAAAACAGGGTTAGCAGAGCATTTATGGGGAGATTATATGGATTCTGCAGATTCATTTGATTTCATCTACACCCATATCAAAAACCTGAGGAAAAAACTCCTGAGCATGGGCTGTTCCGATTATATCAAAACTGTTTATCGTGTAGGCTATAAGTTTGAGGAAAATTAAAAGATGCCATTCCATAAAAGAATACAAAATCCACTTTCATGAAACTCCAGACAAAAACCAGCCTGAACTTTTTAACTTTCACATTATTTGTTTTCTTATTGGGAATCATTGCATTTTACTTCCTGTTGAGACTGCAGGTCAATCAAAACATTAATGTGGAACTGGAGAAAAGGAAGAACAACATCCTGGAAGAGATTTCATCGGTAAGCAGTGGAACCAAGCTTCCCCCAAATCATAACGAAAAGATACTGATGAACAAGATACAGGACGGTTCATATCCAGAAATGTATTATGGCGATACCATCATTTTTGATCACGGTAAACAAAAATTCACCCCATACAGGCAGCTGGGTTTTGAGGCAGAATTCAACGATCAGCAATATTATATCCAGATATTTAAATCGCTGGAGGAGACTGATAATCTTATCATACGGATATTCCTGATCATGACTGTTCTGGTCATTCTTATTATCATCACCTTGCTCATCATGAACAATTTTACCTCCCGCTATGCCTGGAAGGTATTTTACGATACGATAGGGAAACTAAGTACATATGATGTAACCATCAAAAAGGAGCTCGATCTCAAGCAATCGGATGTAAAAGAATTTGATGATCTGAACCGGGTGCTGCTTCGCATGACAAAAAAAATAAAAAATGATTACATCAACCTGAAAGAATTTACGGAAAATGCCTCACATGAAATACAAACTCCACTGGCTATCATCAACTCCAAGATGGAATTGCTGCTTCAGTCAGGTGATTTGACTGACAAACAATTAAAATCAGTTGCTGACACCCATGATGCTGCAAACAGGCTTTCGAGGTTAAATAAGACGCTTTTATTGCTGGCAAAAATTGAAAACAGGCAATTCCCTGATTCATCCCCGCTTGAGCCGGAGAAAATAATCCAAAAGCAACTGGATCAATTGGAAGATCTGACTTTTTCAAAAAAACTGGCTGTAGAAATTCAAAAAAAGGAAGATTGTTTGGTTCAGATGAACCCTTACCTGGGAGAAATACTATTTTCAAACCTGGTTAAAAATGCAATCAGGCACAATATGGAAGGAGGTAAACTCGAAGTGGATATTATGAATAAAAGCCTGGTCATTTCAAATACCGGAAGTCAACAGGAGCTTCGTGAGGAAGATTTATTCAAGCGTTTTTATAAAGCATCCAAATCGTCTGAATCCCTTGGTTTAGGGCTTTCAATCGTTCAGAAAATTGCAGAAGTTTATGGCTTTACACTCTCCTACAAATACAAGGAAGGCATGCATGCCTTTACGATCGATTTCAGCAGCGCACAAGTTTAACCAATGATAATCTCTGCCAGATTTAAATTCTATAAATTAATCCAGTCTCATAACTTTATTTTAAAGATAAAAATGAGGTCTCAGAACAATCAGATGCGTTTTGAGCTATTCGTTTAAAATAAATTCCATTTTTTTTTCAACTTCAGATTATCTTCAGAATGTTCGCCGTAGAATTGTAATTGAAATGTGAAAGACAGCAAGAGAAATGATCGCATTAAATGAAATAAATCAGAATCCGGCAATCATAAAAATCAGTCTTTCGTATTTTAAGTTGTTTATAAATCTATTATACCCACTCAGAGAATTTGTTACAGTTGTAGCAAATATTTTTACAAAGCATTACAGAATCAAGGCCATTAGTTTCATGTCATAATGGTCTTGATTCTATGTTTTGAGAGAAAGCAGCCATCAGGCATTCAAAGATTGCCACCAGATAAAGTATTGTCAGATTAAGTAAAAACCGCTGCTGCATTTTGCCTAAACCTGGTCAGGACATCATCACAAAATGAAGGTGAGTAAACAGTATCATTCAGTATGAGATATCATGTGAAATTGCTTTTTGCAGCTATAATCAAAATGAGCGGAATAATTATCTTTGCTGCAGTAAAATAAATCATAATAAAAATCCAGATGACCTTATTGGATATTAGTCAGCCCAATGTATACCAGCTTATAAAGCATTTTCACAGTATTATCAGCATTGTTTTTCTTGTTGCAGCTGTTTGGCTCATTTACCGCTCAATCGCAGGAATAAGAAAAAACCTAAAATATACATCCCTTGATAAAGTGTTATCTTTCATCTTTATCGCCAATATGTATCTTCAACTCATTTTTGGCCTGGTACTGTTCACAAATTTTGGTTCGGCTCAAGGTTACGATTATATCGGAGCAGGGACCAATGAAATGATTGTATCCAAGCGTTTGTGGCCCATCGAACATATTGTGCTGATGATTTTTGCCTTATTTATTGCGAATCTTGGACTTATTTCTTCCATTAAAACGAGTATTGATAAGGATAAGCACAGCAAAGTACTTATTTTTTACAGCATGTCCATACTTCTTATACTTATTTCATTGGGAGTCATTTATATATTTTAAGAAAGAATTCCTTTGCTTTATTCTGTGAGCATTGCAATTCTAAAAACCAGTCTGAAAAAACTTGAACCTACTTTCCTCATAAATTGTATAGGGGATTTAAGATGTAATTAGAGCTGCATTTATTCCTTTAGGAAACTATACATAACATTGAAAATTGAACAGCATGAAACAATCATTTGAAATAAAAGAAAATTTCACAGTCAAGCCTTCGGTGATTTACCAATCCTGGCTGGACAGCACCGGACACTCGAATATGACAGGCGGTTTGGCCCATTGCAGTAAGCAAGTAGGGGGTGAGTTCACTGCCTGGGATGGCTATATTTCGGGAAAGAATAAATCGCTTATTCAGGATAAGGAAATCGTTCAGCTATGGCGAACTACTGAGTTTGAAAAGCATGACGAAGATTCAGAATTAAAAATTATGCTTCGTGAAACCGAGGAAGGTTGTGCGCTTACATTAAAACATAGTAATATACCTGATGGGGAATCCGATTATAAACAAGGCTGGGTGGACCACTACTTTAGTCCAATGAAAGACTATTTTAAAAATAAATAACAGCTGCAGTATTATCTTTTTGGTGATCTTCTGAAAATAAACCGTTATTTGATGAATACTCCTACCCAATGCCCTGAAAAGGATCTTCGGTTTAGTGCTTACACAATATATTTTACTTTTTTGTTGGTCATTTCAATTTAATTTGTAATTTTATACCCGTTTTCGTCTTCAAAAACTGTTTTCTCTTTATGCAAAACAAAGTACATCAAAAAATCAATTTGGCAACTATCCGTTTAAGTCGGTTTAAACAGAATGGGTTCGACTACATTCGCATTGATTTTCCCTTTGATGATAAATTGATACATTCCGTAAAAAAGATTGAAGGAGCCAGCTGGAACAAAAGCAACCGATGCTGGCTCGTTCCCAATAAGCAGGATAATTTGAAGGCAATTCAAACAGTTTTTAAAGGACTTGCATGGATTGACAGCAAAGCATTATTTGCCAGCAGGCACAAAAAAGATCAAAAAAATAAATACAGAAAGCCTGCGATTAATCTGAATCCAACTGCAAAACAAACAATAATTGATTTTGAAAAATTCATGGTAGCAAAGCGATATAGTGTAAATACGATCAAAAACTATATTTCACTATTAACAATATTTTTATCCGGTTTCCCTGCAAAAAATCCGGAAGAAATAAGCAATGAAGACATGATTGAATATGCCAATGAATTTATTGTAAAAAGCGGGTATTCAATCAACTATCACAGGCAAATGGTCAGTGCTGTAAAATTGTTTTTCTCCATTCAGCTGAAAAGAAAGGTGGAACTGGAATTATTAATCCGACCCAAAAAGGAAGATAAACTACCCAAGTTTTTATCACGGGAGGAAATACTAAAAATCCTGTTGGCGACACGCAATAAAAAACATAAATTAATTATTCTGTTACTTTTTGGCTGCGGATTAAGGAAATCAGAAATACCCAATATCAGCTTATCGGATATCCGCAGGGATGTGAATTTGATCCAGATCAGGGATGCCAAGGGGAGGAAAGACAGATTGGTTCCTTTACCGGTCAAAATTTTAAGTTTGATGGAATTGTATTATAAGGAAGAAAAACCCAAAAAATATTTATTTGAAGGGCAGACAGGCGGGAAGTATTCTGCTGAAAGTGTTTACCAGGTAGTGAAGCATGCCGGGAAGAAAGCGGGTTTGATGAGGCCCATATCGCCTCATATGCTGAGGCACAGTTATGGAACTCAACAAACAGAGCAGGGTATTAACACACTTACGCTGCAAAAAATCATGGGGCACAGAAGCAGTAAAACAACGGAGATTTACAGTCACATCAGTCAAAAGCAAATTGGGAATACATCCAGTCCAGTTGACAACCTTGATATAGGTATTTAGTATTATGAAATGTTTATTAAATTTGAAATAAAATGTAACAAGAATACTCAAAACATATGGTTATCCCCTGGATTTGGTGGGGTTAAATGTAATTGAGTAACGTATATAAACAAGTTGGGTAACATTATGAAAAAAGCCCATTGCATCCTATTTGCACTTATATTGGTGATTAATGCTTGTAATCTAAAGACTAAAGATTATGATAATAAAGCTGAGATTACCGATTCACTTTATTGTAAAAATCAACTTGAA
>JADHTG010000086.1 GCA_016776505.1 Bacteroidota bacterium
CTTCATTGTGTTTTGTCCCCCTTTACCACTTGCATCCTGGTGACACTGATAACAAACATAATCCAATGAGACACCTAAACCATCCACATTTGCCAAGTCACCGGCCGCATTGAAAAGTTTTCCGTTTTCATCAGTATTGATATTGAAGATATGTGTTTTAATATCTCCTTGATAATCACCAGTCTTTATTGCTGACTTGCTTGCTTTTGGCATATGGCAAGTAATACAAGTTGCTCCATTATGTGTTTTGGCTGTATATTTTGCATCTGTATGACATTCGGCACAAGTTTTTATTATACCTGATCCTGCAGCAACAGCATCATTTATGGTGGAGGCATGAGGATCATGACAATCATTACAGGATAGGTCTGTATGACCACCTGAAATCAATTCATCATATTGCTCATGATGCTTAATAAATCCACCGCTAGCAGCAATTGTATGATCTGCATTTCTGTAGTGACATTTGCCACAAGCAAGTGAAGATCTGTCTAGAGTTATATCAGCTTTGTCTTCAGTAAAGGCGTGAACGCTACCCATGCCATGGCATGCTTCACAATGTATACCTGGTTGTGCAAACTGTCCTGCCATTCCTTCAAGACCATCCTGAGGAGATCCGCCGTCATCAACATGTACCCAACCAGTAGTATGACATCTGCCGCAATCATACTTTTTAGTACCCATTGCATCACTTGCATGATAAGCAACCTGTGAACCATCATTGAGGTTGTACTGAGTATCATCTAGTTCAGTCATGATATAACCTTTTTTGTCGACAAATCTTGCTTTCCAACCATATCCACCTATCATATAAGAAACATCGGCCCAGGTATATCCTGTTGGTGTTGGAATAGCTGCAGTTCTAAAAGGAATAGTTGGTTGCTTATTGCCTGTAACTTTACTTAGTTTGTAAGGGTGTCCACTTTCCATAAATACGTCATAAATTGTAGGATGGCATGTTTGGCATGCTGCAGAACCTATATAATCTAGAGCAGGAGGATCCGGATCATCTTTACAACTTGATATAAAAATTGCAAAAAAAGCAATTGGGAAAACCATCAAACATAATTTGCTTGAGTTTCTGAAATGTTTTTTCATAATTGTCTGTTTTAGTTAATTAAATCTATTATTACACATGAGCAAGATATTAATTTACCAATAATTATTTTATTATCAAATTGTATAATTTGTACCTTCTGCTTGTGTTATATTTGCAAACTACATGTATATTTATATAAAAAAGTATTGATAAATATCAATTAATTGAATATGATTTATGACAAATGAGAATAATAATGGATGTTTAAACTGTAAACGTAAATCCCCCATATTTGATTCACTTACAGAATCCCAGCTTAAATATCTGTCTGAGAACAGATATTCCATTTCTTATAAGACTGGAGAGTTAATCTATAAACAAGGAACAAAAAACACAAATGTTATCTCTTTCACCTCAGGTTTAGCTCAAATCGAACACACAAGTATTAGCGGAAAAACTATTGTGTTAAGGTTGGTTAAACCAACTGAATTTATTACTGGTTTAGGTGTATTTTTAGATGATCTTAATCATTTCAGTGTGAAAGCTTTACAGCCTTCCACAGTATGTATTATTGAACTAAATGTATTCAGGGAATTACTGGATTCAAACAAAAAATTTGCTTTAGCATATATTGGTGAACAAAACAAGCATCATATTTTTACATTTAATCGGCTGGTTTCATACAATCTGAAAAACAGGGAAGGTCGTATTGCTGAGTTATTGTTGTATTTATCGGAGGATATTTATGAAAGTGAAAAGTATAAATTTGATTTCTCAAAACAATTGATTGCGGATATGACTGGTATGACAAGAGCCGGCGTGTTTTCTATTCTCAAGAAATATCAGTCTGATGGCTTAATACATTTGTCAAATGGTGATATTGAAATTTTCAAACCTGAGCGTTTAAAAGAGATCAGTGATTTCGGATAAAACATTTGTTTAATATAATCTTTCTCAGATTCTTGGTTTTAAGTGTAGATTATCAGGAGTTATTAGTCGAATTGAAACTAAAGTTTTGATACTATCATTTTTGCAATTTCTTCAAATTCCTCTTGTGAAAACTTTAATTTTTCTTTTTCAAAATTCAAATCTGAAATAGAGTTTAATGGGACAAGATGTATATGTGCATGAGGTATTTCCAGCCCTACAATTGCAGAACCCACACGAATACAGGGGATCGCTTTGGCTATCCCTCGAGCCAGCTTTTTACAGATAAAATGAAATCTTAGGTAAAGGTCATCATCCATATCAAAAACATTGTCAATTTCAATTTTTGGGATCACTAAAGTGTGACCCCGAGCAATAGGAAATACATCTAAAAAAGCTAAAAAATCGTCATCTTCATATATTTTATATGCCGGTATTTCTCCTTTAACAATTTTTGAAAAAATAGTTGTCATCTGAATGCTTTTATCTTGATATTTCTAAAATCTCTAATTTAACAATTCCTGCAGGTGCATGCACATCCACTATATTTCCCACCTGTTTGCCAAGCAAAGCGCTGCCAATAGGAGATTTTACAGATATTTTACCTTGCTTGTGATCTGCTTCATTCTCAGAGACAAGAGTATAGGTAAATTCTTTATTTGAAGCTAAGTTCTTAATTCTTACATGGCTCAAAATAAGTGCCTTTGATGGATCCAGGTTATTGTTTTCCAACACTCTGGCATTTGCCAGAACATTTTCCAGTTTAGCAATTTTTGCTTCCAGGTGTCCCTGGGCTTCTTTTGCTGCATCGTATTCCACATTTTCAGATAAATCTCCTTTATCCCTTGCATCGGCAATTTGTCTGCTGATTTCTGGCCTTTCCACTAATTTAAGATGTCTGAGTTCATCTTCCAGTTTCTGAAGTCCTTTTTCGGTGTAATAGGTTATCTCTACCATAAAAATATCGTTGAAGTGATTATATATAAATAAAACGTTCCGGGTACACCCGAAACGTTCTGTAAATCTTAGTTTTTACTAATTATTAGAACACAATTCTTGCACCAAAAGTATGAGTTCCTGAGAAATATTCTGTAAACCTGTAGGAATAGTCAACAGCGAAAGTCTTGTCTTTTTCGGAACCGAATGGCAGATTAACTGAGAAACCTGAAGATGGTCCAGTGTATAAATTTACCCTTGATTCAGCATTCAGAATACCCTTTTCAAAGGCAAAACCACCACGAAGCATCACAATATTTTTCCAGCTATATTGTAGTCCTAAAATATATTGATCATTTGAAAATGAATTTGAAGTAAATGTTGCAGCACCTGTTATTTTATGCTTTTCAGAAGCATCTAAATAAAAATCCTGGCTTATGCCAATATTGATCAAAGTAGGCAATTCAAAAGATGCAGACCGGGTATCCACTGTCAGTGTAAGATCCTCTCCTTCAAATTCTCCTCGCCTGGCCAAACCATCTCCGTTGAAACGCATGGGAGTACCTACATTTCGCAGGGAGATCCCAAATTTCGTGCGCTGTTTGTCTTCATCACCACCGACGTCTGTTACATATTGTATGCCTGCATCAATGGCAACTCCCATGGCCTTGGCATCAGGAATTGATTCTGAAATAATGCGCAAAGTGGCACCTGTGCGGATTCTATCGGAGAATTTATGAGCATAGCTCACCCCGATATTGGTAAAACTAGGACTATAGGTTCCTATGCCACCTTCAGGCTGATCCACTGTTGTGATTTCAATATCTCCAAAGTCAAATGACATGATACTGATCCCCAAAGCACCGGTTTCTGTGGCTCCAACACTGGTAACAAATCCAAAGGAATTGATGAAAATATCAGCACCTGAGAGCCAAATTGTCCGGGCAAAAAGAAATTCAGAAGTGGGTACATTAATTATTCCTGCAGGATTGAAACGCATGGCTTCAACACCTGATATAAAGGAAGTATTGGCACCATACCATCCTGAACTCCTGGCCCAGGGATTGATTAATAATTCAGTGGCACCTGCCTGTCCTACCCGGTCAGGGTTGCCTGCCAGTCCGCAATTGGTGGCGATCAACAGGATTATAATAACTAAGCTTAGATATTTCTTCATAAAAGCGTTTTAATTATTCACTAAAATGTATCAAGGTCAATAGGACGCATAATACCAAACCATTTCAATGATTTGGTTCCTAATTCAAATCCATTGATATGAATGATATACAATCCGGATGCAACAGGTATTCCTGCCAGATTTTTAAGATCCCAATCGTAAAACAAAGAATGTGTTTCATCTGTTTCGTCCTTCAGAACTCGCCTCACCAGGTTACCGCTTAAGGTATAAATTGAAATTTCGCAATGCTTGGGCAGATTAATAATCCTGACCCTGTTGTCAAGCTGGTTCTTTTCATAAGATGAAAAAGCATAATATGGGTTAGGTACAATATTGATCTTCTCCATTGCATCTTTTCCTAATTCCTCTGAATTAGTCATGGAAATTTCAGTCGTGCTAAAACGGTATAATGGCATATGATTATTCTCAGGTGTATCTGAGGTTTTAAAAGTCTGATATGGTTTTGAAACCCGAATCTGAATTGTTGTTGTTGTGGGAATCAATCCCTCTTCCAATGACAATAACTTCTGGTATGGCTGTGCCATCATTACATACATGGCTTGAGACCAGAAATAAATCTGTTTGAATTGCGATGGATTTGTTTTAAAGAATTCAAGGTAAGATTTTCCTCCATCGTAAGTGGAATTATTAGTAAAACTACCCGTGAAACGTGGGTCTGGCCTGGCTTCCATCAGATAGATGTAGTGTTTGCCTCCCCAAATATATTTATCAAGGTCACGATGTGAAGCTGCCGGGTTTTGGAAATTAATGGTCGGATTCCAGATCATATCTGCCCCATTATCTGATTGCCAGTAAGAATCTTCTCCAAAAATAATATTCATTCGTTCTCCTGTTTCAAGGCTGATTGCATAACCAGGGAACCAGGATCTGCCTTTTTCAGCGGCAGTATATATAGGATTTCCGTCATTATCAATATCTATATAATTGGCCCATGAAAAATGATCGCGTACTGCGTGTTTTTTTACGTTGCCTTGAGACAGATTTTCGTCTTCGCAGGTTTCAATAACAAGACATTGAGACCATTTGGTCTTGTCTGCTGTAAGAACCAAGTCAACACTTTGTAACCTGTTGATGTTGTTGTCCCTGTAATTAGATGAAAGATAGGCAGGCCCAAATGTAAAATAACCACTTCCTTTCGCATTCCGAGCTGCTAAGCCATAAGGAGCTATCCGTCCGTCTATCATTGTTTCATACACTTCATTTGGATCAACGAAATCACCATTTCTGGCATCATCAGTCGCAACATCATTGGAGCCAGCCGTGTTTTCAAATTTCCCGGAACGAATCCAGTTGTATGGCCAGGGTATATTCCTTGAAGCAGTGGGATCTGAATCGGGTATTCCGGTTAACCATGCTTTAGAAATTTCATCAAATTCAATTTTTGCATCGATGAATCCATTTTCATCAGTCAGAGTATCATTTGTAGGTCCGACTACTTTATCTATTTTAACAGATAAGCCCCATTCGGGGAAAATCTGTTCATAGTCTTTTCCATATTTTACATCTGCATTAATACTTTCGCCTGTTGTCAGGTTGGTAAGCATCCAATAAGCTTTGTAAGTCATATTCTCAAAGTATTCATCCGGACTTGGCAACAAGGAAGAGTCCACAAACCTTAGCTCAAAGTCGGCTTTAGGCACTTTGATAGGATCGTAAACAAAGACATGGATAGGTCCGTTGCCTCCTTTATAAGTAGGGTTAGGCATGAAGTTGTTATTCAGGATATAGTCAACCGAATTATCTGTGAGTTCAAGGTATTGCCCTCCATTTCCAATGCCTTCAATACGGGTTATTTCCGGACCATCACCATATTTACTGTGCAATTCAGTCCCGTCAAATTCAGAATCATTTTTATGAGGGTAAGCTGTGTATACTTTGATGTTTTTTCTTCCAGCCAAATATTGCTCAAATTCATTAGGATCATTGGTGGAGGAGTACGCTAAAACCAGGAAGTAATATCCTTTGTAATTCACGATGTCACCCTCACCAGTTGCAAAGGCATCCGTTGTTATAGAAAAGGTGTGTTTAAGTCCCAGATCACCTGTATTATCCACCTTTTCTACAGGGACTACTCCCAAACCAGGGACAAACTGACGGTTAACCAGTTGATTTACTCCGTCTTTGATATCAACTCGTGCAATTAACCTGGCTTTTTCAGGTTGATCTAATTCTGCGGTTGTGACAGTGGAATTTTTCAGCTGAAATATTTGATACCCCTGGAATCTATAATAAATGGGTGAGCCACTTTGAGAAATAATACTATCATAATATTTTTCAATGGGATAAGTATTCTCTAAAGAAATAATTAATTCCCTGTCCAGTTCCTGGATAACAAGATTTGGTGCATCGGGGCCATCCAGAAGTTTAAAATTGTTATTATACAACTTTTGAGCTTTATCATCAGCGATAATCAATAGATCGTATGAGCCGGTATTTCCCCCACTGGTTGCCCGGGCCCAAACTACACCTACTGTAATAAAATTAACTGCACCGGGTTTTAAGGTAAATGGTCCTGAGCTTTGCAGGAACCGCCTGTCGGCAGGTGCGTTTCCAGCCGTGATTTCTGACCAGGCAGGAGAAGGTTTCCTGGGATCATCAGGGAACATATAATTGACTACCCGATCTTCCCAAATATCGTTGAAAGCGTCACCACCATATCGCATTTGTTGTCCATTCTTGAATTTACCAACCAGGTAGTAGTAAAAATGAATACCTTCACTTGGATTTCCTTTTAAACTCCAGTCATTATTATAATATACAAATTTGGACATGATAATCTCTTCTCCTTCTTCGTCAATTTCCCCGTCTTTATCATTGTCTACCCCATCAAATGGATCGGCTAACGGACCCTGGAAAAAGTCAACTCCCACAGAAGGAGGATTGGAACCATATCCCATAACGCCTTCATCGAAGTCGTCACCATTGTAACAAATCCCCAAGCTTCGAGTGGAGTCACAACCCACATAATCATCAAAGGCATATCCTAAATCTGCATCTACCCACTGCCCGAAATACACATCATTCAATTTATTTTTGGATCGGTTCACAATCTTCTGCTGGTAGAAAGTCATATTGTTGATTTCATCATTGGTCGCAAACGCAAACGCCTGTGTTTGTATTTCCAGTCCAATAGCCAGCGCATTGGTTTCTGTATGTGAATTCCCTTTATCGTTGTAAACAAACCAGAGTGTCTGATCTCCTTTCACATCCGGGTAATCGCCCTGGTAAGGATCATACTCTCCATCCTCATCTGAATCAAAAAACGGAGCCAGGTATTTTGCCTGTCCCATAGCCTGATCACCATGTGCCGGCCAATCACGAATGTTGTCAGACATAATGGAACCATTGGTTTCAATGAACTGGTCAATTTCTTCACGTGTTACCTGGAAAATTTTATCCCATTTAATACATTCTGATTCATCGATAGATGCCGAGTTTACATCCAGGGGTCCTGGGAAAAAATCCCAACTTGAACCTTGCCGATAGGTCATTGCAGCTGCCCTGAGGTTTTGACCATCATCATAACCACCCACCCAGAGTGCACCGGCAAAAAGAGAAGTCTTTCTTGATTCTCCTTCCTCCGACACCTTCGGGATTTCATACTTGGCGGTTCCAACCAGGTCCCACCACATATCCCCACCATTCATGATCCTGGCCCTGACATTATTAATGTCCAGGTTAGAAGATGCGGATGCAGGATCACAACCAGCTGCCAAGCGCATGGAAGACGCAGAATTTGATCTTTTTTCTATCTTAGGAACATCTTCTTTTGCCGTCACTGAATATACGGTAAAAGTCAGTGCTGCTATCCAAAATATATATTTTTTCATAATATGTGATCTTTATACATGATAAATTAAAAACTTATGGTTGCGCCCAGCCTGAAAAGTCTAGGAAGACTGTAATTAAAAGGGCTGTTAACTTTGATAAAGTATTGATCATAGAACGCTTGTGACAAAGTGGCTTGTTCAACAGCAGTAATACCATGTGATGAAGATAAAAAGCCATCATCATCCGGATCGCCGGTATACCTGTACAGGTAACTGATATTTCTGATATCAAATAAGTTTTGAACCCAAACGTACACGTTGAGGTACATGTAGGGGAGTGATGTAAGTGTGGTTTGTCCATCCTCCTTCTTGCGAAAGAAATAAAAATCTCTGTCCAGTTTTGCATTCACATTAAATCTCCATGGATATCTTGATCCGTTCATCGTTCCTTTCAGTGTAGCAGATTGCCTGATACCGACACCCTGTGTTTCTGTAACATTTCCTTGTTTTGAATAGGGATGTCCGGAAACAATGCTTACGAGAAAGTTAACCCCTGTATTTTCCAGAACCTTGACCACTTTTGTTGTTCCATCTTTGTTTTTCTTCTCCCAGGTAGGACCATTATAGCCCATACCGCTTCTGAACCTGTAATCAATGGAACTATTGATTCCATGTCGATAATCATTGTTAAGGGGGAATGGGGTTCTCAAGTTGGGCTGACCGGCACTGATAAGCCCGGCCTGTGAGGCTGCATTTGAACCTGTTCCATCGGCAAACTGAAGTGTGTAGCTGGCCAGAAGCTGCAGGTTGTTTGTACGTGTTCTTCGTAAATCATAGGTAAGAGAAAATCCTTTTACCGTGGAAAAATCGATGTTGTCAAATGTCATATAACTTCTTGGATAGGCCTGATTGATCATCCGAACATTGATAAGATCCCTGGTTTCGTTGTAATAGGCATTCAGGGAAATGGCTGATTTTAAACTGATAGCCTGTTTAAAACCAAGCTCATAACTGGTAATCCTTTGAGGCTCAAGTGCAGCATTGTTCAGACTTGAAGTTCCTCTTTGTTCAAGGAAATAGTAATCATCAATGGTCGTAAACAAACCGGTTGTAGGTCTTTGAACCCGGATGTCATAATTGGCATAAAAATTAGCTTCATCTGAAATGGGGAATGAAAAATATACACGTGGAGACAGATCAATCTGGGGAATATAATCAGTAAATGATTCCTTCGTCAGTTTTAAATCGTCCTCATTATCTTCCACCAAATACGGAGCAATATTTCCAGTAGTTGTTTCAAGTGCCAATATATTTGGATCGGTTACTTCCGCCCCGGTTGCATCGAACCAATTGTCACCAGTCCTGTAACCTACTATTTCGGTGGGATTAAATGCATCATCAACATAAACTATATAGTCAGGGCCCATATTACCCGGGTGTGTTACTTCTTTTCCGTTAATGGTGGCCACTTCTCCCAAGGTACGTGTAGGATAGAGAGAATATTTGTCTTTTAACACGGATTGATTTGCATCAAAACGGTCAACACGCAATCCAACGCGGAAAATCATATCCCTAAAGAAAAACTGGTCCTGAATAAATCCAGCCATATATATTGGATTCAATGGAGCAATCAGGCGGTCATCCTCATTAAGGAAGTCATCTAAAGATGGTTTCTTAGTTAATTTTTTGCCTAAATAATCATATCCGTAATAGGAAACAAGACCCCTTTCAAGAAGTTCATCAGCACTAAACATATCCAGGGAGAACATATCGGGTGAATAACGGTCCACATTAATTAAAGTTTGCTGGGTAATTGGATTTCCATAAACATCTTTTGCATTTTTTGAGATCAGGTAATCCCTGAAATTTTTATCAAATGTGCTTTGAGTACCATCATCTAAAATTCTATAATTTATCGTATCCAGGAAAATAGAACCTGTTTCATCAAAAACAGGAATGGGATTTCTGGTATCCAATTGCTGTAAGTGTGAATTGATCAGCGAACGCATAACCGTCCAAAGGCTATTAGCCCCGACAGCATAATAATTTTGCAGCCTTTGTTCATATTCAAACCCGAATGAAAATGCATGACGATTAATGTCCATGGATGCTTTGCCTGTTACCCTGATTTGATCCTCGTCATACCTTCCAAAGGATGTGGCATAAGGCGAACCCACATTGGCCCATAACGAATACACATTACCCGGACCGTCCCCATTTAATAAGCCACCAAATTGCTGTATGGTATTCATGTTACGGATGTTGTCATTATTTAAATCAAACAGCTGGCTTGTATAATTTGACCGCGAAGAATTCAATGAAGAGGGTGTAAATACCACCAGTGTATCTTGATAGCCACTAAATACAAAAGCTTGTTCCAGTGTTCCATTAACTGTGTCATAATCATATCGGTAAACTGGTTGCCAGTATCTTTCATAACTGCCCAGGTAACCATAATCAAAATAATTCCGCTGATGGATCTCGTGCTGAGATGTATTATATTGTTTGGTATAATCAACCATCAAAGTATAATACGCATTGCTGATTTTAATTCCTTTATTGTCAGCACTTTTTGAATCGCTTCCAAAATTCAATTTCTGAAGGAAACGGAAATAACCGCGAAAAGTATTATTTAATGATTGTGCCTGAGATGCATCCCTGTAATTAAACAATGAATGATAATATGAATAACCACGACTTTTTGTATGAGCACCCATACCTCCTAATGTCAGGTTGATATTCTTACTGGGTTGAAAATCAAATTTGGTACTGATTTGAAAACTGAAATAATTGATATCATCATGTGCTTTTACTTTTTCCATATCATCCTGTGTGACAAACTCTGCAGATGGAACAAATCCAACACCATTAGGAGCAGGACTTAATGGATTTTCGATCAGGTAATCATACATATCATCTTTCACTTTCCAAACTCCAGTGGGTGAGGGAGAAGGATCCTTACGGAAATTTAAATTTCCTGATATCAGGTAGCCCAGTATAGCTTCCTGGGAGACTGTTCCTTTCTTGGCGTTTTTCCTGACAATGATAGGTCCTGAAATATTAGCTTCAAACGTATTATAACCAAAAGGATCAATAAACTGGGATGAAACTCCTTCAATACCACCAGAAAAACGGTTTGACGGGCCTCTCGTTGTAATGCTTACTACACCTCCTGTAAAATCACCATATTCAGCAGAAATACCACCGGTAATGGTATTAATTTCAGCAATCATGCCCTGTGGAACACCAGAAAATCCCCGAACCCGAACACCGTCAATAAAGTATACTGTCCCTTCAGCTCTTTGTCCTTTAACACTGCCACCCTGGACACCCGCAGTCAGTTCAACTAATGCTGCTACACTCCGGGTGGGGGCTTTTTTGATCTCCTCTTTGCCTAAGCGATTACCACTGCTTTCTTCTACATCTACCAGGGGTTTAACATGTTCAATGTATTCAAATTCTTCCTCTTCTTTGGCTTTTATGTTAAGTTTTATATCCTGTTTGGATATTTTACCTGAGAATACCTGGTAACCGGTAATGATCATGTCTTTATAACCTATATAAGACGCATGTATATTGTATTGTCCCGGTGGAATAGGCTTGATGATATAATCTCCATTGATATCAGTGGATGCACCTCCTTTCTGATTCCCTTCAAGGATTACTACCACATTTGCACCTATTAATTCTTCGCCTGTTCCAGCATCAGTTACTTTCCCAACAAGTGTTCCGTAAGATGACTGGGCAAACGAAACAGTGACAACTGAAATAACTCCCAAAACGATAAAGGTAAGTTTCCTAATCATATGGCTCAATTTTCAAATTTTACAAAACTTCAAAAGTAATATAGACCGGCTAATAATTCAAATGAAAGTCTTTATTATCTTAAATTTTAGGTAAAGGTAGTTCGCTTCACATTAACAATCAAGAATAAGTGAGTAAGTATGCATTTTAGGTGAGTAGTTGTGGTCAATAAAATTTCAAAAGCACATAGGTTGAGTTGAATGATGTAACTAGGAGAATGATTTATTATTCCAAAAAATAAATTAGAATGTCGTGACAATAACAGAATTACTCATCCCCTCTTCTCTTTTACCTCATCCATCTATACCATATAATAATTCATAACTACCATTCCCTCGAAAGCTGTTGATTTAAAAGCCATATGACTATATCTTAGCTGCATTATTAAAATGAAAAATCTCTCTTTATTTAAGTCCAATACGATAAATCAAAATATTGGCATTAAAAACAAAAGAATATTTTAAAATAATTTGCTAAAAAAAAGGAGGTTGGAATGAAACCCTGATGTAAGT
>JADHTG010000087.1 GCA_016776505.1 Bacteroidota bacterium
AATCTTTAACAAATAAATTTTTTGAAATAATTCATTATGACTTCAAAATTGATTTCCTAAATCTTATCCCCTCTTTACTCTCTGCAATTTATTTAGTATCCCGAACTCAGGTTACTATTTATTTTTTACCGGAAATTCAGGAATATCCGGAATTTCCTGAGGATTATTTTTCAGTTCTTCCAGGATCACTTCAATGGCTTTGTTGAGCTGCTCATCTATTCCGGCATATTCCTTAGCAGGATCATTGTCCACATAAATATCAGGATCCACACCATATCCTTCAATAATCCATCCGCTCTCATCATAGGTGGAGAACTCCGGTTTGTACAAACTTGCTCCATCAATAAATGGAAGGGAGCCCCTGATACCAACCACTCCGCCCCAGCTTCTTTTACCAATCAGTTTTCCTAAACCATACTTTTTGAACTGGAAGGGGAATAAATCTCCATCAGAAGCAGAATATTCGTTGATCAAACACACCTTAGGGCCATGCAGCATTTGCCTTGGAGTGGCTGTCTTTACGGTATTCCTGGCCATATTCGCCCTGGCCATTTCCCTTCGTAAACGTTCAATGATCATGGGTGAAACATTCCCTCCCCCATTGCCCCTGTCGTCAATAATCAGGGCTTTTTTGGAAAGCTGCGGGTAAAAATATTTGACGAATTCGTTCAATCCGGCCACTCCCATGTCAGGGATGTGAATATAGCCAACTTTACCATCAGTCGCTTTATTTACCTTTTCAATATTATCCTGTACCCAATTGTAATAATACAATTTACTTTCATCATCAATAGGGATTACGATTACTTTCCTGCTTCCGCTAATATCTGCTTTTGAATTGATTGTAAGTTCGACCTGTTTGCCAGGCGTACCCACTAAAGCTTCATAAATATTCTGCATCTCATTGGTTGGTTCTCCATTGATGGCCAAAATAAAATCTCCTTCATGGATGTTCAAACCTACTTCTGTCAAAGGGGATCGCATGTCTTTATCCCAGTTTTGTCCTTTAAGAATTTTTTTTACCTGGTAATAACCCGATGAATGATTTGTCAGTTCAGCCCCTAACAAACCCATCTGAACTCGATCTGCTTTAGGCTTGTCTCCGCCACTCACATAAGCATGACCCACACTCAGCTCTCCAATCAATTCACCTATCAAATAATTCAGATCATCCCTGTGTTTAACATAAGGAACGAGTCTCCCATACTTTTCTTTAAGCCCTGTCCAGTTAGTTCCATGCATATTTGGATCATAAAAGAAATCCCTCATTTGTCTCCATGCTTCATCATAAATCTGCTGCCATTCTTCTTCTTTATTTACTTTTAACTGCATGTTGGCCAGGTTCACCTTACCATCCTTTAAGTTAATTTTTGCTTTTGGTAAAGAAATAATATAATAGTCTTTTCCTTTGCTCAAAAGCATCTTCTTTCCATCTGCAGAAACATCAAATGAATTAAAAGAACCCAATTCCGTTTCTTTTTGCTCGCTCAAACTATACATATTCAGGGAGGCTTTGCCAGCCTGGGATTGCCTCACATAATAAACTACTCCATCCACGCAATGTACATTATAATATCTTGATGCTTCAGTAGGAATGGATAATATTCTTTGTTGAATTCCATCTAAAGCCACTTTCATATCCTGAGTCTCATCTGCTTTTTTATCTTCCTCTTTTGTTTCACTTTCTATTTTTACCTGGTCATTCAGGGGTTCAAAAGGGGAAGGAGTTTCTTCAGACAGGGTGACAAAATATATCCTGGTCATGTCAACGTAAGCATGGTTCCATTCAGTCCAGCTGTAAATGGGCTTATAGTCCCGTGCAGAAGTAAAGAACAAGTACTTTCCATCATTGCTGAAACAGGCTCCTCCCGAACTAAACCATCCATCAGTTACCACCTGCTTTTTATTCGTTTTTAAATTATAAAGATAAATATTGCTCATTGTTTTCACTTCTGCTTTGGTAAAAACTATCCATTTGCTGTCCGGCGACCAGTTATAATTAGAATGTTCCCAGGCTTCTGCCTGGTCAACAAGCTGATTTTTTTTAGTTTCAATATCCACAAATTGCAGCCTCAATTCTTTATCAGCCCAAAGAATTTTCTTACTATCGGGTGACCATACCAGCCTGTATTTATATGTACCTCCACCTTTTGTCAGAGCAACAGCATCCTGGCTTCCATCCTGTGCAATGATATAGATTTCATTTTCTCCACTTGCATCACTGATATAGGCAATGTGTTTCCCATCAGGCGACCACACTGCATTCCTGTCGTGTGCAGCCGAGCTCTTCGTTAAATTTAAAGTGATCCCTTTTTCAGCGGGAATACTAAATACATCCCCCCTGGCTGTAGCAACCAAACGCTTTCCATCAGGAGACATGTTAATTCCTTTTAAGAATTTAGACGCATCGATTACCTCCTCACGGCTGTAAATCAAATCGTCATGAATAAACACCTTTAATTTCTCCAGTTTCAATTCAAGCAGATCATAGGTGTATAAAAAGCCACCATTCTCAAAGACAATGGCTTTATCGCCTAATGAAGGGAATTTGATATCGTAGTTTGTAAATTCAGTAATTTGTTGTGTACTTTTATCTTTCAAATCATATACAAACAAGTTCATTGTTCTGTTCCTGTCTGATAAATAATAAATCTTGTCTTTATACCACATGGGGAAGATATCCTGGGTTTTTGTATTCGTAATACTTTCAGTGCTTTTGGAGTTAAAGTCATAGATCCACACATCATCTGCCATTCCTCCGCTATAATATTTCCATGTACGGAACTCGCGAAAAACCCTGTTATAGGCCATTTTCTTTCCATCCCCTGAGAATGAACAGAAACCACCCCTGGGAACTGGTAGTTCTTTTGCTATTCCTCCTTGTACATTAACCTCCATTATATTACCTACAAAAGGGTTGAAGCTTTTCATCCTGGATCTGAAAATAATTGTTTCATTGTCTTTCCAGCACATCACAATATTGTTTGGACCCATGCGATCTGAGATATCATCTCTGCTAATGGTGGCAGTAAAGGTCAATCGTTTTGGGACTCCCCCTTCAGACGGGATCACATACACCTCTCGGTTACCGTCATACTCAGCAGTAAAGGCTATCTGTTTTCCATCAGGTGAAAAACGGGCAAACATTTCATAACCCACATGATTTGTCAGTTTACGTGCAGCTCCTCCTTCCAGATCCATAGAAAACAGATCACCTGCATAGGAAAAGACGACCTGATTTCCGTGAATGGTAGGGAAACGCATTATCCTGGCTTCATCCTGGGCAAAGGAATGAAGTAAGATGCTCATCAGGAAAATTAATACAATGGATATTCTCTTCATTTTGAAATTTTTAATGATTTTATAAAAGGTTAAATTTATAACAATTATCATTCAGAAGCCATGAATTTGCAGTATCTTCATGGCATTTGAAATTCAGACAATTCTGTATAGTAAAAGCAGAATCTCGAATTGAAATATAGAAAACAAAAGGCATGTTGTCCAATATGTATAGTAAAATGATAAAATTCAGATGCATTTTTATCTGTATCTGCATTTTACCATGTTCTGCTTTATCACAACACAGCAATATCATGATCAGTAATTCCTATAGCATTGAAGAACCTGCCATCATGATCAACCCTTTTAATACAGACGAAATAGTAGCAGGCGCAAACCTGAACTACGTTTTCTATAGCCATGACGGAGGGCAAAACTGGGTAGAAAAAAAATTAAATTCCACTTATGGAGTGTGGGGTGATCCCGTCATTATCATCGACAATAAGCAGGACTATTTTTATTTTCACCTATCAAACCCGGATAGCGGAAACTGGATTGACCGCATTGTTTGTCAGAAAAGTACCAATCAGGGAATGGACTGGTCGAATGGAACATTTACAGGTTTGAATGGCACAAAAGTGCAAGATAAGGAATGGGCAGTTGTGGATCGAAAAAGCAATTATATTTACATGACATGGACTCAATTTGATGTCTACGGCAATTTAACTCCTCCAAAACCCGGAGACAGTACGCATATCATGTTTTCGATGTCGGCTGATGGAGGACAAAATTGGTCACAGGCCAAACGGATTGATGAAAGCGGTGGTGATTGCTACGATGATGATAATGCAGTGGAAGGTGCAGTTCCGGCAGTGGGAGCCAACGGAGAAGTCTATGTGTGTTGGATCGGACCTATGGGATTGATGTTTGACCGATCCGCTGATTCAGGAAAAACATGGCTTGATCATGATATAAAAATTTCTGATGTGCCAGGAGGCTGGAATTATAAGATTCCCGGTATTTATCGTTGCAATGGATTGCCGGTTATCAATTGTGATACATCAGGTGGTGATTTTAATGGAAACATTTATATCAACTGGAGCGATCAGCGAAACGGGCCTGAGAATACAGACATCTGGTTGGTTAAGTCAGTGGATGGTGGAAACAGCTGGACATTGCCCGTAAAGGTTAACGATGACAATACAAATAGACAACAGTTCTTCACCTGGATGACCATCGATCAAACATCAGGCTATTTATATTTTGTATTCTATGACAGAAGGAATCATTCGGATAATTATACGGACGTATATCTGGCCCTTTCGAAAGATGGTGGAAACACTTTCTCAAATCACCTGATAAGCAGCTCTTCCTTCTTACCCTATGCTTCCGTATTTATGGGTGACTATACCAATATTTCTGCACATGATGGCATTGTTCGTCCTATATGGACTCGACTTGATGGTTTTGAACTCAGTGTATGGACAGCCATAATAGATACCTCTTTCAATGCTTTGCCGGAAATCAGGAAGCAGGATTTTGTACTGAATGATCCCTCTCCAAATCCCTTTCAAAGCACCTCCTACATATCTTTTAAAATGAAAATCCCAGCTTTTGTCAATTTAGGTGTTCGGGATGTGTATGGAAGAGAAGTGACCGTTTTGATCAATGAAAAATTAAGCCCCGGGAAATATATCCGACATTTAAAAGCCGAGGATTATCATCTCAAAGAAGGAATTTATTTCTTTCACCTTCAAATTGGAAATCAGATAATTACCCGAAAAATCCTTTTTACAAATTAATAAATTCATGATAGAAATTCACATACCGGGATTTAAAAAACTACAAATCAAAAATTTGGTTTTTGATTATAATGGAACCCTAGGCATCGATGGGAAAATAATTCCCAAAATAGTCGAAAATATTAATTTCTTGTCTGCTGAAGTCCATGTGTATATTTTAACTGCCGACACCTACAAAGACGCAAGGGAACAAACAAAATCCTTGAGGGCGACCCTGAGAATAATTGCCGAAAACAACCAGGATTACACCAAAATGCAATTTGTAAAACAATTGGGAAGTGGGGAAACCATTTGCATTGGAAATGGCAGAAATGATTCCCTCATGCTCCAGGAAGCCGCATTGGGAATTGCAGTTATAGAACAGGAAGGCTGTGCCGTGGCGGCCATCAATTCAGCTGATTTGGTCGTGGTTGGGATAGAAAATGCAATTGAATTATTGATGAAGCCCATGCGCTTGATGTCGACTTTGAGATCTTAATTTTATGTCCGCTCAGTGTCTCCTGGAAGGGACGCTGAGATTCGGAGTACACTTAATACAAACATCAGTGTCCTCTCTGAGAGACACGGATGGGATATTAAACATACTCATTTTTGACCTAGTGGAACTCGGTCCTACATTAGTATTAAACAGAGTTTCTACTGGCATTGATATTTCCATACAAAGACCTGATCACAATTTTCTCATAAAAATCCTTAAATCCTTTGTTCTGACTAATTTTTTGAAGGGCATATTGCTGGATCACCAATAAAGGCAATACAATACTTTCTCTTATTTTAATGGATTCCCTTGATATGGGCTCTTCCTCCATCAGTATTGTACTGTCAGAAATGAGGATCAACATTTCTTTAGAAAGCAAATACTCCCGGTGTAAAATCTCCCAGAAGTCTTTGTATTCTAAATCTTTTCTCATATAAGCTGTCAAATCAAAATTAGATTTAGACAAAGACATCATGCTGTTATGAACGAGTGCCTTAAAGAACGGGACTTCAGCATATAATCTTTTTAAATCTTCAAGCATCCCTTTTTTTACCAATTCCTGAATAGCCGTTCCCATGCCAAAATATCCAAGTACATTTTGTTTCAGCTGGCTCCAGGATCCAACAAATGAAATGGCCCTTAAATCCGCAAACTCCAGGTTTTTCTTTTTTCCTCTTTTTCCGGGTCTGCTGCCTATCCTGGCCTGCCCATAATACTTTAATGTACTCTTGTTTTCCAAATAAGGGATGAACATGCTATGTTCTTTCAGCGCTTTGTATTTTTCAAAGCTAATATTGGCCAGTTCATCCAATATTTCCCTGTCTTTTCCAACAATATCATTATTCTTCCCTAAAAAGCTTTTGGATAATCCTGCCGTAAGTAATTGCTCACAATTATGAATAAAATGTTCTTTTGTTCCATATTTACTGGTGATCGTCTGACCTTGTATAGTCAGTTGAATTTCATGATTAGCGGTTTGTTGACTCTGGGCTGCATAAAAACGATGCATTTTTCCACCACCCCTGGCAGGTGGACCTCCCCGGCCATCAAAAAAAATAGCCTTTATTTTATACTCTTCGCATACTTCCGATAAAACTTCTTTTGTTTTGAATATCGACCAGTTTGCTTTCAGGTAACTTCCATCTTTGGTCCCATCAGAAAAACCCAGCATAATGGTTTGTTTTTCCTTTCTACGGCTAATATGAGTCCGGTATTCCCGCAGTTCAAAAAGTTCTTTCATAACTGATTCAGAACCATTCATTCCATCCATCGATTCAAAAAGAGGAATGATGTCAAAAGTAAGATCTTCATCTTTCCAGCCACACCACCTGAACAAAGCATACACAAAAAGTACCGAGAAGATATTTTCAGAATTACTTATGATATAGCGATTACATCCTTCTTCCCCATTTTTGTGCTGAATAGTCTTTAACTGGGAAATATTCCTGATCGTATCCTTACATATATCTTCTTCAAAACCAGCGGGATCAATATTGAGATCTTGATGAAGCAAAACTGAGATTAACTCATCCCGTGCAAGTTCATTTATATTTTCAATAATAATGCCTTCCTTTTTTAATACAGCAGTCACCACTTTTTCATGTATGATATGGTCCTGCCTGATATCAAGACTTGCAAAATGAGTCCCGAATATTTTAACCCTGTCAATCAAACTCTTCAACTCTTGATGGTACATATTGTAATATGAATTTGTCACGATTTCCTGAACCTTCAGAAGTGGACGCAGGATTTCTTCATAGGTCATGTAGTTGGCCGGATCAAAGATGGATTGATATAGTTTATTTCTCAGAGTTTGAAGGATATTTTCAACCTCCCTGAAGGTGAGTTTTTTCTGAATATTCTTAATGTCTTCATAATAGCATTTCATCAATGCCATTCGCAATTCATCCGCCACCTCCATTGTAATTTCGGAAGTTACGTAAGGATTGCCGTCACGATCCCCACCCGGCCAAAAGCCCAGTTTTACCAGGTTTGGATTATTAAAATCACTATTCCCGATATGATCCTGGATGGAGTCATAAAGATCACTTACCGCAAAATAATACACATCTCTCAGGTAAAATATGATATTTTTTGCCTCATCAAGAGGTGTAGGATTATTGGAATTGATCAGAGACGTCAATCCCAGTTGCTGCAGGCTTATGTTGATAGCATCAATATTGTTCTCAGCTATCAGAGACTTCAAAGAGCTTATCATCTCAAGTATAGCAGGAGGATAAAACTGTGTAGGATGGGCGGTAAAAACTATTCGGGCACTGAATGAAGAAAGTTTCTCTGCTATCTTCTCCCTGGTTATAGCGTTGTCAAACAATTGGAAAAACCCATCGACAGATAAATCTTCACTTCCTTCCTGCAGGGATGAAAAAGCCGCATCTTCGACACTATCGTACAAGACGATCTGCCTTTCAACATACTGAATAACACGAAACATAAAGTCGAGTCGTTCTTTTTCCGTTTCCAGATTAAGATGCTGACGAAAAAATGAAAGTAAAATTTCCTCGGGATGAAGTCCTTCTTTAAGTCCAGATTTACACCTATTATTCAACATAGGAATGAACATACCTATATTGCTTTCCTTGCTATAAGGAAGATTTAGAAATAAGCTATTGTAAATATTGAACTTTGTATTAACCAGTTTCTCAAATTTTTCAATACGTTTTGATGGATACATTTGGGTTCATTTTATTTTATTACTGTCCTCTTACTGTCTCCTGCAAGGGACACAATGATAGTGTATCTAAATCAGTGTCCTCTTCGAGAGACACTGAAGTGACTATGAATGTAGGTCCGATTTCGGACTCATTTATTATGAGATTCCCTTTTGCAAGGGAATGAGGTCTTGGAAGGAGAATTTAGACTTTAGAGAGCCTCATACAACCTGGATACCCGAAAATTTTCGACCGAATGCCCGCCTGACTGAGGTCAGGGAATTCGGTCCTATTCCGCCTGTTTTCAATCCAAAATTCCTGAATCATTCTTCATCCGCCGCTAATCAGGTGAAGCACCATCACATCATCCCCATCATGAACCTCCCTGCCTTCATAATTCTCTTTTTTCACAAAATCACCATTGATCTTTACAACAAGCAATTTGAAGGTAAAGGTTTTATAATCGAGCAGCTCCTTCACTGTCAGTGTCTGCCTGTCAATGATCTCAATTCTATTATTCAGAGTTATTTCCATGTTATTTATTCAATAGAATTTCAAGCACTGTATTGGCCTGCATATGGGCAACCATACCCACACGCGGTGCAATGGGTGGCCATGTTGTGGAAGTTTCCGTTTGCCTGTCACCGCAAATATACATCTTCCCATTTTGATGCAACCGGATTGAATTGCTCTGTCCAAAACCTGCAAGACCCAGGCCAACGACTAAGGATTTTTCAGGGAATTCAGTCAGAACCGTGTCTATGATCATTTGTTTCATTTCAGCTTTGTCAAAAGCTTCAACGATGACATCACACGAATGATAGATGGAAATGATCTCCTCATGACCTAATTTACAATCATGCATTTCTAACTCAACATCAGGATTGATTCTTTCCAGGTTTTGCCTGAGTGCCAACACTTTCTTTTCACCCAACTGATCCCTGAAATAAAACTGCCGGTTTAAATTTGATTCCTCAATAACATCAAAGTCTGCAATGATCAGCTTGCCAATTCCGACCCTGACCAAAGCTGCAGCACAATTCGAACCCAATCCGCCCGCACCGGCTATACCAACTGTATAGTTTTGTAGTTTTGTTTTGATGGCAATATAATCCACGATTAAAATTTTGACTCGAAGTTAATAATTCCGTCAAAATAGACATTAAAGACTTAGAATTTCAGCAATCAAATTACTGATCTCGTTCATGTCGTTTGTAATGGAAGTGGCTGACCATGTTGCTCCGCTAATTGCATCAATATCTTTTGAATAGGTTTTAGTCTCACCAGCTTTCATCCCTTCAAATTGTGACAACCATTTTTTATTCATGATCTCGAATCCATGATCGGATCTGTAAACCAAAACATATACTTTCTGAATTTCTCCAATTAGATTAAACAATACACAATAATCGAAATAATCGTAGCGACCTTTTGCTGTGGATACAATTAAATGGGCAAGTGGCTTGTTTGCAGAACTCACAACATATAAGTCTCTGGTATTCTGTATTTTATTTAAAAAGGAGAAATTCACTACCTCTTCAGGGTATTCTTCTGCCAGTAGCTTATTGATTTTTTTAACAGACGATTTGCCCAGACGGATATTTTCACCAGCAGGCAGCGCCCATACAGCCAGAATTAAAAAAAGAATTGTGATCTTCATAATTAAAAGCCTACTCCTATTCCTGCATTAAACTGTTTACTAAATGCGGATGTTGACTGATTGGAAAACAATTGCATATCGATTTTAAAAACGGCTCCATCACTTACTTTCCAGCCTATTCCGAAAGTAAATTCCGTTCTATTATTTGCTTTGAATTGAATTGTATTTTGCTCTACAGTGTTTTGGGTATTGTAATTTTCATAGCGAAGAAACGGGATGAGTTCTGTTTTTATTTTTTCAAAATTTCTGAACACATTATAGCCTATTTCTACATAATATCCCTGAAGAGTAGAGCCCATATCACTTCCCGTAAATTCATTGTATTGATCACTGTTGGAAACCATTCCGAAATAATACTGCCCGCGTAATTTCAGTCCGCTTTTTGTGAAACGCGCATCCAAACCCATCATGGAAAGCCCTATAACAGATGAATCTGCTTTGGCAACGGCATGTGCATCCTTTTTCGATATGCCTTGATACAAAGTGGATTGAGACTTGCCAAAATAGCCGGAAACTCCCAAATTTAATCCCCTTATACCATAATACTCAATTTTTGACGCTAAATTTGGAAAACTCATATAGGATTCAGCCCCTTTTTGACGGCCACTTCTTAATCCACCGGAACCTGTGAATTTTGCACTTCCATCATATCCGTTAAATCCATTGACTAAATAGGCCTGATATTTTAGGCTGGCTGCCTGGACTTTTCCGCTGAAACCTGCCCCAATTTCACGCCAGGTAGTCGGTGCTATTCTGCTATCAATATTTGGCCTCTCAACACCATTAAAGGTATTTGGTTCATGATATTCATTAATGATTCCCATGGGAATAAGCAGCAAACCTGACCTGAAATTCAGGTAGTCATTAATTTTATAATTTAAAAAAGCCTGTTCGACATACACTTCAGTAACATGCTCAAATTCAATTTCAGTTATAAAACTACTCCTGTCATTGAACTTATAACCAAATAACATGACCAGGCGATGTACATCCAAATTTCCATTGTTCATCTCATCAGACGATATCTTTTGATTGTAATCAATTTGAGCATAACCACCAATTGTGAGTTTATCCGGTTTTTCCATCATGATAGAAACACTATTTTCAAATTCCTTCCCATCTTTGCTTGTATTTTGTGCATGAAGTAAGGCGGAACTGAACAGAAATGCAATAAAAACTAATCTTTTCATAATATTGTTATTAAGACTGTTTTTTAACAAATTACAAATCTAATTAAAAAAATTAATCCCAAAGTATAACTTTTGTTAAAGTGCTTAACAGAAGCCTGCCAGGTACAAAATATCATCATATTATTTATTCCTGTTAAAAAATACCCTTTTGCAGCAATTATATATTGAAAATTATTAAATTCCTCTTCCATGATTTGACAAAATTTATACATTTGTGCAGGATAGAAGAAATAATTTAAACTGCTTAAACAATGAACATTACAGAATTAAAATCAAAAAGAAAAGTGCTGGTGAGTATAGCTTATGAACCTGCTGTGGTGGACAAAGGCTATTCAAACCATACTTTATATGTGAATGTTTCTGACAACCGTTTTGAAATCAAGCCAGTAAGCCGTCAAATGAAAGAATTGATGACCGGTGGCCGTGGTTTCGATCTCTGGCTTTTATGGCATGCCACTAATAAAGACACCCAATGGGACAGCCCTGAAAATGAGATTTGCATTTCAGGCGGACCCTTATGTGGAACTCCTTCTTTCCCCGGTTCAGGAAAATGCATAGCAGCTACTATTTCACCCTTGACTGGAACTTTCATAGATAGCAATGTCGGAGGACATTTTGGTCCTTTATTAAAATTCTCTGGATTCGATGCCATTGAAATTCAGGGTAAAGCTGACAGGGACGTGATTATTGTCGTGAACAGTGAAAAGAAAACACTCAGCATTGAAGCAGCGGAAGATTTGCCAACCGATTCCCATGTACTGGCTGAGGTGCTTACAGATATGTACGCTGAAAATGATAAAGACAGGCAAAACATGTCGATCGTTTCAGCCGGTAGCGGTTCTGACCATTCACGCATGGGTTGTCTGAATGTTTCCTTCTGGGATTGGAGGAAAAACACTGCCCGATTAAAACAAGCAGGTCGGGGTGGAGTAGGCAGCGTTTTTAGAAACAAAAAGATAAAAGCCATTGTAGCCAAAACACCACCAAAGAGAGCTAAATGGGTGATACAGGAGCGCTGGGAACAACCCCAAAGAAACTAGGATGAAAAGAAATTTGTTAAATAG
>JADHTG010000019.1 GCA_016776505.1 Bacteroidota bacterium
CATCTTCCTTATATAAGTGCCAGGGCTGTATTTCAGTAGACCACCTGCAATCCATATCTGGCTTGGCTACAGTGGATGTACAGTTTTTGGCTGTCCCATCTGCAAAATCCCAGAAATACTGCATGCTGTCGCTTGCCCAGGGATAGGAAGGATTATAACAATTATCAAACTTCATATCCGGATTGGCACCTGCTCCTTGTTTCATAGCATAATTAGGGAAGTACATCAGAGGATTGTCATCAATGGCATAATACCATCGATATTTAATTGAGTTATTGGTAAACCTGACATAGTTCGGACCGGAACAATCATGTTTAATTAAGTCCGTATCATGCATGGTTTGTATGTTCATGGTTCCTGATTTGGGGAAATAAATCGTCCCGTTTTTAACACCGGGCGGAATATTATTTCCCGGGTACCAGGTTCCTGTAGTCTCCAGAATACTATCATACAAAATAGTAGAGCTTACAGATGAGGATAACATGGGATAAACTCGCTGAGTAACCCAGGGGTCTCCTCCCGGACAGGGATGCGGTTTATATATTGTATCGAAATTGGCAGAATCAAGCAAACTATTACAGTATGAATCAATTTGACCAATCTGGTAAGGGGTTATTTTTGACCGGATTACATAATCTATTGGATCTTTAGCAGGATTCCAGCACCTAGAAGACATCCTGTGCCAGTATGAAACCGGGATTGGTTTTCCCTTCAATTCATTACTAGCAGGAAATGCAGGCGGAGGAGGCATGTTTATCATAGCCTGGGGACCCAGGAGTGGAATATAAGTACAGAATGTAGTATCCCTGATACAGTTTGGTTCCCATATTTGTAAAGATATATGATAAACACCAGGAGCAGTATAATGATGACATGGCTCCCAGTCTTCGTCATTCGTATTCAATAATATGGAAGGAGGATCATCAAAATTCCACAGCCAGTAATAGGCAGTCTTTCTTGGTTTTTGAGCAAAACATAAATTATTATCCTGCCAGCATTGTGGTGGATTAGAAAGTTGGTCTATATCGAAATAGTAGGATATATTTTTAGCACCATTGAATTTCGTGATACTATCCACGCGACCGCAACATGCCCGAAGCTTAAGTGACGGATGGAATGTACCATCTTTTTTATAGGTGTGAATGAATGATGGATTTCCCCATAAATTAAAATCACTAGTAGTAATTACAGTTCCATCGCCAAAATCCCAGGTCCAATTAGTTATGCATTTACCATTCGTGTCAGTTGTGTTAGTAAAAGTTACAGCTGTTTCAGGACAACCTATCTGGAAATGTGTTGTAAATGATGGATTAAGCTTTGGTAACACGGTAATACTGGAGGTTTTCATGGCACTATCCCAACATCCATTGGTATCAGTTACAAATAAGATTATTGTAAAAGTACCCCATGAAATGTAATGTTTACATGGATGTTGGATTGTACTTGAATCTCCATCACCAAAATCCCAAACATATGAAATAATTGGAGCCCCATTAAAAACGCCTGGTTTTGAAATATCCTGAAAACAAAAAATATTCTGTTCAAAACACATAGTATCCTGAAGAGGCATAATAAAATCTGCCTTAGGATTATCATAAATCGTAATTGTCAAACAACTAGGCCCGCATTTTATAGTTCCATCAGAATTATACAGGGTAACACAGGCATTGAACACCCCAAATGTATCGTACATGTATTTTACAGTACTTGTCGGCTGCAAACTACTGTCTCCAGTACCAAATGTCCATTTAATTGAGCTGAAAGTAGTAGTCGGAGGTATTGAAAAAATGATTTGGTCCCCTCTGCAACCACTTGTTTGAGTAGCAGACAAAGTACATTGAGCGTGAATTTGTGAAGAAAATGAGATGAAAAGGAAAAGTGAAAATGCAAGTCTGTAACTCAAAAGGCTTTTGAAGATATCCATAATGAGGAGTTTTAAATGTGATCAACACTTTTATGACGAAAGATTTAATCATTTAGTTGTTTCGAAGTGCAAAAGAGTCAGTACTTATACAAAAAATGGATTGAGCAGAATTTCGAATGAGGATGTACAGTGCCGTGAGTACAATAAATCATCAACCAATTAGTCATGAACATTTCTGTAACAGGGGGTTTTCATATTAACTAATCTTGATTTGGAGAGTTTTTATGGATGAATTTTACACCATTCCTCCTGAAGTTTAAATAAAGGTATCTGGATGTATAAGAAGGTGTTTATAAAAAATCAGGTTTTAAGTGAATAATGTATGTTTTATCCTGGTAATGCAGCGGGTAATCAATAATAAGATACAATGGAATGGTTTCATAAAAGTTGATCCTTGTAAACGAATTAGCTGATAATTCGGAATATTCATAATTCCGGAAGGATATTTTTTCAAAGCTGCTTTTTGGGATACTCATTTCTGATTGATCGATATAAATGTACTTGCACTTTATGTGGATGGAATCCTGGGATTCAATAAGCGTTAATTTGCATGCTTTATTGTTGCCGATGGTAATGGAAATAGAGTAATTATTGAGAGCAATATCCTCCTGCTTATTTTCTTTAAACAGCAAATGGTAGCGAAGGGTTTCCACTTTAATAATTTCTTTGCCTTGACTGATCTCATACAATCCTGATTTGCTTTCAATTGGAATAATATTGCTTTGTCCAAAACTGAAATTTGATAAAGCAATTAAGAAGGAGATTAGTATAATATTTTTCATTAAGTTGCCCTGTTATGTTTAGAATTTATTATCAATTAAGTCTCATAAATCAGACCAACAAGGGATTAAAACTGAACATTACGTTTTATTAAATCAATATCTTTAATTTTACCCACATCGTACCAGCCATTTTCATCATGATGAAAAGCTTTGATCTTTTCATGCTTACATGCCTCCAGGTATAAGTCGACCAGCGAAAATATCCTTGCATCAGGCAGATAATCAAATAGTTTTGGTGAGATGATCTGAATTCCACTAAATGCATTTTGTGACAGATCTCTTTCGTCCTTTGAAATCCTTACTTCTTTTGTAGTACTGTTTGTCCATCCACAAAGTTCATTTTCCCGGTTAAACAGGAAATACCTGGAACCAGCTCGTTTGCTGACCGCGAGTGTTGCAATGGATTTGTTTTGCCTATGTTGTATTTGAAGCTCGTTGAAATCCAGCTCGGAAATGATATCCACATTGTGAATTAAAATATCTTCATTTCCCTGCAGAAGTGGTGCTGCATTCTTAATTCCACCACCTGTATCCAGTAATACATCTTCTTTGGACAGCTGTATTTTAATTCCAAAAGAATTGTTTTTTAGAATGAAGTCCTCAATCTGATCTCCCAGGTAAAATGTATTTATGACCAATTCTGAAATTCCAGCTTTAATCAGCTTTAGAATAAGTATTTCGAGCAGGCTGACCCCTTTTATTTCAACCAGTGCTTTTGGCCTGGTATTCGTAATGGGCCTCAATCGCCTGCCTTCACCTGCAGCTAAAATCATCGCTTTCATCCGTCAGATTTTTTGTTGAATTTCCATTTCTACATGCCTGAGCTCGAGGTTAATATCCTTATTCGTGGCTAGTCGTTTTGCCAGTTGGTTGGCACAAAATACAGATCGATGCTGTCCCCCTGTACATCCAAATGAGATCATCAAATGACTAAACTTTCTCTCTACATAATTTTTAATGGAACTATTTGCAATATGTTCAACCTGCTCCATAAACTGCTGAACTTCCTGGAAGGAAGTTAAAAATTGGATCACAGCATCATCATTTCCGCTTAAGTCCTCGTATTCTTTCAATCTTCCCGGGTTGGGGAGAAATCTGCAATCGAAAACAAATCCACCTCCATTGCCGCTATTGTCAAGCGGTATAGATCTTTTATAGGAAAAGCTATTAATTAAAACAGTTAATCCCTTTTTTGGTTTATAATTGAATTGGTTGAGATTCGGGGAGCAAATAAGTTGCTCAAAAACTGAAAATAAGGAAGTTAGTTTAAGAGGAATATGAGTGTTCTCAATCAACCATTTTAGGTTTAGCAGTGCATAAGGTATACTTAACAAAAAGTGTTGCTTTCTTTCGAAAAACCCACGGTAACCATAAGCTCCAAACGCCTGCATCACCCGTATTAAAACATACCCATAATAATAGTTTTTAAAATCCTCCAGCTTAAAATGCATTCGTTTGGACAGTTCACTGATGTAATAATTCAATAGTTCTTCACGCTGTTGAGTGCTCAGGTTGGCTTTGGCATCAAAAAGCAGGGATGCCAGGTCGTACTGGAGTGCGCCTTCTCTTCCACCTTGGTAATCAATAAAATACAGTTTTTCTCCTTGTATCATGATATTCCGGGACTGGAAATCACGAAACATAAAATAATGGGTTTCTGCTGAAAGAAGATAGCTAACCAGGGAACGAAAATCATCTTCCAGGTCCTGTTCATGAAAGCTGACTCCTGCCAGTTTGATGAAATAATGCTTAAAATAATTAAGGTCCCAAAGCATCGATTGTTTATCAAACTTTGCCCTGGGGTATGCCATTGAGTAATCTATCACTTGTTGACCTGTGAATTGAAAATCAAGAAGATGATTAATTGCCCTTTTATACAATTGAATGAGTTTTACATGAGCATCTTCATCTCTCTCCATGGAAGTGATGCGGTCAAAAAAACTTTCATCACCCAGGTCCTGCTGCAAATAGATATTTTCTTCCAGTTGATCCGCATAAATCTTAGGAACAGCTAATTTACCTTTCCCTAATTGTCTGCTAAATTCAATAAAGGCTTTGTTTTCCTTGTAATTATCATTAAAACAGCCAATGGCCGTTTTGTTGGCAGAAATTAATCGAATGTATTGCCTTACCGAACCTGAGGCAGGGAGTTGCTCCACCTGGAGAAGTTCTTCATTTGCCCATTGTTCAAATAATGCAGTTAATTTATTGATAATTAAACTTTTCATAGAATGATTTTGCCAAAACAAAAGTAGTTAATTGTGAAATTACAGGCACTTTTATTTATTTACATCCTGACGTAAAACAAAGTTTGGATATTTTAAATACAGTGTACAAAAAAAATGTAATTTTACATTTCCGTTTTCTCCTTATCTGAAAGAAAGCGTTTGATACTTTAAAAATCAATAATTAATTATTAATTCAACTTTCTGTTCATGGCCAAAGCAAAGGCAATCGAGAAATCCCGGAAGGATAAAAAAGAAGTAAAACCAGCCCGGAATATTCTTAGCGATAACTGGCCTGGACTATTTCAGGCTCTTCCTGTTCCAGTTTTTATTTTTACACCACAGGGTAAAATTCTTGAAGTGAATCAAGAAGCAGTAAATAAATTAGGTTATTCCAGGAAAGAAATGCTGGATAAAAGCATGGATGATATTACTTCCCCGGAATTTAATTCTGCTTTTCACCTAAAAATTAATAAGTTATCAAGCAGGAAGTCAATTCAATTTGAATCAGAGTATCGTACAAAAAATGGGAAAAAAGTTCCGATTGATGTCAAAGCAAGTTTAGATAACAGCAAAGGCTTGGAAGCTATCCTGGCCATTTGCAGAGAAATTAAAATAAGTAAAAGTACTGATCAGGCTTTGATAGAATCTGAAAAGTTGAAATCACTCATTTTGGATTCTTCTTCAGAAATATTTACCTATTATGATAAGGATCAGAATATTGTGTACACAAATAGCATGGCTGCTAACAATAATATAAAATCTAAAAGTGGATTACTAAAAAGCAAATGTTATCAAATCTTTTATAATTCAGAAACAGCTTGTAAAGATTGCCATGTTATTGAAGTAATTAAAAGCGGACAATACCGGGAAGTGAAGAATAAGACACTGGGTGATAGAGTTTATCATATCAGGGCCTATCCGATAAAGGATGATAAAGATCAGCTAATCGGCGTTGCTGAATTTGGATTAGATATCACGGAGGAAAGAGAATTCAAAGAAAAGCTGGAGCAAAGTGAAGCAAAATTCCGGGCTTTATCGAATGCTACATTTGAGTCTCTCTTTTTAATTTCAAGCGGCTTGCTGATTGAAGCGAATCAAACAGCAACCGAGATGTTTGGTTATAGCTCAAAAGAACTGCGGAACAAAGATATCTACACATTATTTAGTCCGGATAATACAAATGTAGTTCGCGACAGATTAACAAGCATTAAAAAAACTGCAATAGATATTATCGGGCAAAAAAAAGACGGTCAAATTTTCAATGCGCAGATCCGGGTAAAAGGGATGGATTATAAGGGCCAGGCTGTAAAAGTAATGGCTGTTCGTGATATTACCTCAAAAAAAAGAACGGAGAATATACAATCTGTCATTTTTAAAATTGCTAATGCGGTGAATATTACCAAGGATTTGGTAGAACTTTTTAGTATGATCCGCTCAGAACTCAGCCGAGTAATTGATACTTCAAATTTCATGATAGCTCTTTATGATAAAGATTCAGATACGATCTCCCTGCCTTACTATGTAGACGAAAAAGATAGCTTCGATTCTTTTCCAGCCGGTAAAACGTTAACTAAATATTTGCTGAATCAAAGGAAGGGACTGTTGTTGAGGAAACCAGATATTGTGGAGTTAAAGAAAGCAAATGAAATTGAATTTCTGGGGACTATTTGTGAAGTATGGTTAGGAGTTCCTTTAATGGCATCCAACAGAATAATTGGAGCACTGATTGTGCAAAGTTATTCAGATGAAAAAGCCTATTCAGAAAAGGATCTGGATGTCCTGACATTTGTTTCCACTCAAATTGGATTGTCAGTGGAAAGGAAAATATCAGAAAATTCAATTAAAGAAAATGAAGAGAAATTACGTGCATTTTTTAAATCCGGTATTGCTGGAACATGCTTTTGTTCTATCAAGGGGGAAATAAAAGATGCCAATCGTGAATTTCAAAGAATATTGGGTTATAGCGGAGATGAAATAGTTGGAGAAACAATTGACTGGAAAAAGCAAACACCAAAGGAATTTCATGTAATTGACGAACAAAAAATGCTGGAAGCAAAACTGAAAGGTTCCTGCACTCCTTACGAGAAGCAATTAATCTCAAGAGATGGTAAATTAATTTGGGTACTTATTGGATTTGTGCTGATCGGAGAATCTAAAGACCAGATGATTCTTTTTATGCTGGATTTGACCCAAAGAAAGAATTTTGAATTAAAACTCAAAGAATCCAGGCGGAAAGCAGAAGAGTCTGATATTCTCAAAACAGCTTTTTTAGCCAATATGTCACATGAGATTCGCACACCTATGAATGCCATTGTGGGTTTCACCAGTTTTCTGGGTGATCCTTTTTATTCCAATAATGAAAAAGCAGAATTTGTAGGTGTTATTCAGAAAAATGTAAATGCTTTACTGGACTTAATCGATGATATAATTGATATTTCAAAAATTGAATCAGGTGAATTGAGGATCAAAAAAGTGGAGTTTTCTTTAAAAACAATATTGGATGAAATGAACAAAACATTCAATAATTTGATCAAGAGTTCTGAAAATTGTAAAGCTAAATTGGAAATCATTTATACTGAAGGAATTGAAAAGATTATCCTGTATAATGATCCAAATCGCTTACGACAGGTTTTTACAAATCTGATAAGCAATGCCATTAAGTTTACTGAAAAAGGAAAGATAATCCTGGGTTATGAGCTACAGGATCACAATATTCAGTTTTATGTCTCTGATACAGGAATTGGAATGTCTCCTGAAGATTTGAATATCATATTTGATCGGTTTTCTCAAGCTAAAAACTCATTGACCAGGGAACATGGTGGAACAGGTTTGGGGCTGACAATTTCCAAAAACCTGGTGAATTTTATGGGAGGAGACCTCTGGGTTGAATCAAAATTGGGGATTGGATCTAAATTTATTTTTAACCTTCCTTTCAATAAGGAAGAAAAGAATATAAATGAACATAAAGAAGGTGAAATTATTGAAATTGATGAAGCACCTGATTGGTCCGACCATAAAATACTGGTTGCGGAAGATATTGAATCTAATTTCAGAATTCTGGAGCAAATTCTTAAATCTACACATGCATCCATTATCTGGGTTAAAAAAGGCAATGAAGCGGTCAGGATTTGCAAACAGGACATGGAAATCGATGCAGTATTAATGGATGTTCAGATGCCTGGCATGAACGGTTATGAGGCCACCAGCCTGATTAAAAAGTTCAGAAAAGATTTACCGGTTGTTGCCATAACGGCATTTGCCATGTCCAATGAGCGGGAAAAAAGCCGACAGGCAGGCTGCGATGAGTATATACCTAAACCCATCCGAAAACAACGTCTTTTTGCTATTCTTCATGCCTTCCTCAAAGAGAATTGAAATTGATATTTCTTTCCTGAATTAATTTGTCTCTGGCAATTATAGTATATTTGCCAGCTATTGTTTTTTTAATTAAAATAAGATGAATATGAAAAAATTTGGTTCTTTAATACTCTTGATTTCTTTAATCACAATCGGTACATCAGAGGCCTGTACAAATTTTTTAGTTACTAAAGGTGCATCAGTGGATGGTTCAAATATGATAACCTATGCTGCAGATGCGCATGTATTGTATGGTGAATTATATTACAGACCTGCCATGGATTATCCTGCCGGTAGCATGATGGACATTATTGAATGGGATACACATAAATTATTGGGTCAGATAAAACAAGTGAAACATACCTACTCTGTTGTGGGACTGATGAATGAACACCAGCTTACTATAGGTGAAACAACTTATGGAGGGCGAAAGGAACTTTCAAATTTTCACAGCGGTATAGTAGATTATGGTAATTTGATGTTTATCGCCTTACAACGCGCAAAAACTGCACGGGAAGCCATACAGGTTATGGCAGGTTTGTTTGATGAATATGGATATTATAGCAGTGGTGAATCGTTTTCCATTTCAGATAAAAATGAAGTCTGGATCATGGAATTGATTGGAAAAGGAGAAGGGCAAAAAGGCGCCTTATGGGTGGCTATGAAAATACCAGATGGCTATGTTTGTGCTCATGCGAACCAGGCAAGAATCACCACATTCGATTTTCAGGAAAAAAATGACTGGTTTAATGAGGATCAAGTGGTTTTCCATGCACCCGATGTCATCAGTTTTGCTCGTGAAAAAGGATGGTTCACCGGAAAGGACAAGGACTTTAGCTTTTCAGATATCTATGCTCCGGTTGGTTTTGGAGGTGCCCGGTTCTGCGAGATGAGAGTCTGGTCATTTTTCAAAGATGTAAATAAAAAAATGGGCAAATATGCTGATTATGCTTCCGGAATAATCGAGCATGGGAAGAATGATTTTGCAAAAAACAGAATGCCTTTATGGATAAAGCCTGACTATAAATTATCTGCCCAGGACCTCATGAAATTTATGAGGGATCATCTGGAAGGTACAAATTGGGATATGACAAAGGATTTAGGAGCAGGCCCCTGGGAATTGCCTTACAGGTGGAGGCCATTGACATGGGAAGTGGATGGGGTGACCTTTTGCAATGAAAGAGCAACAGCAACTCAGCAAACAGGCTTTTCCTTCGTCTCTCAATCCAGAAACTGGTTGCCTGATCCCATCGGAGGAATACATTGGTTCGGAGTAGACGATGCAAATACAACTGTGTATGCACCTATGTATTGTGGCATGTCTGAAGTTCCATTTTCCTATCAGGTGGGCAATGGAGATTTGCTAACCTTTAACTGGGATGCTGCATTCTGGGTGTTTAATATGGTAGCCAACTGGACCTATTCAAGATACAGCTATATCATAAAGGATGTCAGATTGAAGCAAGCAGCCATGGAGAATAAATATGCAGAACTTACACCGGTAATTGATGAGGCGGCAAAAGCTCTCTATAAAAATAATCCGGAATTGGCTATTGATTTTATTACAAATTATTCAGTGAATACGGCGAATAATCTGGTTGATGACTGGAGGGAGTTAGGGCAGTTCTTATTTACAAAATATATTGATGGAAACATCAAAAAAGAAAAAGAAGGTATCTTTCTCAGAACAGAAACAGGCTACCCGGTGGGTCCTGATCAACCAGGTTATCCTGATTGGTGGTTAAAGAAAATTGTAGAAAGCTCAAGTGGTAAATTCGAAGTCAAAGGTTCGGCACATTAATTAATCCGTTTGAATTTAATGTTAGGGCTGGATCAATTGATTCAGCCTTTTTTATGGGCTATACAGAAAGTAACAAAAATAATTCAGCTCAATGAGTTAGATGTCATTGTAAAACTGTATTTAGTGCCATTTATTATAAAAATTAAATATTCCTATTTATAACTTTGTTTTAAAGCTTTTTTGTTTCACATATGTTGATTTGTTTGTAAGTATTTAAAAGTGTGATTATTGTACATATTTGATAGATTATCAGTGAATTATGTCATTTTTTGAATTCAGAAAAAAATGTAGAAAAAAAAATGAAAAATAATTTTGGGCTTTCAGGTTGGAGATTCAAAATGCCAATTTTAATTGTTTAGTAAATTATAGAATTAGCATGACCACAATTTACTATTTATGTGGAAAATATTCATCTGGTTTTAAACATTCTACAGGCTGAAAAAAAATGTTTCAACAATCTTTGCACAATAATATAAGCTTATGTTGATAAAGTTTTAACAAGGGCAGGCATTATGCTAAGTTGATATAGGAATGTAATTTTAGCACCAAAATTAATAAACCTATAAGAGAAAATTGAAGTAATTTAATGGAAAAAAAGACCGACTCTTTTAGTGAAAAACTTGCTTCAATCAGAAAGAAAGTGCCCCAGTCCGCGGGCCAGATGGTGGAGTTTGGTAAGCTTCCACCCCAGGCTATACATATAGAAGAGGCCGTATTGGGTGCCTTAATGCTTGAAAAAGATGCTTTGATTGATGTGCTGGATATGCTGAATGCAGATGTCTTTTACAGGGATGAGCATAAGGAGATTTACAGGGCCATTATAGGATTATTTGAAAGTAATAAACCCATTGATATTCTCACAGTTACCAATGAACTCAGACACAGGGGAAGTCTGGAGCAAGTAGGTGGGGCCTATTATATTGCCGAATTGACAAATAGAGTAGGTAGTAGTGCTAATATTGATTACCATACACGCATTTTGGTTGAAAAATACATACTGCGGGAATTAATCAAAATATCAAGCGAGGTTCAGCATGAAGCATACGATGAAACGACGGACGTATTTGATTTATTAGATAAGGCCGAACAGGAGTTATATAATGTAGCCCAGGGAAACCTCAAGGGAAGTTATACGCCTATGAGTACCCTGATTTCTCAATCCCTGGAGGTGATAGAGGAAATGAGCAAAAACAAGGACAAAGGAGGCTTGTCTGGTGTTCCAAGTGGCTTTTTTGATTTAGATCGGGTTACATCCGGATGGCAGCCATCTGATTTAATCATCATTGCATCCAGACCCGGAATGGGTAAAACTGCATTTGCTCTGTCAATGGCCAGGAATGCTTCTGTGGATTTTAATAGAGGAGTGGCCATTTTTTCCCTTGAGATGTCCTCCATCCAATTGGTTCAAAGACTAATCCTGGCTGAAGCCAAGCTTGAATCTGAGAAATTGAGGAGTGGAAATTTGGAAAGCTATGAATGGCAACAATTAAACACCAAGATCGACAAATTGTCAAAAGCCAATATTTTCATTGATGATACGCCGGGTATCAATGTGTTCGAATTGAGGGCAAAATGCAGGAGATTAAAAAGTCAGCACAACATTGAAATGGTTGTGATCGACTACCTTCAATTAATGAATGCACATGTGGATCAAAGGAAAAACATGAACAGGGAACAGGAAATCAGCCAGATATCACGTGCGCTGAAAGGTTTGGCAAAAGAACTGAACATCCCGGTTGTTGCATTATCCCAGCTGAGCCGTGAAGTGGAGAAAAGGGGAGGGAATAAAAGACCCATCTTATCTGACTTGAGAGAATCAGGTTCCATTGAGCAGGATGCTGACCAGGTCATTTTTATTTATCGACCTGAATATTATGGTTTGACCGAAGATGAAGACAGTAATCCCATTCACGGTTTAGCCGAATTGAATATTGCCAAAAACAGGCATGGTAATACCAAAACTGTCAACCTTAAATTCATTACCAAATTTGCCCAATTCGTTAACCTCACTGATAATATACTGGAAGAAACGGATCAGGATGGAACAATTACCATCAACTCCCGTGCAAGTGATGATGACGAAGAAGTTCCTTTCTAGGAATTAAAATTCAGTAATTCATCTTTTATTCGGTCAACTAAACTCTGGCTGGCCTGTACAAGTGGTGGCCTGACGTGTGGTTCACATAATTTCATATGGTTAAGCAAGGCTTTAATTCCAGCGGGATTCCCTTCAGCAAAGATCAAATGAATAAATTTCAATAATTTGTAATGAATGGATGATGCTTTCAACGGATCGGTCAACGCAAGTTTAAGCATGTCAGCAAATTCAGCTGGCATTGCATTTCCGATAACCGAAATCACACCGTCCATGCCCAATGCCATTTGAGGCAAAGTGAGTAAATCATCTCCAGAAATAACCAGAAAATCTTCGGGTTTGCTTTGGATGATCTGCATGATTTGCGGGAGATCCCCTGAAGCTTCCTTAATGGCGGCAATATTCTTAAAATCATGCGCCAGTCTAAGAGTCGTTTCTGCCAGTAAATTAGATCCCGTTCTACCCGGGACATTATACAGAATAATTGGCATATCTGTTGACTCTGATAATATTTTATAGTGCTGATAGATTCCTTCCTGGCTGGGTTTATTGTAATAGGGAGAAACTGACAGAATCCCGTGAAGAGAAGTGAAATCAAATGCGCTAATTTCTTTAACTAACTGCATCGTATTATTTCCACCTATCCCCACAACCAAGGGAAGCCTGTCTTTATTGATTTCAATGGCTGTGTCAATAATCTTCCTTTTCTCCAAGGAACTTAAAGTGGGTGATTCTGCAGTAGTACCCATCAACACAAGATAATCGACTCCCTGATCTATCAAATTTATGATAATTCGTTTAAACGCATCATAATCAACTTCCAGTGATGGCGTGAAAGGTGTGATCACAGCAACTCCTAATCCTTTGAAAATCATAGTATTAATTTTTATTAATTTGTTTGATAAACGAAAACATGGTATTCAGGTGTTCCTTAAAATCAAGACTTCCCTTTGCATCCACCATCAAATCGTAATATGTTGAATAACCATCAAAATAAAATCCAACTTTCATGGAAGATGAGCACAGTGCACAGATATAATGCAGTTGGGCAAGATTGGCCATCGAAAGATTAATGAGCATGTCAAAATGTTTGCTACAGAAATTAGTGTGAATGACCCGTTTCGGGATATCTAAAAAATTCAGATCCTTATCGCGTAATGAAAAATGATTTAACTCCTTTAACTGGTAATCTGAATCGTTTTCTTTCGGGATATACTCCAAACTGTATACCTGTTTTCCATCTTGCTTCAACTTTTCAATGAATTCATCCACCTGGGATGCACCGGTTTTGTTAACCCTTCGATAGATAATTCCTATAACCCGGGATTTGCTGTAATTAATTTGTGTGGATTTATTAAGCTGTTTGCGTTTGCGAATTCGTATGACCAGGTTTGCTAAATATTCCTTAAGGCTGGAAGCAGGCATGAGCTGTATTAATCATTAAGTTGATTCCTAAGGTTTAATAGAAAACTTTTAATGCTTTTCAGTGACTCGGTTAGATACACCTTCTGATCCAGGTCTTTTTTACCGGCATTTAAATAATTGCGAGCACCACTGAGTGTGTATCCCTTATCTTTTGTCAAATAGTAAATTTTCTTCAAGGTGTCAATATCTGAGGGTGTAAACATGCGCTTGCCGTTCCTGTTTTTTTTAGGCTTTACATAGGACGAAAATTCTTTTTCCCAAAAGCGTATAAGAGATGAATTTACATTCAGCATATCGGCTACTTCGCTGATAGAATAATATAATTTATCGAGTGGTTGTTTAGTTTCCATTTCTAATCAAGAGCCTGATTGGCTTGTTCTGCAAGTTGAAGCACTTTTTCATATTCTTCAGGTGACAAATCATTATGGAAGAAATAAACCGGGTTTATTTTTCTTCCATTTAATATCACTTCATAATGCAAGTGAGGTCCTATTGAAAGACCTGTATTTCCAAGAGTTCCGATTTTTTCCCCTCTTTTCACTTTTTGACCTCTCCTCACATTAAACTTTTGCATATGGGCATATAATGTTTTGTATCCAAACCCGTGAGAGATAACCACTTTATTTCCATAACCTCTTCTGGAATAGGCTACTTCCACAACAACACCATCCCCAGTTGCATAAATGTCCGAACCAACTGTCCCTGTAAAATCCAGCCCTTCATGAAATTTGATCACTTTGTATAGTGGGTGTACACGCCATCCAAAGCCTGAAGCTATGCGCATTCTGTCAGATGTTTTAACAGGCTGGATAGCTGGTATTGAAGCAAGCATTTCTCCTTTTTTTGCTGCTAAATCTTCCAGGTCATCATAAGATTTCGTCAGCACATATAATTTCTTCGATAGTTTGTCGATTTGTTTTTGAGATTCCATGACCAATTCAGAATTGGAATATCCTTCCAGGTTGGCATATTTTTCAACCCCTCCATAGCCTGCATCGCGGATACTCTTTGGGATAGGTTCTGCTTCAAAAATATTCCGGTAGATGTTTTCATCCCGGTTCTCAAGTTCAGCTACAATATTACTCAATACCTCAACCCGTTCATTTTGAAGCTTATTCTGAAGTTGAAGGTAGTCAATTTCTCTTTTTTGAATTTTTTCGCGTGGTGTTTCAAAGAAAAACGAAACAACTAAATAAAATCCGAAAGACAGGATGATGAAGGCGGAAATAATGCCAGCAAGACGGACAAACCATTCAAACCGGGATCGTTTGAATTTTTCAAACGCCAGGTTATCCGGATTGAATTTATACTTGATTTTTGCCATTCTAATAAATGCCAGCTATTATTAATAAGTACAAAATTAACAATATATTGTGATTAAGCACTGAAAATTAAGTGATGAATCATAAAAAACAGGAGGAAAAATCTAAAGAATCGAAAATTAAAATAATCATTAATTATTTAAGTGGCAGGCGGTTTCAGGTCTTGATTTTTCCTTTTGATCACTGGAGCTCCCAATATGAACCGTCTGTAATAAGCTAATAGCAAATAGGTAAGTGGCAATGCGATGATCAAGCCAAACAGACCTAATAGTTTACCCCAGATACTGATGGATAATAAGATCATGGCAGGATTAAAACCTGTTACCCTACCCATGATCTTGGGAACTAAAAATATATCCTGGAATGATTGGACTATGGCAACTACAAGGGTGGCCAGACCCGCCATCATCCAAAATCCCTCACCATGCTCAAGTGCATACAGGGAAACAGATAATAATATGGGAATGTATCCAACAATTTGTAAATAAGGAACCATGTTCAAAATACCCATTCCAATTCCAATGAAAATACCCAGTGGCAGACCAATTATTCCAAAACCTGTTGCAAATAAAACACCTACCGTTCCTGCAACAAGGGCCTGGTTTCGGAAATATCGATTCATAATATCCTCAAATTCATGTACGAAATCCAGAACCTGAACTTTAAAGCGGGCTGGAATAAGTTCTTTCCATCCAATTCGAATTCTTTCATAATAAAGTAAGATGAAGATCAAATACAGAAGGACTATTAAAAATCCCAATAAACCGGTTAATAAGGTCCATAAGGCTCCAATAATATTCACTAACTCAGGTATAAATTTTCGTATTATTTCTAGTGAGGCAGCAAGAAATCCTTCATTGACCAGTGCGTCCTGAAATTCTTTTGTCTGCCATAAATTAAGAACGAATTCATTGATAAAATTTGGAAGGCCTTCACTTAATTGACCATTTTCAATTAGATTATTGTAGAGAGTGTACAACATGCCCCCAACATATTTTATTTCCCTGGCAATCAATGGTGCTAAAATCCAGCCTATGAGAAATAGGACAGCAGATATTCCAACCAGACTTACAATAACAGCCCAGATTCGGGCTTTTAACTTCTTTTGAATCAAATTAGTTAATGGGTTGATGAGGTATGCTAACAATATAGCAATGGCAAAGGGTATTAATACCTGGCTTAAATAGCCAAGTAAATAGATGACTGCATAAACTATCAGTGCAGCTATTGCGATCCTGACAACACGATCAAATGTATAGGGTTTTGATGTATCAAACATGTTCTTAGTTACAAGTAATCTTCTATTTTATATCCAAACATTCTTAAACCAACATAAAAAAAAACAGTCCCATTAAAAAATCCACCCCATGATCTTAATATTTTCTTTTTTCTGGCAGTTTTAGAATAACCACTGTAATAATTCTGATCTGAAAGTAATAAAAGTTTCTCATCCGGGAGACCAAAATATTCTTCCTTTGGTGGACTAATAGTCATTGCAATTGTGGTGAGCAAACCAGCAGGAGGGAATAGCATACTGCTTATAAAAGTGGCTCCAAAAGGTGAATAATTCATATAATACCTGCCTGCGTCTGATTTACCAAGAATATACAAGGAGGAAGGTTCATCTTTGCTTAAGTTGCGAATGTCTTTACACAACATGCCTTTTGAGATGCTTTTTAATCCTAAAATTTTTGAATCCAACGAAACTTTGGATGATGCAGGATAGGAGCTGTTTTTAAGTTGCGAAAACCCGAACATTGGTAATAAAATGAATACCGACAGGATAAAATATTTCACGGTTATTTATTACTTAAGAAAATGAAATATAGCTATTTACGATACAAAGGTACACAATTTGAATATTTAGTATATTGTTTTTTTAAAATTAGGTAGATTTACTGTAACTATAAGTTTATGCTATGAATAAAAGATTGCTTTTTTTGTTGATTATCATTTTGCCATTTTTCTTGAAATCACAGACTCCCGCTGCTGACAAAAACTTTGGAATTAAATTTTCGGGTTTTGTAAAAAATGATTTCTTTTTTGACAGTCGTCAAACCACAGATATACGGGAAGGTCATTTCCTTTTATATCCAAAGAATATTAATCTGGATATGGATGGCAATGATGTAAATGCTGCAGCAAGTTTTAACTTTCTTTCAATTCAATCTCGTTTGACTGGAAAAATCACGGGACCTGATGCCTTTGGGGCGAAAACTTCTGGCCTGATTGAAGGCGCTTTTTTTGGACATTCGAATGCTGATATCAATGGATTCCGATTGCGTCACGCATATTTTAAACTAAAATGGGAACATTCCGAATTGCTATTGGGACAAAGCTGGAATGCCCTTTTTATTCCCGATTGTTTTCCCCATGTGGTTTCCTTTAATACCGGTGCTCCTTTCCAACCTTTTTCAAGAAATCCACAAATTCGCTTTACAAAATCATTTGGAAATTTTAATTTGATTGTAACAGCCATGTCCCAGCGTGATTTTACCTCTCCGGGAGGATCTGCATCATTAAGAAACTCACGCATTCCTAATATGAATTTGAAATTGCATTATAAAAGGGAAAACAAAGCAAAAGGGAATATGCTGGTTGCAGGAATTGCCGGTGATGCCAAATATTTGCAACCAAGACTGATCAGCAGTAGCGGTTACCAAACGAATGAAACAGTAGAAGGGTTTGCCGGAATAGCCTATTTGAAAGTAAAAACAACCGATTTGACTGTTAAATTGGAAGGAATTTATGGTCAGAATTTATATGATTTGACCATGCTGGGTGGATATGCTTATGCATATACTGAAGATACCCATATAGTGAATAAGGATTTGTATGATTATACAACACTGGATAATCTGTCTTTTTGGACAGATATCCATACCAACGGGAATAAAATTCAAGTTGGTGTATTTGCAGGATTTTCTAAAAATATGGCTTCTTTAAAAAATTTAAAGGATTGGACAAGTTCCTCTTCTTATATGAGCAGAGGAGGTAATATCGACTATGTTTATAGATTTTCCCCACGGATTATGTATAATATCGGAAAAATCCGCTTGGCTGCAGAATGCGAATACACGGTAGCTGCTTATGGAAGCTTTGAAACTAACAACTCACTGGGACAGGTTCAGGGATCGGAAGAAGTGGCGAACCTGAGAATTTTACTGGCAGCGTATTATTTTTTCTAATTGCAAGATGAAATGCAAGAATTGCACTAAATACCGGATTCTTGTCAATGCCTGATATGGAAATGAGTATATTCTTTTAATTCGCATTCATCAATCTGTAAATCATGTACCACAGCATTTGATGGTCCGCTTTTGCACCATTCAATAAAGTCTTTCAATTTTTCAGGTTTTCCTTCAACTTCAATATATACGGTCGCATCCGGTCGATTTTCAATAAATCCTTTTAATCCTAAAAATGTGGCTTTTTTCTGAGCTTGCCATCTATAACCGATTCCCTGGACGTGCCCAATAACTGTGATGTTAAAGTGTTTCATCCTTTTTTTCTATTTCTTGTTTTTTCACAGGAAATACAACGGAGGCAAGTATACTGATTGACAGGATTCCCAGGACAATATACAGTGAATGTGCAGTTGTAAAACCAATGTGTTCCAGCCAGTGATGAGCCAGCATTTTTACCCCAATAAATACAAGTAAAATGGACAATCCAAGTTTTAAGTAGTGGAAAATATTCATAATGTTCATCACAAGGAAAAACAATGATCTCAATCCTAAAATGGCGAATATATTAGAAAAGAAGACAATGAATGGATCTTTAGTAATAGAAAAAATAGCAGGGACTGAATCCACTGCAAAAATGACATCAGTAAACTCAATAACAAGCAATACTAAAAACAAAGGGGTCATTTGAATTTTCTTGTTTTTACTGATAAAAAAACGATGAACTACAAAATGCGGGTAAACCCTGAAATACTTGGACATAAACTTGACAATAGGGTGATCAGCCGTATCAATTTTTTCTTCTTCATTCCTGGTTAGAAACATTCGGACACCTGTAAATATGAGCAGGCCACCAAAAATATACAAAACCCAGCCAAACTTTTGAATAAGAGCCGCACTCAGAAAAATAAATAAAAATCGCATGATAATGGCTCCAAGAATGCCCCAGAACAATATTTTCTTGTAATATTTTTCCTGTACATTAAATGAGATCAAGATCATGATAATAACAAATATGTTATCAACTGATAGTGCATATTCAATAAGATAACCCGTAATGTATTCAAGTGAAAGATTATGTCGGTATACTTTTAGGCTATATTCGAAATCATCTGTTATCTGGATAGGATGCTTGTATAATGCTATCTTGTTCCTTATATCCTCCAGGTTTTCAATACCATGAATAAGCTCGCCTTTTAACATAATAAAGATATAGAAACCGATACTCAGGGAAACCCATACCATGGTCCAGATAGTGGCCTCTTTGAAGGAAATAACATGGCTTCCTTTAGTAAAAATACCCAGGTCAAACAGCAGTATTGTTAGTATTCCAACTAAAAAAAGAATAAAAAAAATGACTTCTTGTGATGGCATAAAGGGATTTTCTTGAAGCGCAAAATTATTAAACTAATGTTGTTAAATCTTTATTTACGAAACATTATTTTAATTTGATTTTGCTGCAAAGGAGTTTTGTGCAATTTTGGATTGAGCTTATCCCCTAATATAGAAACTCATCTTTATTTGAAATTTGATGATACTGTTTAATTTTTTTTTGGTGGGAATAATTTTTGGATAAATGATCTTTTCTTCTCAGGTTTACCTAATAATTTTTTCAGATTATTTTCAGCAGATAGGTTTTGATCCCATAGTTCAATCGCTCTTTCATAGTAAGTAATTGCTTGTTTATAATTCTTCTTATGCCGATAAATAATGCCCAGGTTAGTGTAGCTTACTGATAACCTGCGCTTCGTTTCAGATTGAGCAGCAATCAGATCTTTTATCCTCTTTTCTAAATACTTTCCCTGATCTTCATCAGCATATTTTTCAAGTCCTTCAAGGAATTCGAACTCAATAGTATTCCTTATTTCAATTTCGGATAGATCCTGGAATGTATTTAACCAATTCATATAGCATGTAATGCTTTTTTCAACTGCATTGAAAGCTAAATTCAAAAGGCTGTCCTTTGTAAAGGTTTTGAAAATTTGATTTTTATGAAATAATTGAATACTATCTTTATGTATGGCAAGAGTTAAATAAACTGCAGATCGATTATTATCGAGTACTCCTGGTTCAAATGAATGGGCGTAATGTGGTAAAGTGGTATATATATTTTCAATAGAATCAAGTAAACTTAATACCTGGAGGAAATTATTTTTTTGAACATACCTATTGTAGTCTTTATACAACTCCAAAGCTTTAACCACTCTTGGATCATTTGATTGATTAATTTTCCTGTAATATTTCTGTGATACTACAGTGCTAATAATAACAAGAGTTACCATGACCAGAATGATAACCCTTACATTTTTATTTTTCAAAAAACCCATTAAGCATGAACATTTTCAAACAAAAATTTCCTAATTTCAAAAGGAGTTTCGGGTGTGAATTTTGATACAATAATATGTGTGATAATAGCTAATGGAGCTCCAAATATAGCAAAATACCATGCTCCTAAATAATAATTTATGAATTCTGCAAATGGGAGATTCCAGGCTTGCTTAGTTCCAATGAAGTAAAAAATGGCAACTAATGAAACCAATCCACCCGCAATTAATCCTGCAATTGCTCCCTGACGGTTAGATCCACTCCACCAAATACCCAGTAAAAATAATGGGAATATAGTACAGCCGGCAAGTGAGAAAGCCACAGCCACCAATTGTCCTATAAGCGCAAGTTTCAGAAGAGCAATTGATGCAACTATAACAGCCATCACCACAGTTGCAATTCTGGCCATTAACAATTGCATTTTTGGTGATGATTTGGGTCTGAATACTTTTACATATAAGTCGTGGGCAAATGCTGATGATCCTGCTACCAGTAATCCAGAAACGGTTGAGAATGCAGCTGATACACCTCCGGCTGCTAAAAATCCCACAATCAATGGATGAATATTTCCAAGTTGAGCAGTATATACCACAATTGCATCTTTTTCCAGTTTTCCAATTTCAGGGTGTGCTGACAGAATTTTACCCAAAGCGGAATATACAGGAGCACTCCAATACAAAATACATATAAAAAATAAGCCCCAGACAACTGACCATCGTGCATCACTTGCTTTTGGAACAACATAGAATCTTTGGATCACATGAGGTAAACCTGCTGTTCCAATCATCAAAGAAAATGAAATAGCTATCCATTGAAAGAAAGTTTGTCCTGTTGCCGGATCCCAGGGCATGGCATATTCTGGCGATGGGACGATTGCAAAAGCATGTCCAAATGAGTTATATATTTGATTGGTTTCAGCCAAAGGAATTCCATGGACCACATCAGAAACTGTAGAACCATATCCTATTTGCGGCATTAGCCAAAAATAATCAAATTTATAATTTAAAATAAATAAAGGAATCAAAAATGAGATGATGATTATTACATACTGAATTTGCATATTTTTGGTAACACCTAACATGCCTGATATTAATGTATAGGATAGAACCACGGCACCACCAATAATTACAGCAAATCTATATTCCATACCCATAATCCATTTGAACATAAGTCCTATTCCTCCAAATTGACCTACGCAATAAGCAATTGAGATCAACACTGCGATTATGGCTCCCACTGCACGCAATGATTGTGAATAGTACCTGTCTCCAATAAAATCAGCGGCCGTATATTTCCCATATTTCCGAATCTGTCCAGCCATCAAAACCAGGAGTAGAACATAGCCTCCTGTCCAGCCTACAACATATGCTAATCCATGATAACCAGTTCCGTACATTAAAGCAGCCATGCCCAGGAATGAGGCAGCACTCATCCAATTTGAGGCGATAGCCATTCCTGAGCCAACTTTAGAAATACTCCTGCCAGCTGCATAAAAATCTGAGGTGTTTTTTGCCCTGAAAATAATACCCACCAATACGAACAGGACCAATATAGCTATCATGATGATTGCAGGCCCCACTTTAAAACTTCCATCCAGTTTAGTAGCTCCATTTGCAGCTTCAAGTAGTGTGGTAGAGCTGAGTAACAGGATTATTGTGACTAATTTATTTTTCATGTGTTTTATCTTTTGGATTAATCTATATCAGTCATTTATCCCAAATTTCTTATTGAGTGCTTCCGTTTTAACGCAATACAGCAAACAAAGGATGACAAATAAGACCAACAGGAAAACTGCGGTATAAAAATAATGAAAAGGGAATCCTAAAAAACTGGCCCTGGTTAAAGCGGATTCATTATGAATCAGATATTTTTCCATGATACCCGGGATTTGAACTTTTATATTTTCATTAAATCCAGAAACTTCTGCAGACAATAATTCCAGGGGTAAAATTGTCATTCTTACATCATTTAATCCCAAACCAATAATTGGACTTACATAGACTGCTAATTCATTTCGTGAAGAAATATAATCTGCGTCAGAAATATTATCAATTTCAATCTTGAGTTTTTCGAATTTGCTTATTTTTTGAATAAAAACTATCTTATCATCATTATTTAGCAGTTTATAGAGAGATGACGTGAGGGCTATATCAAGAGCTTTTCTTTCATCTGCACTAATAAAAACTTTACTTAAGACCTGTAAACTGATTTGAGCAAATTGTTGTATTTCAGTATAATCAGCAGTATTACTGTTGATATTGTCCCAAATCAAGTCATATTTTTGGTAGGCAACTTCCGGACTAGGTTTCTGAATTACTTTTAATAAAATCTGAAATCCAAAAATGGCAACAGCCCAGACTGAAACAAATAAAATAATCATATTTCGATTCGCTTTGGTTTGAGGATTAGCAGGTTTAAAGAAACTAATATGGTAGTCTTGTGTTTTTGATTCCATAATATTGGAATTTATGATTTATAACTAATTATAAAAAGTGGTTGAATTTAGATTATTTGCTAAGATAATCTATATAAAATTATTAATAAATTGATTGGTACTTCGTGAAAGGCTTTGTTGGCGGGCCTTTAGCTCGTGAAAATAATAACACTGTTATACTGAGAACTAAGTTTTTTTGTATCATATAATAGATATTATTTTATATAAATAATTGGTTTTGTTGTGATTTTTTTGTTTTAGCAAGCTTTTTAGTTAGGCTTAATAGTTCTTTTCATCCTTATCAATCTTTTGAAGATCTGAGTTTTTTTGTTAAATTTGAAGACTGGTTATAGTGACCATTATTACCTTATTTATAGCAACTTTTACTTCTAACTTTATGAAAAAAATGACAAGCGGTACCATAGGGACAATAGTCAAACTGGAAAGATTAATTAATGTAGACTATCATGTTCTACCTAATAGCCTGGTATTAGAAATCAAAGATCCTTTTAGTGGTTACCATCATGAAACACCAGAAGAAGGAGTCCCTTCCTATCTGTATTTCATTACTCAAAAGGTAGTCAACCGTGAATTGGTTGCCAGGACTTCAAAAAGTGTCCAAAAATACTTTGAACATTCATTTGAAGCTGCATCCGCAATGATTACGATCTATAATGATCATTATTTTGGCGCTCGAATTAAAGATTTGAAATCTTATGAGTTAATTCATGAATTGCAGCAATGCTTTGCTTCTGAGGGAATTGAATTCAAAAGAAGGAAGGAAATTAATGAAATGGGTATTATACATGTGAAGAAATTCTTTGATTTGATGGAAGGAGAGAATCAACTGATGTTTGATGATAATCCAAATATGGCTTATTTTATTATTAATAGGAATCTAAGTTGGAAGTTATTTGCCCAAATCACCAAGAATATTAAAAACAATTGGGATTTCAAAGATTTTGATGCTGCTTATGGTACGATGTATCTAAACGGACAAATTGAAGATATAGTAAGGATCTATTGGAAAAAACTGGATTTACCTAAATTAAAACTAATAAGGGACAAATACATTAAGGAAATTGCTAAGTACTAAAAATGCAAAACAATTTCCAGAATACCCCTTTGTAGTAATAAGTAATTTTGGTTAACCTTTAAAAACTTTCTCGTAAGTAGTTTTTAGTGATCTTTTTATTCCTTTCCCATCATAAGCTACACCAATTATTAGCGCTATTACAAGAATTAATAGCAAAAAGCCGGTTATTGGACGGACATTCCTAACCATGAGAATTATTCCAAGAACCAAAAGCACGATAATAATTATGGATGTAACAATTAAAAAGGTGTCGAAATTAATACCAAAAACAATAAAGTTCAATAGTGTAGAAATATTCATATATTGCCCCCTTGTGTTTTATAAATGAAAATTAATTTATTACACTTTATTTAGAACCATAAAGTTATAACAAATTTGTGTTATCGTCAAAAAAGTTTTACACATATTAATTATTATAAATTTGAAATTAGATGCTTACTAATGCAGTTTATAATTCAATTTATCATGATTCACATTATTTATTTCATATCAATAAATGAGAAAATTAAAATTAAATGAATTATTAAAATATGAAAGTCCTGATTTTTTGCATTTTATCCATGGCTTTGATGCAGTTTGAACTTCACGCTCAGAATGAAGTAATATATGATACCATCCTGCTTTTAACACATAAAGAAAAAGGAAAAACAAAGTATCTGGTCAAAGGAAAGAAAATTACACACTGGAAAAAAGTGGATGGTGCTAAGAATAAGGGTAGACTGGAGGGCATAAAAGAAAACAAACTCCTTATTGATGGAGTAGAATATGATTTTGAAGACTTCAAACAGATAAGAGCCAAATCAAGCGGATTGAAAGTTATTCAAATTTCAGGAAAGGTCGTCATGGCAACAGGAACATTAGTTACTGTTTTAGGTGGCTATTGGATATTTTATGGATATTCTATTGCTGGATCTGATGCCTGTGGGTCAGGTATCTTAATTGTCTTTGGTGTGCTAGCAGCTTCAGTTGGAATTGCTTCTGTGATCATAGGGAGCATTCCTCTGCTGTTCAGCGGGAAGAAATTTGACATGGATCTTTGGGATATGGAAATGCAATTGGTCCCTGATAAAAAAGCTAAGCGAAAGCTGGCCCGACAGCAGAAAAAAGAAGCATTGGAATAGAGATTTGACAACTTTCTAAAAGTTGTCAAATCTGTTAAGTTGTCAAATCTCTTCATCATAAAACTCATATTCATATTTCGAAATGAGAAATGCAGCTCTTTTCCCTCCCTTATTGCCTGACTCAGCTGAATACATCAAATTCCCTTTCTGACAGGATACAGAGCTTTCCAATATTCCTTCATTATTAAAATTATATTCTGTGAAGGATTCAGTATTGTCGTGCGGATCTATAATCTCATCTCTTATTCTTTTTCCTTGATTATCATATTCATAGACTACCCTGTATCCATCCACCAATTCTTCTGTCACCAGATCATCTTCATTGTATATACTTTCCCGTTTACTTATGATCTCGTTGTTGAGTGTAAGCGTAAGCACTTCGGTTTGGTTGCCTTTTTCATCAAATTTGAAAATGGTTTTGGATATAAATTCCTCATCTTCGCCAAATTCCTCTTTTACGATCAAATTGCTATTTTCATCGTATTGCATAAGAACCTGGGTCAGGAGTTGATCCTGCTCATCCCAACCGCTTTCTTCCAAAACATTCCCCTTGTTATCAAATCGTATGAGCTCCCTTCCTTCTTCGTCACCTTCATCGTCCTCAATCCTGATTAAAATTCTGTCGCCTTGGTGATCATATTTTTTAAATGTACTTGATCCATCTGCATATTTAATTTCCTGTAAGGTGATTTTTTCATTATCTCCATATCTGTAGCGGAAGGTTTCAGCAATTTCTCCATCTGACAGGTAGGTGACCTTCTCAGTGATCTGGGCTTTGTTGTTGAATGTCCATAGGGTTTTACTTTCCATTTCTCCATTGGCCTGGTAATGAGTCTCAAGTGTTTCTCTTCCTTCCATATCTAGTTCTCGGTAGGTTTTTACGTTCCATTGTTCAACCTTTTCGTTCATATCTGCTACTGCCGCTACATATTGTCTAATACTCTTTATTTTCTTCATGCATATATTTTTATCTGGTGCAAATTAATAAAATATAAAGATGTGATGATTCTTTTGAAAACTATTACAGGAAAAAGACTGGTAAACAGGCTTTTTATGCATCTTAAAAATTATTCAGCATTTTAAGTTTCAGGATATATAATTGGTTTTGAAATAATTAATAATTTAGTATTTTCGCTTTCTTCAAAACCTGATTTAAAAATAATTTAAATAACTAAATAAAGGAGGCAGCTATGTTGGACTTTTCTCTAAGCAATAAAGAAACTGATATAATAGAAAAATACAGGGATTTTACGGAACGATGGTTTAAGCCCAATGCATTGAAATATGATAAATTGGCTGAATTTCCATGGGAGGTAGTGAAAGCTGCATATGACGAAAAGATCATGAATGGTCCCATGCCTGAAAAATTTGGTGGCAATGGTTTCAGCCTCTATGAGGGTGCCCTGGCCTCTGAAGAAATGGGTGCTGGTTGCATTGGTATCGGAATTTGTATTGATGCAAGTACATTGGCATTGACGCCGCTTTTTCTGGCTGCGAACGAGAAACAACAAAAAAAATGGTTCGGACGAATTGTAGAAGACAAAGGTGTGGCAGCCTATTGTTTAACTGAACCGAATGCAGGATCAGATGTGGCAGGAATAAAATCTGCAGCCATCAAGCACGGTGACAAATACATACTGAACGGACATAAACGCTTTATTACCAATGCCGAGGTTTCCAGTTTCATGACAGTTTTCGCATTGACTGAACCAGACAGGGGAGCCAGGAGTCTTACAGCATTTGTTGTTCCATCAGATGCACCGGGAATTGAGATAAAACCACGCTTACAGAAAATGGGGCAGAAGGCATCGGTGCAAAATGAACTCATTTTTACAGATGTCGAGATTCCTGCAGAAAATAAATTGGGAGAGGAAGGACATGGATTTTTGATTGCGATGAAAACCTTCGACCGGACCAGGACAGGCGTAGCCGCATTGAGTGTTGGTGGCGCCAGGTCAGCCTATGAGGTTTCCAGGGATTGGGCTAAAAAACGTATACAGTTTGGTCAACCCATTGCTTCTCAACAGGGTGTTGCTTTTATGTTGGCTGATATGGCGACAGATGTGGAAGTGGCTCGATTAATTACCCATAAAGCTGCATGGGCTTATGATACACAACAAAAAGGATTCAGTTTGCTTTCTGCCATGTCCAAGTTGAGGGCATCAGATATTGCTATGAAAGTAGCTACTGATGCTGTTCAGGTCATGGCCGGTGATGGATATTCCACTGATTTTGGAATTGAAAAAATCATGCGGGATGTCAAACTATGCCAGATTTATGAAGGAACTAACCAGGTTCAGCGAGTAGTGATCTCGAAAGCAATTTTAAAATAATTATTTTTGAATATAATTGAAGCCTGTTTGCTATTTAGTGAACAGGTTTTTTGCGTATGTACCCATTAATTCACTTCCGACTGTAAACATAATTTTGAATTCTTCTGAAAATAGATCATTTCAAATTTTAGTACTGGATAATGTCCTGAAAGCAATGTATTTTTGTAGTCTGATCCAAAAAGATGCCTGAACTCGGAAAATACAATGTCCTTAAAGCAGTGCGAAGAACTGACCATGGTTTTTACCTGCAAGATGAGGAAGGGGTAGAGGTGCTGTTACCGAATGCCTACGTGAGTGAAGAATTAAAAGAAGAAGACGAAATTGGCGTTTTTGTATACAAGGATTCTGAAGACAGAGTTGTAGCAACTACTATTTATCCTAAAATATCTTTGGGGCAATTTGCCTGCCTGAAAGTCACAAGCGTTACTAAAGTAGGAGCTTTCCTTGACTGGGGATTGCCTAAAGAATTGTTGTGTCCTTTTTCAGAACAACGAAACGAAATGCAGGAAGGAAGGAAATACATCGTTTACCTCTATCTGGACGAACAAACAGATCGTTTGGTGGCCACAGCTAAAGTGAATAAATATTTCCAGACTAAAAACATCGAACTAAAGGAAGGAGATGAGGTGGATCTATTAATTGCCGGCAAAAGTGATCTCGGGTATAAATGCATCATTAATCAAACTTATGTGGGATTAATATTTGAAAATGAAACCTTCCAAAAAATGCATCTTGGACTGGAAACAAAAGGTTACATCAAAAAAATCCGGGAGGATAATAAGATCGATGTGAGCCTGCAATTGGAATCATATAAAAATATTTTACCACATGCTGATTTGATTCTGAAAGTTTTAAAAGAAAATAATGGATTTTTAAATTTAACGGATAAATCCGATCCTGCTGTGATCAAAGAAATATTCCAGATAAGTAAAAAAGCATTTAAAAAGGCATTAGGGACACTTTACAAAAAACGACTTATTCGAATAGAGGAAGAGGGGATTTTTCTTAATTAGGTGCTCTGGTGCTTTTGTTTGATCTTCAGTTATTTCCCGCAACAATGTTTATGTTTTTTACCACTTCCGCAAGGACAGGGATCATTGCGTCCGGTTTTCTTTTTGCTTAAACTCTCCAGGTGTCGCTGGGCCATTTTCTGATTGAATATTATTTCCATGGCATGGTATAGCTCAGGATGTTTGACTTTCATGAGTTTTGGCCTTTCAAAAAAATATTCAGTAGCTACAGCTAGAAATTCCGATGGATCAGTTGCACCGTATGGGTTGATGTCACTATCATCCTGGTATATATCCTCAATATTTTTTATGATCAAGTCAAACCAGGGTAAAGCGTTTTGGTTGTCCATGATGACTTTCGGTATGCCATCTATTTTCCCATCCGTTTTATCAATCAGATGAGTAAACTCATGAATGGCCACATTTTTTTTGTCAGTCGTATTTTTAAAACCATGCCTCAGGGATGCTTTTGATAAGATCATTTTCCCGTCCATATATCCACTTCCTACCATTCCTTTTATAGCTCGTCCATCACCACTTGTTTCATGATTTTCATTGAATAGGCTTGGGTAAAGTATAACTTCATCCAGGTGCAGATAATCCCATTGCGGAAAACCGAAAATAGGCATTACGGCACCAGATGCAATAAGTAGCCTGTCAATGTCATCAATTTCAGTTTTAATTCCAGTCACTTTTTTGTTCAATAAAAACTTTTGAACTTCATATTCAAAACGACCCTTTTCCGCTTCGTCTAAGGCTCTATAATAGTTTACCCGTTCAAACAATATCATTCTCCATTCTGGCGGAAAAGCTTTTGTTGGTTTCTTAACGCTTTTATTTCTAACAAGTTTGATGGCAATAATTACGAGAACTGTAAGGATAAGAATGGCTAATGTTGTATTCATTGGGAATCACGTTTATATAAACATGTAAATTACGAAGAATTAGATGTGTGAAGGTTAAATTAAAAATTCAAATAAAAATCCTTTGTCAATTCTTTAAACTCTTCTGTATAATTTAAATGCTCTTCATTTTCAATGATCATTCTGGATTCTGTCATTTTTTTCTTTTCAAGTTGTAATTCAACTAATACCCTGTGAATGTCCTTATTTGGATTAGGCTTGACAAAACAAACTCGGTTCATATACAGGCCGAGTACCTGACAACTTTCCTGTATTTCTTTGAATCGGGCATATGGATAAATGAATGACATCCTGGAATCCTTGTGCATCAATTTTTTTGATAGGTATAACAATTCCCTGAGTTCTAAGAATGAAGAACTTCTTGAAGCAATCCTGCTTTCAATTCCCGATTTAACAGTTTCCTGATGGTAAGGCGGATTGGATATGATCAGATCATAAGTCGCGTCTGTAGATTTGGCGAATTCCTGGAATGAAGAATGGTATATGCTTATTCGGTCATGCCATTTTGACTCTTTTGTGTTTTGTTTTGCCTCATGAAATGCCAGTTCATTCATTTCAACTGCATCTATCAAGGAAGGGGATTGTTGTGCTATCATTAAAGCCAATAATCCGGTTCCGGTGCCGATATCTAATATCTTATGGCAATTTGAAACTTTCGTCCATGCACCTAATAATACACCGTCTATTCCCACTTTCATGGCAGAATTTTTTTGTTTGATGGAGAATTCCTTAAAATGAAAAATATGTGGATCTGCCTTAGCTGAATTCATTTCAATGAATCATTGGTAATCATTGGTTTGAATAGGGAAAGATATAAAAAAAATGAGTCTAGGTCAACGGGCGTCAACCTAAACTCATCAAAAAACTACTCTTCTCTTCATGACAAAGTTATAACAAAAAATAAATTATTGCGACATAATTTCAAAAATTATTAACAGTTTTTTTGAATAAGAAATTTTGAGTCTTGATTTTATAAAATTTCTTGCTCATGAAAGATAACAATCACAAAATGAGAATATAATCATATGATATCTACAATTATTCTTTCATACCATGCCAGAATAAAAGTATTAACAATCTCGCCAGTTTATCAACTATTCAACTTCAATTGAAAAAAAATCATATACTTTGCAACTTTTAAATATTAAACTAATATCAACTTAGAATGAGCGGATTTTTCGGCAGTATATTAAAAGGTGACTGCGTTTCAGATGTATTTTATGGTACTGATTATCATTCTCACCTTGGAACCAAAAGAGGTGGAATGGCATTTTTCTCAAAAGAAAAAGGATTTCAACGAGCAATTCATAGTTTAGAAAACTCATACTTCAGAACCAAATTTGAAAATGATTACGAAAATTTTGCTGGTAGAAGTGGAATTGGTGTTATCAGTGATAATGAAGCTCAACCCATTATCGTTACTTCTCATTTAGGTCGTTTTGCCGTTGTTTCAGTTTCAAAAATTGTAAATAGCGATGAGTTGGAGAAAAGGTATATGGAACAACACCGTACATTTTCTGAAGTAAGTGAAGGAGATATAAATCCTACAGAACTTGTTGCCATGCTTGTAGCCGAGTGTAAAGATTTTGTATCTGGCATTGAAAACGTTTACGATAAAGTGAAAGGCTCATGCTCTATATTAATTCTTACTGAAGATGGGATTATTGCTGCCCGTGATAAACTTGGCAGAACTCCAATTGTTATAGGAAAGAAAAATACCGGATATGCTGCCGCTTTTGAAACTTGTTCATTCCCAAATCTGGGTTACGAAATTGAGTATTACCTTGGTGCAGCTGAAATTGTTAAGATAACTGCAGAAGGATATGAGCAACTTAGAAAGCCCAATGAACAAATGCAGGTTTGTTCTTTTCTATGGGTTTATTATGGCTATCCTCCCTCATTTTATGAAGGAATTAATGTGGATGAATGCAGGTACAGATGTGGCGCTGCCCTGGGAAAAAATGATGATATAAAATCTGATTTTGTTGCTGGCATTCCTGATTCAGGTTTTGGACATGCTATGGGATACTCCAATGAGCAAGGAACTCCTTTAAAACGTCCTTATTCAAAATACACACCAACATGGCCCCGAAGCTTTATGCCACAAAATCAGGATATGCGTGACCTGGTTGCAAAAATGAAACTCCTGCCAAACAAAGCTATTATAAAAGATAATATTGGCATTTTCCTGGATGATTCCATTGTACGAGGAACTCAGTTAAAAGACAATGTGAGGGATTTATATGCTGCTGGAATGAAAGAAGTGCATATGCGTATTGCCTGTCCACCACTTACTCACCCTTGCGAGTTTCTTAACTTTAGTCGCTCTCGATCCCATCTTGATTTAGCTACTCATAAAGCTGTTAAAGTACTAGAGGGACATGAGAATGCTGATATGACTGAATATTCAGATACAAAAAATGGTAAATACGAAGCCATGGTTGAACAAATAAGAAAAGAACTGGATTTGTCTTCCCTGAAGTTTCAAAAACTAAGCGATTTGGTTGATGCCATTGGCCTTCCAAAGGAGAAGCTTTGCACCCATTGCTGGGATGGATCAAGTTACTTCTAAAAAACCTAAACTGTTGAATTTCAGGACTTTGATTTAAATTGCTTTTATAGTGCAAAGAGTAGGATTATTTCATGCTCCTATGGACGGGTGATTGCAAAGCTAAAAATCCAGATGTAAATATTGGTGTCCCCACCAATGGTTGTGGAAGCTGGTGAAGACAGCATGCAAGACGTTTATTAAAGCTGAAAAAATTGATCACTTCGTGATCTCATTTTTATTCCCAGGCCTGCACGTGAACATTTCCCGGCAATCGATAACGGAGTGTCTCCTCCGAAGCCTGTTTAAGATGTATAGGTTTGTTTTTTAATTTGAAAGAAAAGCCTCCCTTCGTTTTGAGTACAAAACTTCGGAAGGCGATTGCGGAGAGTAAGGGATTCGAACCCTTGTTCCAATTCACATCGGAAAATGGTTTTCGAGACCACCGCATTCGACCACTCTGCCAACTCTCCCTGGAAGAAACAAAATTAGATCAATTCAGGGAATCAAAAAAAGCTACCTGATATTTAGATAGCTTTTCCATATTAGAATACCTTTATATTAAAATTTATACAGGTTATCATCAATCAATTTATCAGCAATTCTTCTTCTTGCATCCCTGATGTTAACACCTGCAACCTGTGTAAATGTTTGCAATGCATTCATATATTTTTCATTTTCTTCTCCCTCAACAACAGAATTCAATGCATCCTGCCCGGCTTTAAAAATGCTGTTTGAAGTATCATAAATGAAAATGTCCAGGATATTTTTGCAATAAGAAATTGCTTCCTCTCCTTTTATTGAATTCAATTTTTGAATCCTCAATAAAGTGGATTCTGCTGCATAGAGACCCATCATCATATCTGCAATATTCATCTGAATCTCCTGCTCTTTTACCAGTTCCTTCCTTAATTTTTCATTGGCCACACCAATAAGCATGAGGATGGCATTCTTAAAATTATTTACATAATGAGCTTTTTCTTCAAAATATGAAGCAGGAGCCTTTGTTGAAGAATATTGATCCAGGTTTTGTAAAAGTTCTGCAGCTTTTTCAAATATTGGGAATTCACCTTTTGGAGCTTTTTTCAGTGTAGTATCCACTGCTAAAAGCCTGTTGATCTCATTGGTTCCTTCAAAGATCCGGTTGATACGGGAATCTCTGTAAGCCCTGTCAACAGGTGCTTCAGAGGAAAAACCCATTCCCCCATATATTTGCACTGCTTCATCCACTACATAATCCAGTGCTTCTGAACCATATACTTTGAGCAATGCTGCCTCGATAGCAAACTCTGCAATTCCACCAATATTGGCCTCTCCCTTTTTTTTGCCTTCCTTTATCAGTTTTTGAATGATTTGTTCAACATCACCCGTTGCCCTGTAAACTGCAGACTCTGCTACCCATGTACGTATGACTTGCTCTGCCAGTTTATATTTTATAGCAGTGAAACTGGAGATTAAACTGCCAAACTGTTTGCGCTCATTGGCATAAATCACCGAGTTGTTAATGGCTTTTTTACAGGCACCCAAAACTGTTCCACCTAATTTTATTCGTCCGATATGCAGGATATTTAACGCTATTCTAAATCCCTCTCCTCGTTTGCCCAGTAAGTTTTCAACCGGTACTTTCACATCATTGAAAAAGATTTGGGTGGTGGATGAACCTTTAATACCCATTTTCTTTTCCTCCGGACTAATGGTGATCCCTTCAGAGCTGGTTTCAACCATAAATGCGCTCAAAACCCTGTCGTTGTCTATTTTAGCAAAAACAGTTAAAAGGTCAGCAAAACCCCCATTGGTAATCCACATTTTTTGACCATTTAAAATGTAGTTCTTTCCATCTTCTGAAAGAATAGCTTTTGATTTCCCGGAATTTGCATCTGATCCTGCTCCCGGTTCTGTCAGGCAGTAAGCGGCAAGCATTTCTCCACTGGCCAGTTTTGGAATATATTTTTGTTTTTGATCCTCATTCCCATAATAGAGAAGTGGAAGTGTACCAATGCCTGTATGGGCCATGTAAGCAACGGAAAACGAATAAGCAGATCCAATAGCCTCATTGGCTCTCATGGAAGTGATAAAAGACTGGTCAAAGCCATCGTATTCGCCCGGAATTGAAATGCCCAACAAACCCAGATCACCCGATTTTTTTAGGATGGATGGCATTAAATCCTTTTCCTGTGCATCGATGCGATCAAGATTCGCAAATACTTCAGATTCCAAAAAATCTTCACATGTTTGTGCGATCATTAATTGCTCTTCATCAAATTCTTCAGGAATAAAAACATCATTGGCTTTAGTTTGTTTTAGCAGGAAGTCACCACCACGCATTAAATCATTTTTCTCCATGTAAATTCTTTTGTTTCAAATAATATTTCTGTAAAAAATATGAAAAATTAGGCGCAAAGATAAAAACATAGGGAGGATAACAAAATCTTATTGACCGAGTCATTCAATTTGTAATCCTGTGAAAATCTGTTTTTACTAAATTATTTATATATGCAAATATAAGCTGTTCTGTACTTATTAAACAAAGATCTTGATACTTATCAAATAATTCATGAGGATGATTTGATCAAATCGTTTGTTAAGTATAATTCTTTCTTAAAATTCCCTTAAGGATCATGTTCAATTGTAGCTAGAATCCTTAATTTTGTTTTGATGAGAAAAACTTTCCTTTATCTAGTATTTACATTTTTGCCACTTCTTTCTATTTCTCAATTTTTTGAGCAGAAAACATTTGATATTGGAAATTTGGGTCTGACCTTAAGTAATGTAGGAACTGTTGGCCAGCCAAACATCAGGAATAATCCATCCGGACCTCCATCCATGGAATACCCAATGAATAGTGGTATTGAGCATTTGTTTGAGGGTGGATTATGGGTGGGTGCAGTGGTCAATGGACAAATACGGGTTTCGACTGCATCAATTGATGCACCATATGGATATTTTGCCGGTGGAAATGGATTTGAATTCACAGCCACCGGACCGATTACAACAAAATCATCTCAACCTTCCAGTGATTTCTATTCTGCTTCAGCTATAGCGCATCAACAATTTCGTTGTGTGACAACAGATTCAAATAATGTCGTGCCCGGAACAAGTATTCCTATTTCAAATCATGATTTTCCATTGAAAGTGGTATCGGATTTAAATGGTTATGCCTGGAATTATTCCTTTGCTGATTTTTTCGTCATTTTCGATTATGAGATTACCAATCACTCAGATGAAGATTGGGATTCTGTTTATCTTGGCATTTGGACTGATCTGGTGATTAGAAATGTGAATGTAACACAGGATGCAGGTACTGCATTTTACAATAAGGGAGGAGGCGGTTTTGTCGATTCTTTCGATGCTATTTATGCCTACCAGGTAAATGGAGATGATATTGATTTCACCCAGTCTTATGGTGCTGTGCAGTTCCTCGGGATTGAATGGAGAGATCTTTATTATCATCCGAATAACTGGAAACTAAAAGCGGATTCAGGCTACCATATAGCAGTAAATGGTAATTTCTGGAATTTCAGGACTTTTGATGGAAGTAAATTTGGTGCACCTGAAGACGATCTTCAACGTTACGCAAAAATGAAGAATGGACTCTCATTCCCTGATCCGGCTTTGGATGCACCTAGCAATAAAACACAACTGCTTTCTGTAGGGCCGGTTCCTGAAATAAAAGCTGGAGAAGCTGTGAATTTTGTCATTGCTTTTGTGGCTGCCAAACAATTAAAATACATGACCAATGATGAAGACAGCAGGGAAGAACTAAATGAACACCTGAATTGGGCAAAAAGAACATATATTGGTGAAGATGTAAATGAAAATGGTCAGCTGGATGTTGGAGAAGATCTGAATGCCAACAGCGAACTGGACAGGTATATTTTACCGGAGCCCCCTTTATCGCCAAAAGTAAAAATCATCTCATCAAACCAGAAGGTTGATATTTATTGGGATGAAAGCTCCATTCATTCTCTTGATCCCATTTCAAAGAAAAAAGATTTTGAAGGATTCAAACTTTACAGAACGAAAGTAGGTGATGACCTGGATCTGAATTTGTCTTCATCGGCAAAACTGGTTGCCTCATGGGATTCTATTGGAAATGATATTGGATACAACAATGGATTTGATGCGATTCGCTTAGTTCAGCCTATGACATTTAAAGATGACCCGACTGAATATATTTTTCACTACAGTATGGATGGATTATTAAATGGTTGGCAATACCTCTTTATTTTAACAGCTTTTGATGAAGGTGATAAAGAACTGGATTTAGAATCCCTTGAATCCTCAAAAGTAGAGAATTCTTATAGTGTGTTCATTGGCTCGGCAGCTGATGATGGAGGCAGCCAGGAAATTGGTGTTTATCCAAATCCATACCGGGTTTCAGCTTCCTGGGATGGAGTCACTTCCCGTACAAAAAAGATCTATTTTTATAACCTGCCCTCCCGATGTGAAATAATCATTTATACCTTATCCGGTGATATTGTCAGGCGGCTGGAGCACGATGCTGATTTTTACAAGGGGGACGACATTCAATGGTTCAGCCGTTTTAGCGGTTCCGAGAAACGTGTTTTTTCCGGTGGCGAACATGCCTGGGATCTGCTGTCCGAAAACGGGCAAACCATTACCCAGGGCTTATACCTCTTTTCAGTAAAGGATTATAGTGGAAACATCGTTAAAACAGGCAAATTTGCCATTCTTAAATAAAATTATTAATTATTAAATATTTAAAAAAAATGAAACGATTTTACTTGTTATTCGGACTTTTAATCCTTGGCTTTTATTCTTTTGCTCAGACACATGGAAGAGTAATTCGGATGGACAGTCTTCAGTATGTTGATTCCGTCGACTTGGTTGGTGGAGCAGATGAACCTGCATATTATAAATATGGTGATACTGTTACTTTTCAAGGCGTAGTTGTATTCAATCCCCAGTATTATGCAAAAAGTGCCACTTCAAGAAAAGCTTGCTGGATTGTTGATACTTCATTGCATGAATGGGGAGGATTGATGATTTTTATTGATCCGGGAGGACTTAGTAATTATTCTGGAGATCTGAATCAGTTAAACGCTGAAACTAAATTCTACGAAAATTTTATTCCCGGTTATACTGTAAAAGCAACAGGAATAATGGGGCGTTATAATAATAATTCCCAAATCTATTTGATGCCAATTGAGAGCGAAATCGTAGATATTCCCTCCACCATCGATACAACTCATATTGTGGATCCCGAGCTCCTAACTATAGATGTTTGTGAGAAAAATGACGGAACAGGTTCCATGGTAACCCAATGGTATACAGGAGAAAAATACGAAGGCATGATGGTCCGTTTCGATAATGTTACTGTAGTTGATGTAAGTGACAGACCAGGAACTGGAGGCGCCAGGAAGTTCTGGAGTGTTCAGGATGTAAATGGGAACAAAATGCAAATTGATGATAATTCAGGTTATTATAGAAATGATGCCAATGCCAGTGCGAATTGGTGTAATGATTATATTTTCCAGGTTCCTTCTGAAGGAACAAAACTGAATTATATCCAAGGAATTATCGAGGAAAATGGAAGTTATGGCTATCAAATAAACCCGCTCTTACCTTCAGATATAAGTGTAGCAGCTGCAGCACCCTTCATAAGCCAGATTGTGAGAGATCCGGTTGTTGCTTCCTCTTCTGATGACGTAATTGTCAAGGCTGTGATAACGGATAATGATGGATCTATTGTCAGTGCAAATCTCTATTATTCAGTAGGTTTGGGAAATATGACTTTCACCCAACTAACAATGACTAAAGGTGGAGATGGTAAAACTTATAGTGCTACAATTCCAGCTCAGGCAAATGATGAATACGTCAATTATTGGTTTAAGGCAATTGACAATAATGGTCTGTATTCAAACTATCCGGATTCATTAGCTACGGGATCGATGTATAGAGTCATTAATGGTGGTATTACTCAAATTTCTCAAATCCAGGAAACACCATTGGGCAATGGGGCATCTATCTGGAATGGAGTTGACGTAGATATGGATATTAGCGGTATAGTTACAGCTACATTGGATCAATTGGGTAATGTGGGCTTACAATCCGGAACTGACGGCTGGTCAGGTATCTTACTTCGTGCAAAGACGGGTGATGGTCTGGCAGACCTGAAACTGGGGGATGAAGTGTCAATTAAACATGCACAGGTTGTTGAAGAATATGATGTCACCTTCTTATTCAACGCAGGAGGTGCCAATCATACAGTTTTGTCCAGTAATAATACACTTCCGGCATTTATTATTAATTCCAATCTAGACTCCATTGCAGCAGGCATATTTTTACATTCTGAACCTTTTGAAAGTATGCTGCTTAAATTTCCAGATGTATATGTGGTTGAGCTTAATGCAGATGATCCAACTGGAAACTATGGTGAATGGGTAATAGGTATTGACACAACTAATCCGGTTGGTTTAAGAGTTGACGATTTGTCACGTTTTATTGAAGGAAATTTTAATGTGGATAGTCTGGCTTTAAATCAACATTTAGATTTTATTCAGGGTCTGCTTTATTATAGTTTTGGAAACTGGAAGCTGACACCAAGAGATAAAAATGATATTGCAGGATATTTCACTGATACAACTACAGTGGGGCTGAAGCTGCTGAATAACCGGGAAATTAATCTGAAACTATATCCAAATCCTGGGAAAGATCAGCTGTTTATTGAAGGATCAATAAATAATGCATCTAAATTATCGATTCAAATGTATGATTTGACTGGTAAATTACTGTTGGAGGATAAACAGCATGTACATGGTGATTTTCTGCTCAATCTGAAAGTAGATCACTTGAACACAGGGCTGTACTTCATTGAGATAAGTGCTGATAATCAAAGAGGTACCATTACGAGATTTTATAAAAACTAATCTCAGCTGATAATTTTTGATACTACTCCTGATTGTTTATTTGGGAGTAGTTTTTTAGTTTGTATCTTAACTACCTTTAATTTACTAAAATGGTGAATGTTAATATCTATATTGAGACATTCCGTTTGTATATTTCGTAAATTTGGCAGTTGTTAAGCTAAATCTTGGCAATGGCTTAATAATTGAACCTTTTGCCATATCAATTTTGAAGTAAATTAATACGATAATATAAATGAACGCGAAATTTTCACCAAGAGTTCAGGATGTAATCCAGTACAGCAGGGAAGAAGCCATTCGGCTGGGCCATGACTACATAGGACCGGAGCATTTGCTACTGGGTTTAATAAGGGAAGGTGTTGGCAAAGCAATAAAAGCAGTTAACAACATGGATATTGATATTCTGCGATTAAAGAAATCATTGGAAGATGTAATTCGAAATACTTCTGATAAAACGGATGGGGTCAGTGGAAATATTCCATTGACCAAGCAAGCAGAGAATGTATTGAAACTCACCTATCTCGAAGCCCGTATATTAAAAAGTGAGGTCATTGATACAGAACATCTCTTATTGTCTATTCTAAAAGATGAAGACAATATCGCCTCCCAGGTGATGCATAAATATTCGATCAATTATGAAAATCTGAAAGAGGAATTAATAGAAAGATTTTATTCCAAGGCAGATTTACCCTCTGACCCTGAAGATGAAGATGAATTTGCAGAAGAGCAGGAAAAGCCTGTAAGCGGAGCAGGCAAATCCAAATCTTCTAAAACCAAAACGCCGGTTCTTGATAATTTTGGACGGGATCTGACCAGGATGGCTGAAGACGGAAAATTGGATCCAATCGTAGGACGTGAAACAGAAATAGAGCGGGTCAGCCAGATTTTAAGTCGCAGAAAGAAAAATAATCCGGTATTAATTGGTGAACCCGGGGTAGGCAAATCAGCTATTACCGAGGGTTTGGCATTGCGGATCATTCAAAAGAAAGTCAGTCGAATTTTATTCAATAAACGAATTGTTGCGCTTGATTTAGCTTCTTTAGTGGCAGGTACCAAGTATCGCGGACAGTTTGAAGAAAGAATGAAAGCCGTTTTAAATGAACTTGAAAACAACAATGATGTCATTCTTTTTATAGACGAGCTTCATACCATAGTGGGTGCAGGCGGTGCATCTGGTTCTCTGGATGCTTCCAATATGTTTAAACCTGCATTGGCCAGGGGTGAACTCCAGTGCATTGGTGCAACCACACTGGATGAATACAGGCAGCATATTGAAAAAGATGGTGCCCTTGAACGAAGATTCCAGATCGTGATGGTTAATCCTCCGTCCGTGGAAGAAACATTGGAAATTCTTTCAAATATTAAGGATAGATATGAAGATCATCACAATGTTTTTTACACACCTGATGCCATTAACGCTTGTGTCAATTTAAGCCATCGCTATATTAACGACAGGCATTTGCCCGATAAAGCAATTGATATACTGGATGAGGCTGGTGCCAGGGTACATATTACCAATATCCATGTTCCGTCATCCATATTGGATCTGGAAGAACAAGTGGAGAAAATAAAGCATAGTAAAAATGATGCTGTAAAAAGCCAGAAATATGAGGAAGCGGCCAAATTGAGAGACCAGGAAAAGAAATTGATAGAGCAACTGGAAATTCATAAACAAAAGTGGGAGGAGGAAAGTAAAAAACATCGCTTTACAGTCTCTGAAGAACATGTCAGTGAGGTAGTTGCCATGATGACAGGTATTCCTGTGAAGCGAATTGCAAGAAATGAAGGTATGCGATTATTGAATATGGAAGCAGAGCTGCAGGAAGTTATAATAGGACAAAAACTGGCCATTCAAAAGCTGACAAAAGCCATTCAACGCACAAGAGCAGGTTTAAAAAATCCCAACAGACCCATTGGATCATTTATTTTTCTTGGACCTACCGGTGTTGGAAAAACGGAATTAGGCAAGGTGCTGGCGAAATATTTATTTGATGCAGATGATGCATTGATCCGGATTGACATGAGTGAATACATGGAGAAATTCAATGTATCCCGTTTGGTAGGTGCACCTCCGGGCTATGTGGGATATGAAGAAGGAGGACAGCTAACCGAGAAAGTCAGGCGTAAACCCTATTCAGTGGTCCTATTTGATGAAATTGAGAAAGCTCATGCAGATGTAAATAATATCTTACTTCAAATACTGGACGAAGGATTCATAATTGATGGATTGGGTCGCAGAATAGATTTCAGAAATACCATTATCATCATTACTTCCAATATCGGATCACGGCAGGTGAAAGATTTTGGATCCGGGATTGGTTTCAGTATCAAGGACAATACAGATGATCAAAACAGACTTATAGTTGAAAAAGAGCTGAAACGTTATTTTTCTCCGGAATTCCTTAACAGGATTGATGATGTCATCATATTCAATTCTTTGACCAAAGATCATATTCGTAAAATTGTCCGTAACCCCATCCAGGAATTAAGGGACCGGCTGGCCGAAATGAATTTTGAGATCGAATTAACTGATAAAGCGATCGAATTTCTTGTAAATAAAGGCTATGATCCTAAATTTGGTGCAAGACCATTAAAAAGAGCAATTCAAAAATATCTGGAAGATAAAATTGCCGAAGAATTATTGAAAGCTGATGTAGAAGAACATGAGGTATTCCTTGTTGATCATAAGAAAGGGGAGGAGGAATTAACAATTCGCCAAAAAAAGGAACAAAAACAGAAAAGCAAACAAAAACAAAAGGACGAAAATAAGGATACAGAGGAAAAGACAAATCAGTAAAAACAGATCCTGCTGATTAGCGGTCTATTCGATCATTTTTCAATTTAACTCTTTTCAAGACAGAAAGGCTTATTCAAGTCTTAAATCGTGCTTAATGCACTCACAATCAGGTCGATAGTGCTTTAAGACCTCGTAACTAATTCCAGTAGAGCTAAAACCCCCGTCATGATAGAGATTTTGCATGGTCACTTTTCGGCTTAGATCTGAAAACAAGGTGATGCAATAATCGGCACAATCAGCTGCAGTGGCGTTTCCCAGGGGCGACATTTTTCCTGCAAAATGAAAAAATGAATCAAATCCTTTGATGCCTTTTCCGGCTGTTGTTTTTGTAGGGGATTGAGAAATTGAATTGATCCTCACTTTTTTATCCAGTCCATAATGCAATCCAAAACTGCGCACAATGGATTCCAGCATGGCCTTGGCCTGCGTCATATCGCCATAGGTAGTAAATACACGCTGAGCTCCAATATAACTCAAGGTTAAAACAGAACCATATTCATTAATTGCATCCAGTTTTTTGGCTGATTGAAGTAATTTGTGAAGAGAAATGGCGGAAATATCCATGGCCTGGATGAAGTCTTTGTAATTCAGGTCAGTATAATCGCGTTTTTTAACCACATTTTTAGACATTCCTACAGAATGAAGAATGAAATCGAGTTTTCCACCCAGAATTTCCTGTGATTTTATTAATAAATGCTCAAGATCTTCAATAGATGTTACATCCGCGGGAATGATTTCAGCATCACATAACTTACCCAGGTCCTCAATTTTTCCGAATCGAAGAGCAATTGGGGCATTGGTTAATACAAAACGAGCTCCTTCATCATGGGCTTTTTTCGCCACTTCCCATGCGATTGAATCTTCGTTCAGGGCGCCAAATATAATACCTCGCTTACCTTTAAGTAAATTATAACTCATCTTAAAACTTTTTAAAGTAGAATTAAAAGTGAATCAGTGTCGTTTAGCTGGATCGTTCAATACAATACTTCAGTCCGATTATCTTTCTAAACACTGATGGTTCAGCTACGTGTCAAATACCATCGCAGAACTAACTGAAATCTAATTCGTTTCCTATTTTAGACGACACTGAAATGTGTATGCAAATTTAAGAAAAATTTCTAACTAGCTCTTTAGCGCTTTCAATTGCCATTTTTGATGGATTATCTCCGCCTATCATTTGAGCCAGTTCTAAAATCCGTTCCTCATACATCAGTTTTCTCAATTTTGTGTGGGTGGTTTTTTGATCTGAAGTTTTGTAAACCAGGAAATGTGAAGAACCAAAAGAGGCCACTTGTGGAAGATGAGTAATGGCAATAATCTGATGCCTTGCCGACATGGATGACAACAACTCACCTACCTTAAAAGCAATTTCCCCTGAAATACCTAAATCAATTTCATCAAAAATAATACTGGGCAGCAAGGAAGATCCAGCAAGAATATGTTTTATGCAAAGCATCAATCTCGAAAGTTCCCCTCCGGAAGCCACTTTTGAAACAGCCTGAATGGGAACACCCTTGTTGGAACTAAACAGGATAGATAATGAATCAATCCCGTATTCTTTAAGTTCGATGGGTTCTGCCTGATTTAAATCAAATTTCAGTGTAGCCTTTTTCATCCCGACCATTGCTAATAAATCTGTTAATTTTAATTCCAGTTCGGGAATGATCTTTTTTCGGTCTTTAGAAAGTTTTGTGGCCAGTTGGAGTAGTGATTCTGAAGTAGAATCTATTTGCTTTTGCTTTAAGTTTATTTCGTCTCCCAGGGAAGTAATGTGCTGTATTTTATCCTGTAGTTCAATCTCCAGGCTGATCAAATCGTCAACAGAATTTAAATGGTGTTTGCTAAGCAGATGATTAATGGCATTTAAACGGGCAGTTAATTGATCCAGTCTCTCATTGTCAATTTCCACTTTATCAGAAAAGGAGGACATCTCATTCTGTATATCTTTTAACTCAATTTCAAGGGATTCAATTTTCTGAAAAAACGATTCCAATTGAAGGTTGTAGTTCGAAACTTCCGCAATTTGTTTACGTGCAGCTGACAATTGCTGAAGAAGAGAATTTTCAGATTCATCGAAAGAAAAAATCAGCTGATTTAATGTATCCTTTATTTTTTCTGCATTTGACAAGATTAATAATTCATCTTCCAGCTTATTATCTGATCCAGCATCCAGGTTCAGGGACACAATTTCCTGTTGCTGAAATGCATAATAATCCAGGTCTTTTTTTGCATTGATCTCATTGGTCTCCAGCTGGCTTAGCTTCTTTTTGAGATCGATGAGCGATGTGTAAGTATTTTGATAATCAGATAGGAGAGATTTATTCTCTGCAAATGTGTCAAGTATGGAAAACTGAAACTCACTGTCATTCAGCAACAAGCTTTGGTATTGTGAATGAATATCCAGCAATAAGCCACTGAAGTCGTTTAGACTATGGATGGTTACTGGTGTGTCGTTTATAAATGCACGGGATTTCCCATTGCTGCTGATTTCCCTCCTGATGCTTGTTTCTTTGTCAAAATCCAGTTCGTGAGATTCAAAAAAACTTTTTTGCTTTTGATTGTTTAAAAGAAAAATTCCTTCAACTATGCATTTTTTCGCAGGATCAAAAAGCACACTTGTATCTACTCTTTTACCCAGTATAAGTTCCAGTGCACCCAATAGAATGGATTTTCCAGCACCGGTTTCACCTGTAATTACATTGAAACCTTTTTCAAAATCAATTTCAATTTCATCAATAAGAGCATAATTCTGTATCCTTAAGGATTTCAGCATGTATTTTGAAGACTTTTACTTGAGTTTTTCTGAATAATCACTACTTTTTGCAGCATCAATTTCTTTTGCGAGATCTATCATGGTTTCTTTTTCAGCTGTTGTAGCACCAGTGAAAATATTAATTATTTCCGATCTTTTGGTTGAAAGGTAAACAGACAGTAAAAAAGAACTGGGTTCATCACGATATATTTTCTTTAACTTTTCAAGTGCCTCTAAAATCACGTTTCGCCCGGTCTCTTTTTCAACATACATGATATCCAATCCTAAACGATGATATGAATAGTTGATTTCACGAAGGGGTTTATGAATATTATCCAGGGTTTGATCAATTAACCAAAAGCGATTGTTTTTCTTGGTAGTAAAATTATCCCAACCCGGGTAATCTTTGCCCTGGGCAATATTTACTATGCTTTGGGCTTTTTTGAAATATTCAGATCCGCCAAGCCTGGAATAAGAATCATAATCCAAACCTAAAATATAATATATGTAAAACGACAAAACGGCAGCAAGATTGGATGTAAATGAACCTTCAACAAATTCAATTTTCTCGTATTCTACATAATCAAAAACAAAATTGTCATCTTGAAAATTAAATAAGGGTGAATTAATGGATGTATTGAAAATGGGTCGAACACTGCTAACTTGGAGTTTCCCTTTGAATCTATCAGTTGAAATCCGATCACTAATCGTTATATGGAAACTGCATTCTATTCGTTCGTTTGCTTGAAACTCATCTTCAGTCCATACCGTGGTTCTCAGGAATTCATTGATCCCATCCCTCATATTGTCATATACATGCTTATCAGTTGATTGAACCCTTGGAGAAATTACATTTACATTCACATTCAATTCCTGGCTGAAGAGCTGTACACTAAAAAGAATAAGTAAAAAGAATGTTTGCCCTTTTTTTATCATCATCATCATTTATTCAATACAAAATTAAACATTTATGCAAAATGCTTTGCTAGGTAAATAACCTGAATGCATTAGATTTATTGCTCTGAACTGATTCCTAATTCTTCAAATTTATTGGAATTCAACACTTCTAATGCTTTCAAAAATTTATTATTTAGCTTGTTAAATACCCGGTAATAGTCTTCAGTTTCAAATAACTGACGAGCAATAAGTGATTTTATCTGGTAATTAATGATTTTACTGGATTGCTCAAATTCGATTTGATTGTAATCAACCCCCGACTTTTCAGCAAAATCTATAAATTCCGCCATCATTGAATTCGATGAGAATCGTTTGTCGAATGAATTAAAATCAGGAAATCGTGCCATCAGATAACTGCGATTGTTATCTATATATTGCAGAACAAAATTAGTGAATACACCAGACCGGATCAGCTGGTTCAGGTAATGGGTATTACCAATCGTATCTACCGGAACAAACACATCCGGAAATATCCCGCCACCACCATATAATATCCGGCCATTTGCAGAAGTGAATTTTAAGGTATCATTAAAATGAATGGAATCCTGAGAATACACCTGACCATTGGAATAACGCTCATACATTTCCATATAGTAGTCATGGCTACCATGAGTATAAGGTTTTTGAATAAATCTCCCCATTGGAGTGTAATATCTTGCCACAGTCAAACGTATAACCGAATTATCAGAAAGTGTGAATTCTTCCTGAACCAACGCTTTCCCGAATGTTTTTCGCCCTATAACCAACCCCCTGTCCCAATCCTGAATTGCTCCAGCCAAAATTTCACTGGCCGAAGCAGATCCTTCATCTATAAGTATCACAATTTTTCCGGAGTTAAAGGATCCTCTTCCATTTGAATAATAGTTTTTCCTTTTCCTCATCCTTCCTTCTGTGTAGACAATTAGTTTCCTGGAACTAAAAAACTGGTTGGTAATGTCATAGGCTGCATTTAAATAACCTCCAGGATTACCGGACAAATCAATGATCAGGTCTTCCATCCCTGCTTCCTGCAGCTCTTTTAATGCTTTTTTGAATTCCTCAAAAGTAGTTGCGGAAAACCTGTTAATTTTAATATACCCGCTATTCGCATCAGCCATGTAAGAGGCATCAATGCTGTAGAGGGGAATTTTATCCCTTGTAATCGTAAAGCTGAGCAGGTCTTTTTCATTATAACGTTTAATTTGGACGGTTACTTTTGTCCCTTTTTTCCCTAATAATTTGTTTCTGACATCTGAATTTTTAATACCGATGCCTGCAACCACTTCATCGTTAATGAGAATGATTTTATCTCCGGCATGTATGCCCAGGGCTTCAGATGGTCCACCTGAAATGGGTGATACTACAATAATGGTATCTCTCAAGATATTAAATTCTATTCCGATTCCCTCAAAATTCCCTTCCAGGTCTTGTTGAACTGCCTCAATTTCAGACGCATCTATATAATAAGAATGTGGATCCAGATCCTGCAATAACTTTAATATGGTTTCGTTGATCAGGCTGTTTTTATTAATGGTATCCACATAAGCCCTGTCAATATCAGTAATCACTTCACTGATTTTATCGAGCTTGGATGAATTGCTTTTTCTATAAGGATAGGGATTAAATTTCGTTCCAATCAGCATTCCAAATGCTACCATTATTGCAAACAGAATTGGAAGGAGGAATTGATTTTTAGTATTCATCCATTCATTTTTATGAGTCGTGCAAAATTAACAATTATTATAGCAGTTGAGGTATTGGAATGTTTAATTTATTAGCAATTTGAAGGATTTTTTTATAATTGATCCCGAGTGTCTGAAGTTTGTGATTAATTCGGAACTTTGAGCAAACTATTAATTCATGTTAGACATAAAACATTTGGGTCCTGAGGTTTGTGAAATTGTCAGGGAATCTTCGCGATTTATTAAAAGTGAATACAACAAGCTAAGCCATAACGATATACAATTTAAAGATCGAAATGAACTGCTAAGCTATGTGGATATAGAAACAGAAGAATTCCTGATAAGCAAGCTGTCGGCATTAATTCCCTCATCTAATTTCCTTGCTGAAGAAAGCAGCCCTTCGCTCACAGAACAAACGGACGAGATCTTATGGATAATTGACCCACTGGATGGAACAACAAATTATATACACCAGATACCGACATTTTCTATTTCTGTGGCCTTGATGATGAACAAAAAAATCATCATGGGAATTGTTTACGAGCTCATGCAGGATGAAATGTTTTATGCCCGGGAAGGTGCCAATTCCATGCTCAATGACAAGGAAATACGTGTTAGCAGTAACAATGAAATGCAACATGCATTGATTGGAACCGGATTTCCAATTAAAGATTTTGAGATAAAAGAAAGCTATGTCAGAATATTCTCTGAATTACTGGAAAAAACCAGGGGATTAAGACGCATTGGGTCTGCTGCAGTCGATCTGGCTTATGTTGCCTGTGGCCGGTTTGACGCATTTTTCGAATACAATTTAAATCCCTGGGATGTAGCTGCAGGATCGTTCATTGTAAAACAGGCAGGGGGCAAGGTAAGTGATTTTTCAGGAGGACCTGATTATTTATTTGGTAAACAGATGCTGGCAACAAGTTCATCCATCTATGACGAATTGTTGAAAGAAATAATCGCTTTGAAGTAGTAGTATCAAATCCCAAGTCTTAAATCCCAAATTTCTCCATTGGAGTCCTTCGGACAAATTCAAAATGTGTCTGTAAATTCTAAAAACTTTATAGAACTGGAAGGAAAAATTTTGAACTACATACTTTGAATTTGGATCTTGTGCCGAAGGCATCCCTTCAGGAGAATTTGGCCCTTGGAGCTTGGAGCTTTAATCTTGAATCTTGGAGCTTGTAGCCTGGAATTTCGAAGCATCTAGGGTTCCAAATGCTTCCTCAATCCAATATCATAAGCCAGTTGCATGTATTCTTTTAATTGGCTTGTTATATCTTCTTTTGCTTTTATTCGAACATAATGGTTGAATATATTGGAATTGGGAACCTGGGCGATCTTGTAAAACTGCTTGCTGTCCTTATAGTTTTTCCTGAACTGGAATACTACATCCACATAATTTCGTCCTAAGCGATGGATATATCCAAAGCGGATTTTTGCTGCAAAAGCAATTCGCGATTTGGATGGATGAAGAACTATCTTACCGATTTTTTCGTATTCTTCAATAAAAAATAGGAATAGTTCGATTGTATGTTGAGATTTGCCGAATAACATATTATCGACAGAATTTTCCAGGCAGGAATGATAGGCCTTATTAACAACGAATTTTTGTCCACATTTAGGGCATGTCCACATGCTTTAAGCACTTAATTTGATCTTTTGAATTTACAATAAAATATTATTCTGACTTTTGCTCTTTATTGTTCATTTTACTTTTAATAACTTTAAACTTTAATAAAATCATTAACTAAACAAATCAAAAAATCAAATACTATGAATTTCGATGATATAGTAAAATTAATAGGTGATAAAGCAGATTATTTGTTGAACTATAATAATGCTGCCATTTCAAAGGATAGTCTTCATCTGCCTTCTCCTGATTTTGTGGATGATATTTGGATCAACACCAACCGCAATAACCAGGTACTGAAAAGTCTGAAGTCGATTTATGGTCACGGACGCTTAGCGAATAGCGGTTACATGTCTATTTTGCCTGTTGACCAGGGTATAGAGCATTCAGCAGGTGCAAGCTTTGCCCCCAATCCCATTTATTTTGATCCTGAGAATATTATCAAACTGGCAATTGAAGGAGGATGTAACGCGGTTGCCAGTACATTTGGAGTTCTTGCATCTGTTTCAAGAAAATATGCTCATAAAATTCCATTCATTGTTAAAGTAAATCACAATGAACTTTTAACTTATCCAAATAAATATGATCAGATTTTATATGGCACTGCAGAGGAGGCCTGGAACCTGGGTGCAGCAGCTGTGGGTGCTACTATTTATTTTGGTTCAGAAGGCTCGTCCCGGCAGATAGTTGAAATATCAGAACTTTTTGAGCAAGCTCATGAATTGGGATTGGCTACTATATTATGGTGTTATACCCGCAACGATTCTTTTAAAAAGGATGGAGTTGACTACCATGCTTCTGCGGATCTGACCGGACAGGCAAATCATTTGGGATCAACCCTCCAGGCAGATATTGTAAAGCAAAAATTACCAACGAATAATGGTGGTTTTACCGCTATCAAATTTGGGAAAACAAGCCCTAAAGTGTATTCTGAAATGACAACTGACCACCCGATAGATTTATGTCGATACCAGGTTGCGAATAATTACATGGGGCGTGTTGGTTTAATTAATAGTGGTGGCGCATCTTCTGGTGCTTCGGATTTAGCAGAAGCAGTTGAAACAGCCATCATAAACAAACGGGCTGGTGGAACTGGATTAATATCAGGCCGTAAATCTTTCCAAAGACCAATGAAAGAAGGAATAGCATTGTTGAATGCTATACAGGATGTGTATTTGAATAAAAACATCACGGTTGCTTAATGGTTTCATGAGCGATCTTTAAACTCCTGAATGAGTAAATGGTATAAAAAAATTGCTGAAGGAATTCCTTCCAGCTCCATTTTCAAAAAATCGATACCTGAAGGTGTTTGGGATAAGTGTCCTGAATGCAAAACGAAAATCAAGGAGGATAAAATAGTCTTTCAACTTTTTGTATGCAGCTGTGGACATCATTTCAGAATCGGATCAGAAGAATATTTCTCCATTTTATTTGATGAGGGTAAATATGAAGAGTTATTCCGGGAGATTGTACCGAAAGATATACTCCATTTTGAAGGACCTCAACCCTATAAGGAGAGGTTGGTGAGCGAACAGGCTGAAAGTGGTTTGACGGATGCTGCGCGGGTGGGAAAAGGAAGAATGAATGGGGTAGAACTCATACTGGTTGCCATGGATTTTTCTTTCATTGGAGGAAGTATGGGCTCAGCAGTTGGTGAACGAATTGCCAGGGCGATCGACTATTGCATTCAGCATAAAATTCCATTGGTAATTGTTTCCCGGTCCGTTGGGGCCAGGATGATGGAATCTTTTTACTCCTTAATGCAAATGGCAAAAACTGCCACCAAATTAGCCCTTTTAGGCCAGGCAGCAATTCCTTTTATTTCCGTTTTAACTGATCCAACCATTGGTGGTGTGACGGCATCTATTGGTATGAAAGGTGACATTAATATTGCTGAACCCAAGGCAAATATTGGTTATGCCGGACCCAAAGTCATAAAAGAATCAACAGGAAAAGATCTGCCAAAAGGATTTCAGCGATCTGAATTCCTGATGGAAAAAGGTTTTGTTGATATGATTATTGAGCGAAAAAACCTGAAATCAACTATTTCCAGTTTGCTTCAACTGATAATTGAAAAAGAGCCTATTGACTAAGATCATAATGCATACTCCTGAGGAAAAAAAACCTCGAAAGCAGTTTTATATATACCTTCTTATACTCATATTTTTTGCTTATTTCCCTGCTTTTCTTGAACTCAATGATCAAAGTGTGCGAATGTGGGATGAATCATTTTATGCAATTAATGCTTATGAAATGATGAATAATGGGAATCTGCTGGTCAAGTATTTC